>JANQZS010000020.1:0-5317 GCA_030728405.1 Candidatus Nanopelagicales bacterium | reverse complement strand
GGCTATGGGAGTGCTGGGAGCGACTATCGTCAGTATCCGAGGCGTGAACATCTCTGCGATTGCCCCCACCGGATCTTTTGTAACCTCAACGCGCATGGCCACCGCTCGGCTTCTCGGTGAACACAATTCACAGTCGACTTTCCGAAGTATCGTAACAATCCCGGTTTCTTGGACATTGGGAGCTGCAATTGGCGCACTAATTCCGATCCCGAGGGTTGCGCTGGTGCTCTGTGCTGTGGGTGTGATTCTTTTGGTGGTGCTTAACGTGCGCGCGCAGACAGAAGTGACCCCAAGTGGGTAATCTCAGCGCCATGCCTACAACGGTGCGTGCGGTGGTCGATGCTTTTGAGCAGCGCTATCCACCTGTTATCGCCGCTGATTGGGATGCGATCGGTTTAGTGAGCGGTTCACCCGACAACTCCGTCACGTCGATTGTTTTCGCGGTGGATCCGGTGCTTGCTGTAGTTCAAGAGGCGATCGACTGCGGCGCCGAGATGATCATCACGCACCACCCACTTTTTCTGCATGGGGTGCACACCGTGGCCTCAACCACTGCGCGTGGCGTAGTGGTTGAGGAATTGATTCGCAATGGGATTTCTTTGTATGCGGCCCATACCAATGCCGATCATGCGCGTCCGGGGGTATCAGATGCCTTCGCTGCTGCACTTGGCGTCGTCGATCTACAACCCATTGATCCACTCGCCTCTGATCCCCACTTAGGAACAGGTCGTAAGGGGCGGTTACCAACACCGATCAGTTTGCGGGATTTTGCTGATCAGGTCGCGGCTGCATTGCCATCCACCGGTGCTGGCATCAAAGTGGCTGGAGAGCCGGATGCCATGATTGAAACTGTTGGAGTGTGTGGTGGAGCGGGAGATTCGCTTCTGCCATTGGTGGCAGATCTTGATGTGTACGTGACTTCAGATCTTCGGCATCACCGGACACAGGATCACCGTGCAGATTCCTCTTGTGCACTCATTGATGTGCCGCATTGGGCGGGGGAGTGGCCATGGCTACCTGTCGCTGCGGCTCAACTAGCGGCAGACCTGGCAGCAGGTGGGGCTAGTGTGGAACTCCGAGTATCCGCGGTCGTGACCGACCCGTGGAACTGGCATACCGGAGGTTGACCTGAAGGCGGACCCCACCGCGCAGCTGTTGCTGCTCGAGGTGCAAGAGAAAGACACCAGGCTGTCGCAGCTGGCCCACCGCGCCGCAACCTTGCCCGAATCCGGTGAACTCGCTGCTCTTCGATCCGAGTTTTCGAAGATTCGCGATCAGGCTGCTGCCGCGGAAATCATCGCCTCCGATCTGCGTCGGGAACTTGCTAAAGCCGAACTCGACGTAGAAAGCGTGCGCGAGCGCTCTCGCAAGGATTCAGACCTCATGGATTCTGGATCGATCAGTGATCCCAAGCAGTTGCAGAACTTGCAAAAGGAAGTCGAATCCCTTGCTCGGCGGCAGAGCGACCTAGAAGACGTTGAACTAGAGATCATGGAGCGCCTGGATGGCGCGAATGCTGCAGTAACTGTCTTAGCCGACAAGCGAGATGCGCTTGCTGAAGATGAATCTGCCATGGCCGCCCGCGTGTCGCGCCTCATGGGTGAAATCAACGCCGAGCGTGCTGAAGTTGAAGCCGAGCGAGCAAGTTTGGCCGCTGGCGTTCCAGCTGATTTGCTCACGCTGTTTGAAAAAGTGCGCGCCGATCACAGCGGCCTAGGGGCCGCCCGTATCCATCGTGGCCGCTGCGAAGGGTGTCGTTTGGAACTTCCACCCACAGACATCGAGTCCTTCCGAGCGGCTGCGCCCGATGAGGTTTTGCGATGCGAGGAGTGCCGCCGGATCCTGGTGCGCACCCCTGAGTCCGGTCTGTAGCGGTCTGTATCCATGGCCCGCACATATCGGATCGAAGCCGACGGTGGATCACGCGGAAACCCTGGTCCGGCCGCCTACGGCTCTGTGGTTAGTGATGCTGCTACCGGTGAGGTTCTTGCCGAATTGGCTGAGTACCTCGGGGTTGCGACAAACAACGTTGCTGAGTATTCCGGTGCGCTAGCAGGCCTTTCATATATTCATAGCCTTGATCCCACCGCCCGCGTTGAAGTGCGAATGGATTCCAAACTCGTCGTCGAGCAAATGTCGGGTCGCTGGAAGATCAAGCATGAGGACATGCGAGCGCTCGCGATCAAGGTGCGCGATGCCCACCCGCCTGAGTGCGTGAACTACGTCTGGATCCCGCGCGAGGAAAACAAAGCGGCCGATGCGCTGGTCAATGAAGTTCTCGACTCGGTGAAAGCAAACGGTTCAGCAACGATTTCTCGTCTATCCGAGTTCTCCGACATTATTGGCGACGTTCAAGAAGCGGAAATACTTGAGGAGCTGGCTGAGTCACCACTACCCAACGTGATGGTGGGTTGGGCCGAAGTGGGGGTTCCTACCTATACCCACCTCGCTCGTCATGGCGCCACTGCGTTCTCTCTGGAGAAGAGATTTAGCGGCTTGGGAGGTGCGGATTTACCCCTCGCGCCCATTGGAGTGGCGCAAGCTGAAGCTCTCGCACTGGAATTGGCTGAGCGCGGCGAGATCACCCGAATCATCTCCTCACCATTACTACGCACCCAGCAGACAGCCCAGATCGTGGCGGCTGCCACGGGTCTCGCAGTGGAGATCATCGACGATTTTGCCGAGTGCTCATTTGGCGATTGGGACGGCTTCACTTTTACCGAAGTGCGCACGCGCTGGCCACATGAAATGCAGGAATGGCTCGCTACGACAAGCGTTGCGCCGCCGGGCGGTGAGTCCTTCGATCAGTGTCGTGATCGAGTAGATCGTGCTCGCAAAGAGGTGCTTGCGCGTTACCCCGGTGAGCATGTGTTGGTTGTGGCGCACGTATCGCCAATCAAGCTGTTGGTCGGTCTTGCCATCGATGCACCTCTACATAGCGTGTATCGGATGGAGTTAAGGCCATGCTCCATCACAAGTTTGGCCTGGTTCCCCGAGGGGAACGCTTCAATGTTTAGTTTTTCTGAGTCCTCCCACCTTCGCGGCGTCAAGGTTCCAGACGGAACGTGAAGTAGCAAGCACAAAAATGGGCGGCTCCGGTATCGGAACCGCCCATTTTAATGCAGCTGTTAAATAATTACCGCTATTAATTAACGACGGCCGCCTTGCATTCCGCCGTGTTTTCCGGATTTGCCGCCTCGCTGGGGCGCTGCGTCCAGCGCTGATGAGACCGCATCGGCCTTGGCCTGAGTGAGAGTCCCAGCCTTGACGAGTGCTGCAAGTGAAGCGTCGCGCTCTGCTTTCATCTCCGCTTGGTGTTCGGCCTTGGCTGCGTCATGGCCAGACTTGAAGGCTTCTTTTAGGGCCGTGATGTCGGCGCGGGTCAGCGTGCCGTTCTGCACCAAGTCACGCAGTCCGCGCTTGTCGGCTGCCTTGATCGCATCGGCCTGTGTCTGAGTGAGGGTTCCGGCACTCACGAGTGCAGCTAGTGCGGCGTCGCGATCTGCCTTCATCTCTGCTTGATGCGCATCGCGATTGGCTTCGCGCTCGGTTTCAAGTGCCGTCTTTACGGCTTCAGCATCAGCTGTGGTGATGGTGCCTGCAGTAACAAGAGTGGAGAGGGGGCTTCCACCGCGCGATTTGCCCGCGCCATTGTCGTGGGCCTGAACTGCGGCTGCTCCCGATAGTGTCACAGCGCCGATGATTCCGATAGCTGCTGCGCGAGCAGCCCAAGTCTTACCTGTTGAGCGATTCTTTGAGTTCATGATGATTCCTCTCAGTAAGTGGTTCGGAGTGAAAGTGTTCGTAGAGCCACTGTGATCCACCAACATGTGAGGACGGCTAGGGAATTGTTTGTGTTTCGTAAACAAAGTCCGTGCTGTAGTCGGAATTCAGGCTTCCGTAACCACAATGTCTAGGCGGGGGATACCTTTTTTGGGCTCATCAACAAGCTCCGCGGCGAATCCGATCCCTGCAAGAAATGGCACTAATTCATCTAGTGAACGGGCCGATCCTGAGGTTTGCAGCACGGCTCGGATCAGGCGTCCTTTCGTTGCCTTGTTGTGGTGGCTCACCACGGAGCGCTTTCCGTTCTTCTCCAACAGCACTCTGGCGATACAACTTCGAGAAGCGAGTTCGGTCGGGATCGGTGCGAGGTTTGTATATGCACCTGAACGCAAATCAATCAGCAGTCCGCTGGTGGATTCGAGGACAGACTGGGCAGGTGCACGCCAAATGTGGGCCAAGTTTCCCAATGGGGGTAGCGACGTATCACCGCTCAGTCGGTAGGCCGGGATCGGATCTTGCGGGCGAACAAACCCAAAGAGGGCAGAGGAAATCAGGACGCGGGTGTGTGCACGCTTTCGCGCGGCCGCTGGAAGGGAAGCGAAATCCAAAGCGTCATACAGAACACCCGTGTAGATCTCAATTGAGGGCGCGCATTGCGCCTTAGCTAGATGGGCATTGACTGTGACGAGGCCGATTTGCTTTGGTCCAAGGCCAAGGACTTTCGCAGCGCGAGTTGGATGTGTTTTACACAGTTCGATGAGTGCTTTTCGCACGATCGTGCGAGTTTCATTGAGGGACGGGTAGCTCAGGTTTTGGGCGGAGAATGTGGGGCCCACCTCCGGCGTCGTCTTGCCTTCACTCGGCGGCAGTAGGAACAGCATTGGGGCACGCTATCGCGGACGAAATGAGCGCGACATTGGCCATTGTGAGGTCTAGGCAATACCCTTTCGGAGGACGAGTTGGCCGGGTGATCGCGGCGTGAGCAATCGCATCGAGGAAAGTCCGGACTCCACAGGGCAAGGTGGTGGGTAACGCCCACCCGGGGAAACCCGCGGGACAGTGCCACAGAAAACAGACCGCCTTGAGCAATCAAGGTAAGGGTGAAACGGCGGTGTAAGAGACCACCAGCACTGCAGGTGACTGCAGTGGCTAGGTAAACCCCACTTGGAGCAAGGTCAAGAGGATCGGGCAACCGATCTGCGCAGGCGAGCGGCCCGCTCAATGTCTGCGGGTAGACCGCACCAGGTCACTGGCAACAGTGGCCGCAGATGGATGATCACCGAATCGGTCACCGAGAGGTGCCGAGGAACAGAATCCGGCTTACAGGCCAACTCGTCCATTCCCTCACAAAATCCAAATTTGTGCCACATTTGTACCACGCAAAGACCGACCGACCCCCCGGGGCACTTAATTGGGGAGTGGGGTCAAATGTGCATAACGTGCGAATCATCCACCCGAGTGTCACCCCAAAAACCGGACGCGGCTAAATGGCCAGATCCGCGACACACCACCACGGGTGGGTTAGCCAGCT
>JANQZS010000019.1 GCA_030728405.1 Candidatus Nanopelagicales bacterium | reverse complement strand
AGCGATTGAAGTTGATGAACGGCATGAGTCCCCGCTTCTTTGACTCAGTGACCAGTTCGACCATGGCTGGGGATGTGCCACCGTAAGGAGCTATTGGCTCGCGGGTCTCGCGGTTGGTCACCAGATCAATGCCCCAGAACACACCAAGGCCGCGCACATCTCCCATCACGGGGTGCCGCTCTTGCATCTCGCGAAGGGCTGGGCCGATCACGTTCGCACCGATCGCGGCTGCGTTTTCGACGATGCCTTCTTCCTTCATCGCATCGATCGAGGCCACGATGGAAGCTGCTGCCAGTGGGTGTCCGGAGTAGGTGAGCCCGCCCGGGAACACTTTTTCATCAAAGGTTGCTGCGATGTCTCCGGAGATCACTACGCCACCCACGGGCACATAACCCGAGTTTGAACCCTTGGCAAAGACGATCAAATCGGGTTGGGCTGCCCAGTTCTGGAATGCGAACCACTTTCCGGTGCGGGCAAAGCCCGACATGGTCTCGTCGGCGATCCACATGATGTTGTATTTGTCGCAGAGCGCGCGAAGCCCTTCGAGGTAACCGGGCGGTGGCACCAGAATGCCGGCGGTACCAACTACCGACTCGAGCAGGATCGCACCGATGGTGTTGGGGCCTTCGAACTGGATCACGTGCTCAAGGTGCTCAAGGGCGCGTTCGGCTTCCTGCTCCTCGTTCTGCGCCCAGAACTCCGTGCGGTAAAGGTACGGCCCAAAGAAGTGCACCTGCTGCGATGCGTACTCGTTGGGCCAGCGGCGTGGATCACCCGTTGCCTGAATCGCTGTGCCGGTGTTGCCGTGATACGAGCGGTATGCGGAGAGCACCTTGTGCTTGTGGGTGTGCAGTCGCGCCATGCGGATTGCGTTCTCCACTGCATCGGCACCACCGTTGGTGAAGAACACCTTTGCCATGTTCGGTCCGGCAATACCAACGATGCGCTCGGCTGCTTCTCCGCGCTTGTCATTGGCATGCTGCGGTGCAACGGTGGCCAGCGTTGCAGCCTGGTCTTGAATCGCCTTGATCACCTTGGGGTGCTGATGACCGATGTTGACGTTCACGAGTTGTGAAGAGAAGTCCAAGAAGCGGTTGCCGTCGTAGTCCCAGAAGTAACTGCCTTCACCGCCGGCGATACACATCGGCTTCAGTGCTGCCTGTGCACTCCAGGAATGAAAAACATAACTGCGGTCAAGGTCGTAGACGCGCTTGCCCTCTGCGGGATCGGCGGTGAAGCTCATGGTGACTCCTCGAAGTAGTGCGTGGTCGAACCTTAGAACTCCCTAATTGTTCAGGACAATTAGGGGCGTAGCCGGTCAGTGAGCCCGTTCTTGACCTGCGGCCACTCGGTAGCAAGAACCGAGTACATGACGGTGTCGCGGATGGTGTCGTTGGCTCGACGCTGATAGCCGCGCAGAACCCCCTCGCGAACGGCCCCCAACTTCGCGATGGCGTTCTGACTGCGCAGATTGCGCAGATCGGTCTTCAACTGCACCCGGTTCATTCCACATTCTTCAAAGGCCCACTGCATCATCAGGAGCTTGCATGTGGGATTGACGGGGCCTCCCCATACCTCACGCGCATAGACCGTGAAGCCGATCTCGCATCGGGCATCAATTGTCGAGAGCTCAAGGAACGACGTGGTTCCGACAATGCGATCACCCAGACGCGCGACGAAGGGCCACCTACCGTTGCTATGCGCTGCCGCCATGGTGGTGGCGACGTCGGTCGATGACGAGGGACGTCCGCGGACGTGCTCCCACGTGACGTCGTCGTCGAGAGCCTCGAAGAGCTCGGGTGCGTCGCTCTCACGGAAGGGATTGAGCGTGACGTCACCGTGGATGAACTCGAGGTCGTTGCTCCAGGGCCAGCGTGCCGGCTCGACGGGCAGTTCGTGTTGTGCGCTCGTCACGATCTGCTCGTTCAGTCGAGCAGATCGTGCACGGACAGCGTTGCGTCGCGGTCTTGACCCACACCGATAGCACTGATTCGGGTGCCCGAAACGTCCTCGAGGAACTGCACGTAGGAACGCGCGTTCGCCGGGAGGTCCTCAACCGTCTTGGCACCGGAGATGTCTTCCGACCAACCGGGCAGGTACTCATACACCGGCTTAGCGTGATGGAAACCAGTTTGGGTAACGGGTAGTTCCGTGGTGACAACCCCGTCAACTTCGTATGCCACACACACGGGGATTTTCTCAAAGCCAGTCAGCACATCAAGCTTGGTCAAGAAGATGTCGGTAAGACCATTGACGCGCGTTGCAAACTTTGCGATCGGCGCATCGAACCAGCCGCACCTGCGCGGGCGCCCGGTGGTGACACCGCGCTCTCCGCCGATGGTGCGCAACCGCTCACCGTCTTCGTCAAGCAGTTCGGTCGGGAACGGGCCTGATCCAACGCGAGTTGTATACGCCTTAAGGATTCCGATCACCCGAGTGATGCGCGTTGGACCAATGCCGCTTCCGGTGCAGGCACCGCCCGCAGTGGGGTTGCTCGAGGTGACAAATGGGTAGGTGCCGTGGTCAACGTCGAGCAGCGTTCCCTGACCGCCCTCGAGCAGAACAACCTTGCCCTCATCGAGTGCGTTGTTCAACAGCAGTGAGGTGTCGGCAACGTAGGGGCGAAGTTGATCGGCGTAGGAGAGCAGCTCCTCCGTGATCGCATCAACGTCGAGTGCGCGGCGGTTGAAGATCTTCACCAAGATCTGGTTCTTACCGGACAGTGCCGCTTCTACTTTCTGATGCAGGATGCTCGGGTCAAACAAATCTTGCACGCGGATGCCGATCCGGCCGATTTTGTCGCTGTAGGTCGGCCCGATTCCGCGACCGGTGGTGCCGATCTTGGCGTTGCCGAGGAATCGCTCGGTCACTTTGTCGAGGGTCACGTGATATTGCGTGATGAGGTGCGCATTCGCGCTGATCACCAGTTTGGAGGTATTCACTCCCTGGGCTTCAAGTCCGGCCATCTCGGCTAGCAGAACTGCGGGGTCAATCACCACACCGTTGCCAATCACAGGCACAACTTCCGGGGTCAGGATGCCGCTGGGCAGGAGGTGGAGGGCGAACTTGCGATCCCCGATGACCACGGTGTGACCAGCGTTGTTGCCGCCTTGGTAACGCACGACGTAATCGACACGGCCTCCGAGGAGATCGGTCGCTTTACCTTTTCCTTCGTCGCCCCACTGGGCCCCGACGAGCACGATTGCTGGCACGAGGGATGAGGCTATCGCAAATCGGCCATGCCAGATCCGCTATGCCAGTGCAGTACCCAAGGCCCGGCCCGAGAGCCACGCAGACTCCACTTTGGGGCTACCCGCCCATGTATCTCCGGCCATGCCAAGCCGTAACTCTGGGTGCAGCCACATGAGATCGGGCTCACCTGCCATCGGTTTTGCCAAAGACCAACGGTGGGCGCTGGCCCAGCTCGGCAGTTCCGTGATGCCCAAGACACGAGACATCGCAGCAATGGCGAGTCCGGTCACCGAGTCAGGATCGTCCAGGTGGCCCGCCGCAAGCACCGGGTTCACATGCGCCACGAGCACCGGTGCGCCGTCACCGCGCCGCGCACCATCATCTGCAATCCAGGTGATGACCGGGTTGTCGTTGACGAACACACCGTCTATTTCAGGCCAGCACCGTTCCTCAAAAACCGCCGTCACCGCGATCACCGGTTCCCACACATGCTCAATGCTGGTCAGCATTTCTGGTGCAGCAAAACGTTGTGCTTGCGGAAGTGGCAAGCACAACGCCACGGCCGATGCTTCGAAATCATCCGCATGAAAAGAAGTGCCATCGTGGGAAAGGCCAGCTACTTCATACGGCTGTGTGATCTGCTCTGTACCTATTTCTGATGCCATGTGTTCCACGATCGAACGCAAACCAGCTGGTGCTGCGTAACGCATCGGACCGCTTTTCACACCGATGATTTCTTCACCCTCAGCAATGTGAAACCCATCGGTCCAGGCGCGCACAACTCCAGATTCGATCCACTCGTTCACCTGCGAAACAAATTCCGGATCGGATGCAGTGAAATAGGACGCGCCGTAGTCGACGACGTGACCATCAAAGGCTGTGCCGGTTTCGCGCAGGCGCCGCGATGCCATCCGACCACCGAGGACTCTGCCGCGATCAATGATGTGAATGTCTGCACCCGATGCTCGCAAAGCATTCGCGCACGCGATGCCAGAGATTCCCCCGCCGATGATCAGCGTCTGCTGTGATGACATAACGGCACGCTATCCATCCGCCTGGCTGTCCGGGCTAGACGGTGGGCAGTGTGGGATCGCAGTCGAGGATGAGGGCATTGATGCGCTCACGCTCGCCGGCCTCATCGATTGCGCCAGCCGTTGTTCCCAGAATCTGCAGGCACCGCAAAAAGCCTTGATTTGGCTCGTGATTCCACGGCACTGCGCCGTGACCCTTCCAACCGTTGCGGCGAAGGGCATCAAGTCCACGGTGGTAACCCACGCGAGAAAAGGCGTAAGCCTCCATCACCTTTTCTTCTGACCAGGCTTGTTCTGCGAGCAGCGCCCACGCCAGAGAACTCGAGGGATGCCGGCGCGCGATCTGATCAGGGCTCATGCCAGCTGCGATATCGGCAAGGGCAGCCGAGTCAGCCGGGAGCAGAGTGGGCGGGGGTCCGTCGATGAGGTTCTGACCTATTTCCATGAGCCCACCTTGCCATCATCGGGAACGGAGACGTCAGGCACGCTCACCTCGCTACTCATACTTGGATACTCGTCCTACTTGACCACTCGGACAGTTGGGCCATATCCCGCGAGCCGAACATCTGTCGTGAGCAGAATCAATCCTTCAACGCGAGCCTGCGCAACGAGGAGGCGGTCAAAGGGATCACCATGAATATCTGGCAAATCCTGAACCGCGAGGACGTGCTGCGCTTCTATTGGCAACTCTGGGAACCCAGCTTCCAAAAGTCCGCGTCGCAAAACTCTCCCGTCGACCTGAAAATCTGGTCGCTTCAGCGAGGTCTTAATTGCAACTTCCCACATGCTCGCAACGCTAAATATTGAATCGATCGACTCATCATTGACAATCGTGAGAACGGAATCACTCAGTCGATCCTCTTCAGATGCAAGCCAGAGCAGCAATTGAGTGTCGAGCAAATAGCTCATTCGCGGCCTTGGAAAAGAGCGATTATCTGTTCACTTGCCATGGTGTCGAAATCCTGCGGCGTCGTGAAAGCGCCGGAGAGAAAGCCACTTCGGGACCGTGGAACCTGTTGCTCGAGTGGGACCAATCGAGCAACGGGCTTCCCAGCTCGCGCAATAATTACGGTCTCGCCTTGTTCCACCTGCTCGACCAATTTGGACAGGTGCGTTTTTGCCTCGTGGATATTGACCATGCTCATGCTGCTAGTTTAGCTAAGTTAGTTAAACTAAGCCAACAACACCGTGTTCGTTTTGGTTACGCGACGTGCGTGCCCGCTGAGCGCAGATCCTCACAGGCCAACACCACACGGGCGGCCATCGATGCTTCGGCCAGCTTGCCCCAGGCGCGGGGGTCATACTGCTTCTTGTTGCCAACCTCGCCATCAACCTTGAGCACGCCGTCGTAGTGCTTGAACATGTGATCGGCAACCGGGCGGGTGAACGCGTACTGGGTGTCGGTATCGATGTTCATCTTGACCACGCCGTAGTCGAGTGCCTCACGGATCTCGCTGAGCAAGGAGCCTGATCCGCCGTGGAAAACCAAATCGAACGGCTTGTCCTTGCCGGTCTTGGCACCGACCGCGGTCTGGATGTCGTTGAGGATCGACGGGGTGAGCACCACGTTGCCAGGCTTGTAGACGCCGTGCACATTGCCGAAGGTCGCGGCGACCATGTAGCGGCCGCGCTCACCAAGGCCGAGTGCCTCCACAGTTGCAAGACCATCTTCAACCGTCGAGAAGAGCTTTGCATCATGCGTGGCTTCAATGCCATCTTCTTCGCCGCCCACAACGCCGATCTCGATCTCGAGAATGATGTTGGCCTTTGCACAGGCATCGAGCATGCGCGATGCGATGTCGAGGTTCTCTGTCAATGGCACTGCCGAGCCGTCCCACATATGCGACTGGAACAGCGGCTCGAGGCCCTTGGCCACGCGCTTCTGCGAGATCACAATGAGCGGCTCCATGAACCCCTCGAGCTTTTCCTTGGGGCAGTGATCGGTGTGCAGTGCGATGTTGACGTCGTAATGCTTGGCAATGGAGTGCGCGAACTCAGCGAGTGCGGTGGCACCGGCGACCATGTCTTTGACGGTCTGGCCGGAGGCGAATTCCGCGCCGCCCCACGACACCTGGACGATTCCGTCGGACTGGGCCTCTGCGAAACCGCGGATCGCGGCGACGATGGTCTGTGATGAGGTGCAGTTGATCGCCGGGTAGGCGAACTTGCCAGCCTTGGCTCGGTCGAGCATCTGGGCGTAGACCTCGGGGGATGCGATAGGCATCGGTTCTCCTACAAAATCGGGTAGGCCGAGGCTCGTCCACGACCATGATTGCGTTTACATCCTAGTCAGGGATTCCTATTCAGGAATGCGCGCGTAGGTGCCAATCCATGAGTGCATCGCAATCGCGGCGGCTGCTCCCACGTTGATGGAGCGAGTGCTGCCGAATTGAGCGATGGAGAGGACGCGATCGCACGCAGCATGGGCCTCGGGGGTCAGACCGACCCCTTCCTGGCCGAAAAGCAGCACGCAGTTCTCGGGGAGCGGATTGGTCTCAATCGGCACCGAGCCGGGCAGATTGTCGATTCCGACGAGGACCAAGTCGTTTGTCGCGGTCCACGCCTTCAGGTGCTGCGCATCCTCGTGATGGCGAATGTGCTGGTAGCGATCGGTAACCATTGCCCCACGTCGGTTCCAGCGCTTGCGCCCCACGATGTGCACCTCGGCGGCAAGGAACGCGTTAGCGGTGCGCACAACAGAACCGATATTGAAGTCGTGCTGAAAGTTTTCGATCGCAACGTGGAAACCGTGCCGGCGGGTATCTAAATCCGCGACGATTTCTGCCATCAGCCAGTACCGGTAACGATCCACCACATTACGGCGATCACCAGCCTCGAGAAGTTCCGGGTCGTAACGCGAATCTTCGGGCCACGGGAGCGGGTGCGGACCCACGCCCACTTCAAGATCATCCGACTCGTGCAGCTCGGCACCGTCGACGTCACTCACGTGCGTGACGATAACCGCTACCGTGACTGCGTGCTTGCAACCCTGACCAACCTGATCCGTGGCGCGCTGATGGGTGTCGCTGAAGTCATCCCCGGCGTGAGCGGTGGAACCGTCGCCTTGATCGTCGGCATTTACGAGACGCTGATCAATGCCATAGCGAATGCCGTGCTGGCGCTGCGCCAACTTGCCGGCCTGGGAACAGGTGGCCCATCCGCACGCTCTGCCACTCGAACCCTGCGGTCTTTGCCGTGGCGCATTCTGATTCCCGTTGCCATCGGCATGGGAATTGCCTTGGTGTTAGGCGCCAGGTTCATTGAGCCGTTGCTTGAGGAATACCCCGTTCAGATGCGCGCGCTTTTCTTCGGTCTCGTTCTTGCCGGCGTCTACGTTCCCGCACATATGGTCATCCGTACAGCACCTGGCAAATGGCGTTGGCAGGATCTGATTCCTGCTGCTATTGCTGCAGTTTTCCTGTTTTGGCTCACAGGGTTACCGCCCGCAAACATCGTGGATCCAAGCCCCGTTGTGGTGGTCCTTGCCGCAGCAGTCGCAATCTGTGCACTTGTTTTACCCGGCATCTCCGGCTCGTTCCTGCTGCTCTCGATCGGGCTGTACGAGACAACAATCAGCGCCGTCAACGATCGCAACTTTGGCTATCTCGCACTCTTCGCGGTCGGGGCGCTCATCGGCCTCGCCTCGTTCGTCACTCTTCTGAAGTGGTTGCTCGCCAATCGCGCCCGGATCACACTGGTCATCATCACCGGCCTGATGGTGGGTTCATTGCGCGCCCTGTGGCCGTGGCAAACCGAAGATCGTGACCTGCTCGCACCTTCCGAAGATCTCGGAATGGTGATTCTTCTCTTCGGAGTAGGGATTCTGATCGTCGTGGGCCTACTGATTGCCGAGCGACGCCTCGGAATTTCCGAGGAACAAACAGATTTCAGCTGAGGCCAAGATCTTCGAGCGAGTACGCCGCTGAGTAAGTGAACCCGCGCTCCTCGACCGCAGCTCGTGCGCCACGGTCCACGATCACACTGACGCCGACCACCGTTGCGCCAGCTTCAATCAGGGCATCAACAGCAGTGAGCACCGAAGCACCCGTTGTAGAGGTGTCTTCAACAGCTAACACTGAACGCCCCGCAACATCGGGGCCTTCGATCCGGCGCTGCAGTCCGTGCTGCTTCTCACTCTTGCGCACCACAAATGCATCGAGCAGCACGCCCTCGCGAGCAGCGTCGTGCAACATCGCCGCGGCAACAGGATCAGCGCCGAGGGTGAGCCCGCCCACTGCTGCAAAGTCGAGATAGGAATTAACTTCACGCATTACTTGGCCTACAAGCGGTGCCGCCACGGCATCGAGAGTGACCCGGCGCAGGTCGACGTAGTAATCGGCCTCGCGACCACTCGACAAAATCACTTTGCCGCGCACCACGGCTTTGGTGAGGATCTGTTCACGCAGGGCATTCCAGGCATCAGTAGGCATACGCACACCCTAAGGTGAAGCCGTGCCCGTGACCACGATCGTGCTCATTGATGCCGACCCGACGGGTGAATTGGCGGCAGAACTTGAGGCTAGCGTGCCGTTTTTTGTGCATCGGATCAACGCAGTCGATCGATCAGTTCCCTTGATCTGCAACGAGATCAGCGCACTCGACCCGGTCTCACCACTTCTCATTGTTACTAATGCGAAAGACGCATCGATCTTGCCCGGCATCGCGTTAGCTCAGCGGGCAGCGCACCGCCGAATCGCCGGCACAGTGTTGGTGGAGCCAGAGAAAGTCTCAACGAGTGAGTCGTGGCCGGCGTCTCCAGTGTTCGTGACCATCTCTGACTCCGCACCTGATCGCGTGGCCGCGGCCCTACGCGGTTGGGGCTTGCTGTCTGCAAAAAGTGTTGCCGAGAAAGCCCGAGCAATCGTCAACGTGGCGACATCTGTCGAATAACCCAGCGCGGTGCCGTGCGCACAAAGAGACCAAGAGTTTTGTATTGCAACCCGGCCACACTGATCGCTTTGTTCTTCTTCGCATCACGCAGTGCCTGATCGACCACTTGCTGCGGGGTCAACCACATCCACCCCGGCACCTTCGTCATGTTCATCGCCGCCCGATCGTGAAATTCGGTTCGCACATAACCGGGGCACACCGCGGTCACGTTCACCCCAGACCCGGCACATTGCCGACTCAGGCTTTCCGAGAAAACCGTCACCCACGACTTAGCCGCGGAGTAGGTGCCCGACGTGATCCAGGAGGCGATGCTGCTGACGTTCATGATCGTGCCCGAGCCGCGCTCGCGCATACCCGGAAGAGCTGCGTGGCACAGTTCCATGACCGCGGTCACCATCACGTCGAGAATCCGTCGTTCATCGGCTATGGGGGTCTTCCAAAAAGGCGACTTCAGACCAAAGCCGG
>JANQZS010000018.1 GCA_030728405.1 Candidatus Nanopelagicales bacterium | reverse complement strand
CCGCCGACGAGGCTGTAGATCAAGAACTTGACCGCCGCGTAAGCGCGCTGCGGGCCACCGTAACGCCCGATCAAGAAGTAGACCGGAATCAGCATGACTTCGAAGTAGACGTAGAACAAGAACAGGTCGGTTGCCGAGAACACGCCGATCATCAGCGCTTCGAGGACGAGCACGAGGGCGAAGTAACCCTTCACCGAACCGCCGTCGTCCTCTTGGACGTCGTTCCATCCAGCGATGATCACGATCGGAACCAAGGTTGCGGCGAGCGCGATCAGAACGAGACCGATCCCATCGACGGCAACGGAGTAGTTGATCCCAAACGTGGGGATCCACGGGTATGACTCGACGAACTGGAACGGCTCGGTGGAATCACCTTGGAACTGCAGGGCCATGACAACGGTGAGCAGGAGCGTCAGCGCAGAAACTGCAAGCGCGACCTGTTTGGCCAGGGTGTGCTGTGCTCGTGGGAGCAGGGCGACCACGATGCTGCCAAGAAGCGGCAGCACCCCGAGTGCGGTCAACCAGGGGAAAGTACTCAATTCATCCTCACCAAAAGCAGGGCGAGGACGACAACAAAGACGCCACCCACCATCGAAAGTGCGTAGGAACGGACGAGACCGGACTGCGTGCGACGCAGCGTGTTGGCGAGCAGGCCGACCCAGCGGGCAATGCCGTTTACGAAACCGTCGATTCCCTTATCGTCGAACCAGCTCAGGTAACGAGCGGTTGCCAAGGAGGGCTGCACCACGAGAACGTCGTTGACCGCATCGCCGTAGAGATCTTTGCGCGCGGCGCGGGTGAGCCACGAACCGTGCGGAGGATCGATCGGCACTGGCTTAACGCCGTAGGTGATCCAGCCGATGACAGCACCGATGATCACCACGACCAGAGTCACACCGATATAGAACATGGTGGGCAGCGGCGTGGGTTCGCTAGCAAAGCCAGTGACCGGCTCGAGCCAAGATTCGATATTGCCCCAGAACAACAGCGCCATGCCCATGAACGTTGAGCCGAGCGCCAAGATGATCAGCGGGATCGTCATGACAGCGGGTGACTCGTGCGGGTGCACACCCTCTTCCCAGCGTGGTTTGCCGAAGAACGTCATGGCGATCATCCGGGTCATGTAGAAACCGGTGATGCCCGCGGCCAGGATCGTGGCGATACCGATGAACGCGTTGCGTTCGAAGGCTGCGTGGATGATTTCATCCTTTGACCAGAAGCCGGAGAACGGTGGGATACCGATGATCGCGAGATAGCCAGCCATGAAGGTGATGAACGTGATCACCATCAAACCCTTGAGGGCGCCGTACCTGCGCATGTTCACGTTGTCGTTCATGCCGTGCATGACAGAACCGGCACCCAGGAACAGCCCGGCCTTGAACACACCGTGGGTGAGCAGGTGGAAGATCGCGAAGACGTAGCCGATGGGGCCAAGGCCCGCAGCGAAGATCATGTAACCAATTTGGCTCATCGTTGAACCGGCCAGCGACTTCTTGATGTCGTCTTTGGCCGAACCGATGATCGCGCCCATGAAGATGGTGATCAGGCCGACGATTACCACGGCGGTGGCCGCCCACACGGCGGCGTTGTAGATCGCGTTGCTGCGCACGATCAGGTAGACACCCGCGGTGACCATCGTGGCGGCGTGGATCAGTGCCGAGACGGGAGTGGGGCCTTCCATCGCATCGAGCAACCACGCCTGCAACGGGAACTGCGCGGACTTGCCGGCAGCCGCTAGGAGCAGGAGCAGACCGATCGCGGTGAGCGTGCCCTCGCTGGCTTCGCTGGTGGAGCGGAATACGTCGTCGAAGGAGACGCTGCCGAACGTGACGAACATCAGCATGATCGCAAGGCTCAGGCCAACATCGCCCACCCGGTTGATGATGAACGCCTTCTTGGCAGCGGCAGCAGCAGATGGCTTTGCCTGCCAGAAACCGATGAGCAGGAAGCTGGCAAGACCCACACCTTCCCAGCCCACGTAGACCAAGAGGTAGTTGTTCGCAAGGACTAGCAGCAGCATCGCCGCTACGAACAGGTTCAGGTAACCGAAGAATTTACGACGATCTGGGTCGTGGGCCATGTAGCCCAGGGAGTACACATGAATGAGTGCGCCCACGATCGTGATCAGCAGTACGAAGACCATCGAGAGCTGATCGAGTTGGAAGGCCATGTCTGCTTGGAAGTCTCCGACAAAGACCCACGTGAACAGCGTCTGCTCAACCGTGCGTTCTTCAGCGGGCCGATCGAGGAGGCCGAGGAGCATCAACACACCGAGCACGGCCGAGGCCGAGACCGTCAGAACCCCGAGGTACGGCCCCCACGAGTTGGTGCGTCGCCCACCGAACAGCAGCACGATTGCGCCGGCCAATGGCAGCGCAATGAGCAGCCAAATCAGTGAGAACACCCCCTCAGCGGGCATCAACTCAGTCACCTTGTCGTCCTTTTCCTCAGTGGTCGTGTGGTCTTGTGCAGCTAATGCTTTTGTCTAGTACTTGAGCAGACTTGGTTCATCGATCGATGCGGATCTTCGCGTTCGGAAGATGGTCACGATGATGGCCAGACCGATCACAACCTCAGCAGCGGCAACCACCATCACGAAGAAGGCGACAACCTGACCGTCCAGGTTGCCGTTCATCCGAGCGAACGTGACGAAGGACAGGTTCGCTGCGTTGAGCATGAGTTCAACGGACATGAACACGATGATCGCGTTGCGGCGAACGAGAACCCCGATGGCGCCGATGCTGAACAGCACTGCGGAGAGCAGGATGTAATTCGACGGGTTCACTCTGACTCGCCTTCGGTGAGGCGGCGCACGTTGGTGATGTCGTTGACATCAATCGCACGCGCATCATCACGGGCACGCAGCGGTGCCGGGATGCTGATCGCACTGGTGCTTCCGTCGGGAAGAAGAGCGGGGGTGTCAACAGCGTTATGCCGCGCGTAGACACCAGGGCTGGGCTTATTGCCCGGGTGCCCACCGTCGGTGAACCGATCCTGGGAAAGTTCGCGCTGGGACTTGCGGGGCTGCCAGTACTCGCGGTGCGTGAGCACCATCGCACCGACCGCCGCAGTGATCAGCAGTGCACCGGTTGCTTGGAAAGCGATGATGTAATCGGAGAACATCAAGCGAGCCAAGCCCTGCACATTGCCGCCATCGGCAGCATTTGCCGCATCAAGGCCGATGGTGCCGGCCCCAGAAAGTCCAGCGCCAAGACCCGCCACGAGCATGATCGTGAGGCCAACACCGAGCAGGAGCGCGGCCACGCGCTGACCCTTGATCGTTTCGATGAGTGAATCCGAGGAATCGACGCCAACAACCATCAGCACGAACAGGAACAGCATCATCACTGCGCCGGTGTAGACGACAACCTGCACCATTCCCAGGAACGGGGCGGAGTTGGCCACGTAGAGGATCGCGAGGTTGATCATCGTCAGAGCGATCCACAGCGCGCTGTGTACTGCTTTGCGGGAAATCACCATGCCGAGGGCACCGACAACGGCGAGGCCTCCGCAAATCCAGAAGACCAAGGTCTCGCCGAGATTGGGTTCAATTACTTCATTCACGAGGTGACCTCGCTAACTTCTTCATCGAGCAGTTCCTGCTCGATGAGTTGCTCGGGCACCGCGCCGGTGATCTTGCCGGCGTAGTAATCGGTATCGGTGGTGCCAGGAACCATGGGATGCGGCGGGGCGAGCATGCCGGGCAACATCGGGGCGAGCAGATCTTTCTTTTCATAGATCAGATCGGCACGGTTGTTATCGGCCAACTCAAACTCGTTGGTCATCGTGAGAGCGCGGGTGGGGCACGCCTCGATACAGAGTCCGCAGAAGATGCAGCGCACGTAGTTGATTTGGTACACGCGGCCATAACGCTCACCGGGTGAGAACCGCTCGGTCTCGGAGTTCTCCGCACCTTCTACGAAAATCGCATCGGCCGGGCAGGCCCACGCGCACAGCTCGCACCCGATGCACTTCTCGAGGCCATCGGCCCAACGGTTGAGTTGGTGGCGGCCGTGAAAGCGCGGCTTCGGTGGGTACTTGGTGGAGTCCTCGGGGTACTGCTCGGTCACCACCTTCTTAAAGATGGTGTTGAAGGTCACGCCGAATCCGCGGACCACCTGCGGCATCTCAGGCATCTGGTGCCTCCTCGTTGGTGGTTTCTGGGGCGGCGACCGCGACGGTGGTGGTGGCCACTGTCCCTGCAGCCATTGCGCGGCGTGAGGTGTATTCGAAGCGCTCGCCGGGCAGCGGAGGAACCGGGTAGCCGCCGGCATTGGCATCGAATGGCCGGGCGCGGCGTTCATCCAACTCAAGTTCGGCAGCAGCATCACGCTTATCCGCGCGCAGCTGGAACAGCCACGATCCGATGAGCAGTACCGCAATCACAATTGCACCGCCCACGAGCAGTTGCGTGTTGGTCACCGAGACAGAGTCACGGAACAGGCGAGCGATCGCGATGATGAAGATCCACACGATAGAAATCGGGATCAGGATCTTCCAACCGAACTTCATGAATTGGTCGTAACGCATACGTGGCAACGTTGCGCGTAGCCAGATGAACAAGAAGATGAAGAGCTGCACCTTGATCAGCCACCACAGCACCGGCCACCAGCCGGTATTGGCCGATTCCCAGAGGGAGAGTGGCCACGGCGCGAGGTATCCGCCAAGGAACAACGTGGTAGCAAGCGCGGAAACGGTGACCATGTTGATGTACTCGGCGAGGAAGAACAGCGCGAACTTCAGTGACGAGTACTCGGTGTGGAAGCCGCCGACCAGTTCGCCTTCTGCTTCAGGGAGATCGAAGGGTGCGCGGTTGGTCTCTCCGACCATTGAGGTCACATAAATCAAGAACGACGGCAACAAGATAACCGCATACCAAATCGGCTCTTGCGCGATAACGATTTCCGACGTGGACATCGAGCCGGCGTACAAGAAGACGCCCACGAAGGAAAGGCCCATGGCGATTTCGTAGGAGATGACCTGCGCGGTTGAGCGAAGGCCGCCAAGGAGGGGGTACGTGGAACCCGATGCCCAACCGGCGAGCACTAATCCGTACACGCCGATCGATGCGATCGCCAAGACGTAGAGCACCGAGACCGGGAAGTCGGTGAGTTGCAACGGAGTTTCCACACCGAAGATCGAGACGGTGGGACCGAAGGGAATCACGGCGAAGGCAACGAACGCGGCCGTTGCCGAAATCACGGGAGCGATCCAATACACGCCAACGTGCGCAGACTTCGGCAGGATTTCTTCCTTGAATGCGAGCTTGAAACCGTCCATCAACGACTGCAGCAAACCAAAGGGGCCAACGCGGTTCGGGCCTATGCGGTTTTGCATGCGCGAGACAACTCGGCGCTCCCACCAAATGGTGAACAGGGTCAGTAGCACAAGCAACCCAAAGACCGCTACGGATTTACCGATAACGAGCCACCACGGATCGTTACCGAACAAGCCGAACTGTGAACCGCTCATGGCCGTCCTCCCGCACTGATCTGGACAACATCACCAAAGCCGAGCCCCAGGTCGCGGTAAATCCGGGAGCCTTCGCTGTTCATGGGCACCCACACCACGTCAGGGACCATCTCGGTGATTTCCACCGGCAGGGAGATCGCGCCGGCGGGGCCAGTGAGTGTTGCGATTTCGGTGATGCCGTTCGCAGCCGCGGTTGCTGCAGACATCCGGGCAACCGTGGGGCGCGCGGTTGCGGCAAGGTGCGGCTCGTCGGACTGCATCAGCCCGAGGTCAAGAAGTTGGCGCCAGGTTGCGAGCCGAACCCCCGCTGCTGCGGGCTGTGCTGCGACAGCAGTGCGAGTGGTGCGAGCACCGCGCCACGGACCCAATGCACCGATCTGACCGCGGATACCCGTGACGCTGCCCTCAACCGTTGCATCCATCACTTCGGCGATGGCGGAGATCACGCCGGCATCTGATGTGGTGAGTGCCTCGTGGAAGACCTGACCGAATGGGCGCGGCCGGCCTTCCCAGTCCAGGAAGGTTCCAGATTTCTCGGTGACCACACCGGAGGGGAAAACAACATCAGCAGCAGCGGTGACCTCGTTGTGGTGGGTGGAAATTGCCACCACGCTCGTCTCGGATTCGAGTGCTGCGCGCAACAGATCGGCATCGCGTAAGTCATCAACCTCAACACCACCAATGAGCAGTGCTGCGTAATCACCGCGCGCTGCATTTTCGAGCAGTGCTCGACCGGAGCGGCCCGGTTGAGGCAGACGATCAGCTGAAATTCCCCAGATGCGGGCAACTTCTTCACGCGCTGTGGCATCGGTGAGCGGGCGGCCACCGGGCAGCAGACCTGCGAGTGCGCCGGCATCGAGTGCGCTGCGCTCCCCCGCACGTCGTGGCACCCAGACAAGGGCAGCGCCTGTGCTCTTTGCTAGATCAGCGACAGCGGTGAATGCGCCGGGAACTGCAGCAGCGCGCTCACCGACCATGATGACCGCGCCGGGAACTGCCAGTGCAGTGCGAATATCTGCGGAAAGTTCGGTGAGTGCTCGTACCTCATCACCGGGGGCGCATGCCACCAGTTCAGCGTTCATTTTTTCCGAACCGGTTGTCAGGTGCGATGCGACCGTGACCACTCGCGTGCCACCTCGGGCAGCTTTGCGAAGACGCAAGAAGACGATGGGTGACTCATCCTCTGGCTCGATATCAACGAGGAGCACGAGCGGTGCGTTCTCAAGTGAACCGTACGTCGTGGTGACCGGGCTACCCGCAACCACAGCTGCAAGGAATCCGGCTTCTTCATCAGACATTGCGCGCACGCGGAAGTCGATGTCATCTGTTGCAAGCACGGCGCGTGCCATCACCGAGTAGGCGTAGGCGTCTTCAACAGTGCTCCGCCCGCCAACGAGCACACCAGCATTACCGCGGGCAGCCTCAAAGATGCCAGCGGCTGTTGCTAGTGCTTCTGGCCAGGAGGCAACGCGCAGTTCGCCGTTTTCACGGACGAGCGGGGCGTTGATACGGCCATGGGATTGGTAACGGAAAGCGAAGCGACCTTTGTCGCAGTTCCACTCTTCATTGACCTCGGGGTCATCCCACGCGAGCCGGCGGGTGACAACCCCGCGGCGGTAATCGGTGCGCAGCGAACAACCTGATGCGCAGTGCTCACACGTGGTGGGCACGGAGACCAGGTCAAATGGGCGGGAGCGGAAGCGGTAGTCGGCACTGGTGAGCGCACCGACCGGGCAAATCTGGATCGTGTTACCTGAGAAGTAGGAGTCGAACGGCTCATCATCTGCGGTGCCGACCTGCTGCTGCGCGCCGCGCTCGAGCAGTTCGATCATCGGATCACCAGCGATCTGTTCGGCGAACCGAGTGCAGCGAGCACACGACACACAACGCTCACGATCGAGCAGGATCTGCGCGCTGACATTGATCGGCTTGGGGAACGTGCGCTTTTCTTCGGTGAAGCGGGTCTCGGGCCGACCGACCGACATCGCCTGGTTCTGCAAAGGGCACTCGCCACCCTTGTCGCAGACCGGGCAGTCAAGCGGGTGATTGACCAGCAAGAACTCCATCACGCCGGCTTGGGCTTCTGCTGCCACCTGCGAGGAGTGCTGGGTATGCACATTCATGCCTTCGGCAACCATTTGCGCGCACGCGGGCTGCGGCTTGGGCATTCCGTCGACCTCGATAAGACAGGCGCGGCATGCAGCGACTGGATCAAGGAGCGGGTGATCGCAAAAGCGTGGGATCTCGATGCCGATGAGTTCGGCGGCGCGAATGACCAGCGTGCCCTTGGGCACCTGCATCTCGACGCCGTCGATGGTGACGTTCACTAGGTCGGTGGGAACAGCCACCTGGGCACCTGGCTCGTTAGTGATGGTCATCGCGCTGCCGCCTCTGCAAAGACGTAGGACGCACGCGGGTCGAATGTTTCATCGACTGGAGTGTGGGTGGCCGCATCGAACTCATCGCGGAAGTACTTCAGTGCAGCCGGGTACGGCGTTGCCGCAGCATCACCGAGTGCGCAGAAGGATCGGCCGGCGATCTGGTTGCACAGGTGCGTGAGGGTCTCGACTTCTTCCTGGCTGCCGTGGCCGTGCTCGAACTTCTCGAGCACACCGGTGATCCAGTAGGTGCCTTCGCGGCACGGCGTGCACTTGCCGCATGACTCGTGCTTGTAGAACTCGAGCCAACGGGTCACGGCCTTAACCACGCTCACCGTTGAATCGAAGACCATCGGGGTGCCGGTGCCGAGCATCGTGCCGGCGGCGGCCATGTCTTCATAGGTCATGGGAATGTCGAGGTGCTCTGCCGTGAGCATCGGAACGGATGATCCACCGGGCAACCAGAACTTGACGTCGACGCCACCGCGCATGCCACCGGCGTATTCAAGAAGTTCACGCATGGTGATGCCGAGGGGGGCTTCATAGATACCGGGGCGATTCACGTGGCCGGACACCGCAAACACCTTGAAGCCCGGAGACTTTTCGGTACCGAACTGGCGGAACCAATCGACACCGCGATCGATGATGTAAGGAATGTTGGCGATGGTCTCAACGTTGTTGATCACCGTGGGCGATGCGTACAACCCGGCAACGGCCGGGAACGGGGGCTTGAGACGAGGCTGCCCACGGTAGCCCTCGAGGGAATCGAGCAGTGCGGTTTCTTCACCGCAGATGTAGGCACCTGCGCCAGAGTGCACGACGATTTCCAGATCAAAACCAGAGCCGAGAATGTTCTTGCCGATGAGGCCGGCGGCCCGCGCCTGCTCCACTGCGAAAGCAACCTTGCGAATGGCGTTGGGAACCTCACCGCGAATGTAAATGAACGCGTGGTTCGCACGGATCGCGAACGAGGTGATGATCACCCCTTCTACGAGTGCGTGCGGATTCGCCATCATGATCGGGATGTCTTTGCAAGCACCAGGCTCTGACTCATCAGCGTTGACCACGAGGTAGTGCGGCTTGCCATCATTTTGCGGAACGAAAGACCACTTCAAGCCGGTGGGGAATCCCGCACCGCCGCGGCCGCGAAGACCAGAATCCTTCACCGTTGCAATAACAGCATCGGGATCAGACTTGAGCGCCGTGGCCAGTGCGCGGTAGCCGCCGTGCGAACGGTAGCCATCGAGTGTGTAGAGAGTTGGGTCGTTCCAGTGCTCGGTGATGACAGGTGTCAGTGTCATGACGTCAGTTCTCCTGTGCCGGACTGGAAGGGGCAGGTATTGAAGGAGCAGGAATCGCAGGAGCGCTCATTCCGAGTTCAGCTGCGACGGTGAGGCCAGCGAGCATTTTTGCGTCGACGCTGTTGCCTTCGGTTGCAAGGTCATCGCTAGCAAATGCGAGCGTGCGCTCCGTTGCGTCGAAATTTCGGATACGCGGCCCACGGGTCGACCACACTTCTTCACCGCGCTCGAGTCGGTCAAGAACGTCGACTGCAGTTGTTGGGGTGACGTCGTCCATGAATTCCCAGTCGACGGTCATGACCGGGGCGTGCGTACAGGCTGCCTGGCACTCGATACGCTCGAGGAAGAACTCACCATCAGCTGTGGGTTCGTTATGGCCGACACCAAGATGCTCGGCTATTGCGTCGTAGACAGCGTCGCCACCGAGAAGTGCGCAGAGTGTGTTGGTGCATACGCCGATGTGGTGCTTGCCCACGGGGCGACGCTTGTACATCGTGTAGAAGGTGGCCACCGCGGTCACTTCAGCGGGCGTGATGTTCAGAACATCAGCTCACTCGTGGATGCCTTCGACGGTGTTCTCGTTGTCTTCGGCCTGCTCAAGGTGCAGCATTGGAAGCAACGCCGAACGCGGAACCGGGTAGCGCGCAGCCA
>JANQZS010000017.1 GCA_030728405.1 Candidatus Nanopelagicales bacterium | reverse complement strand
GATATGGAGTTCCCCACGATCGGCCAGATCTGGCATGCGCAAGAGCGCCGCGGAGCACGTGTTGTGCACGTGCCTGCGGGAGAGTCAGGAGTTGTCTCCCCGGAGTCAATCGCAGCCGTGATCGATGCGGACACGGCTCTGGTCTCGATTACGCACGCCTGCTATCGAAATGGTGCGATGAACGATGTCGCAGCAATTGTTGAAGCCGCGCATGGGCACGGCGTGCCGGTGCTGGTTGATGCCTATCAAACTGTCGGTGCGATCCCGATCAACTTTGCCGAGCTCGGCGCAGACTTTCTTGTAGGTGGTGCGCTGAAGTACATGTTGTCTTCGGCGGGAGTGGGGTTCGCCCTCGTTAATTCCGCCACTGCCGCTCGGTTCGTGCCCACTGCAACAGGTTGGTTCGCGGCTCGCGACATTTTTGCCATGGAGATCGGCAGCTACGACCCAGCAATGGCTGCGCGCAGATTCGAATCCGGAACCCCGGTGGTGCCCAGTCTTTTCGCTGCCAAAGCTGGTCTGGGCTTGCTGGCAGAGATCGGAGTTGACCGAGCCTGGGCGCAATCGAGCCGTTTGCACGATGAGCTTCGGGCTGGGATTGAAGAGTTAGGTGGCACCGTGGTCACACCACGAGAGGCCCACGGCGCAATGCTTGCGGTCGCATCCGCAGATGAGCACGCGCTCGTGGCCGCCATGGAAAGCGATGGCGTCATCGTTTCCTCGCGAGATGGGAATGTGCGGATTAGCCCGCATCTCTACAACAATGATTTGGATGTAACTGCGACTCTGGCTTCACTCGCACAGCATCGTCATTTACTGGTCTGATCCATTCAGCATTTGTACTCAGATCAGTTCCGCGTCGAGAGTGATTCTTGCTGAATCAAAGAGCTTTGAGACCGGGCAGGTGTTCTTGGCTTGCTCTGCGAGTTCTAGAAATTGCTCCGTGCTCATGCCGGGCGCCGTCCCTCGTGTGGTCAGATCCACTGCGGTGATGGCGAATCCGGTCTCGGTGGATTCAAGATGGACCACTGCTGAAGTCTCGACCTGCACTGCGCTCATATCGGCGCCGGTTTCCTCAATCAGGTTTGCAAGGGACATCGAGAAGCACCCAGCGTGTGCAGCACCAAGCATCTGTTCGGGATTGGTGCCGGATTCTTCCTCGACTCGCGCAGTGAGATTGAACGGGATTGTTGGTCCGGTACGGCCCAATTGCATGGTGCCTACACCGGTGGGCAGCGAACCGCTCCAGTGTGCGCGTGCATGGTGCTTGGTCATGAATGTCCTCCTATGCTCGTGGCATGACTGTTGTTCAAGAACCTGGCATTGTCATAACGCCAGTTGAGGTGGAACCTGTTGTCACTCATGACCCGCTGGTCAATATGCGTGAAATGATTAAGCCTGAACACTACGCCGAACCGCTCGTCCTTCGGCACTTAACTTTTACTGAAGGAAAATCTGAACCGCGCCGGGACGATGCCCATGATGAAATGCTGTATGTACTTTCCGGTAGAGGAACTTTGTCCATCCACCAAGGTGGGGCGCATAGTTCCCACGAGATTGGCCCAGGTACAGCAATTCAGATTTTGGCCGGTGGCGAGTGGTTCGTGTCAGCGATCGAGCAGGTTCAATTGCTGTCCTTCTTGGTCCCGGCGCCGATAACCCCATTCGCGGCTGCGATCGAAAAGCCCACGGCTCCGGTGATCGACGTGGCCGAGCTCGGCCAGCAAAACTCGGAGACCGCCACGTGCGATCGACAATTTGAGGTGCTCTTTGATGCATCGAGAGGCAGTCGTGGAGCCACCATGTTCGTGGGGTTCATCCCCACTTCGGGTGCGCCTGAGCACTACCACCTCTACGACGAAATCTGCGTCATCGTTTCTGGTTCTGGCGTGCTGCACGCGCTCGGACGTGAACAGGTTTTAACTGCGGGCAGCGCTTTCCACGTCGCACCCCGGTTACTGCATGCATTGGAAAATCCCAACGATGAAGATCTGTGGGTGCTGGGCGTTTTTCGGCCGGAGGGCTCGGCGGCTGCGGCGTACTACCCCGATGGGCGACCAGCCCCGAACAATCAGGACTGACGATCACCCGCTAGTTGCCGAGTGAAAAGCCGGCCTCGATGTCAGCGCTATTGAATGTCCGGAAAGAAATATGGGTCTCGGTAGAGGTGACTCCCGGCACCTTCGCGATGCCATCTGTCACGACCCGGGCAACGTCTTCATGGGTGCGGACCTCAATCAGCGCAACAAGGTCGATCTTCCCGGTGACCGAGTAAGCAGCATTGACGCCCTCAATGCGAGCGATGGCATCGCCTGCCTCGTTGACTTTGTCGGGGGATACCTGCACAAAACACAGAGCGGTGATCATGGCAACGAGTCTATCTATCCATTTACGTTGTGAACCCTCTCGACCTGCGCCCTGATATGAGCTCAAGTTGCTCTGGCTAGAATTTGATCAGATTTGATCAGATCTTCATCACAGTGCTTTTCACTGAGCTTTTCACCGAGGGGATAGACCTGCAATGAGCGCCTCCGAAACCCCCAGCACAACCGGCACCCAGGTCCTTGTGCACCGCCGCGTGGCGTGGAATGAGACCGATGCCGCGGGGCACAACCACTTCTCAGCGGCCTTTCGGTGGATTGAAGAAGCTGAGCATGACCTTTACTTCGGGCTCGGCTTTGACATGTCGATCATCGACCGGGTGCCCCGGGTGCATATCGATATCGACTACTCAGCTCGCCTGTATTTCAATGACTCCATCACGGTGCGGGTCGTGGTTGAGCGGGTCGGCACCAGCTCGTGCACCTTGGCGTTTCAGATCAACAAGGAAGGCGGTCCGGTCGCGATTTCTGGCTCCTATGTGATCGTGCACGCGGCCAGCACGACGGACGGCTCGGCGCCGTGGCCTGCCGATATCCGTGCGGCCTTGTCCAGCGGGCAAGAAATCGTCGTACGCACGGTTTTGGACTGACCACCACAATGTCCGGCATCCAAGTTCGATCTTTGATAAATTTTGCCCATGCTTGAGGGAGTGCACGTAGAAACCGCCTCGCAGGTTGCTACCCGAGTGCTCCTCGATGCCATAGTTGACGGCCGGATCCCGGCTGGATCGCCCCTGCGCCTGCAAGATATCGCCGCCCAGTTGGGCATGAGCATGATGCCGATTCGTGAGGCCATTAGGGAACTCGCTGCTCTTGATCTCGTCGAAATTGAGCCCCGCAGAGGCGCTCGGGTGCGTGAGATGTCACTCACGGATCTCGAAGACACGTATTTCAGTCGTATTCACCTCGAGACGATTGCGGTATGGGAGGCGGCCAAGCGCTTCACGGCTGAAGATGCCGCACGGGCAGCAACCGCTCTAGCTGAGCAAGAAGCTGCGCAGGCAACTGGCGATCTCGTTCGGGCCCGCGATGCCCACGAGCGTTTTCACTTTGCTCTATATGAAGCCGCGAGGCGCCCGTGGTTGCAGCGCAGCATATTGCCGGCCTGGCGCAACTCGGAGCGTTATCGGGTGGGTGCACTTCTGCTCGAGCAAACCAAAGCCGAACGGAACAGTCAGCATTCCCGGATTCTGGCTGCGCTCATGAGTGGTGATGGCACTGCGGCAGTCACCGAGATGGCTGAGCACCTAGCGACTTCTGTGCGACACTCGATGGCTCATATGGATGGCCACGAGGACATCGAGACGCCGAGCGTGGCAGAGATTTTGACCCGGATCACCACCATGGAGCCGGCTGGCGAACTCCCGCTCGTGGGCGAGCCCTTAACAGCGGTGTAATGCTGGGATTCGCAGCGGGGAACCGCGATGTTCGAGGCCCAAGTTGCGGTGTAGGGGGCCTGCTCGGACTGCGCAACCGTGATTTGGGCCTCCAACCCGGGCCTACTGGTTCTGCGTATGAGTCCGAAATGTCAACAACTGGTAACAACTCACCTCAGAGCATTGCCAGATCTGTGATCAAATGTAGGATCACCTTTATGCCGTCAGTCTGGCGGTCGCCAAATCGGGGTCATGCCCGAACGACAAGGGAGGTCGCATGAGACGTCGTCTCATGAGCATCACGGTGGCCATCGGTGCCGCCTCACTCATCCTTTCCGGATGTGTGTCATCTGACTCAGAAACCGCAACGGACGAGACTGCAGCAGCTGAGACTTCAGAGGAGGCCGTTGTTGAAAGTGCGGCCGAGTCCGAGGCCGAAGCAACGGGCGAACCGCTGGTTCTTGGCATCGTTCAGGCCGGCAGCGGATTCATGGGCCCCATCGACACCCCCGCACGTAACGCTCTTCTCCTTGAGATTGAGAAGGTCAATGCTGCAGGTGGCGTCAACGGTGCACCTATCGCCGTCGAGTTCATCGACACTGAGACCAAGTTTGAGCGCTACGCATCTGCTGCCGAAGAGGTAATCGGCAAGGGCGCGAACGTTCTCATCGTGACGTGCGATTACGACGTGTCTGCACCCGCAGCACTCGTTGCTGAGGGCAAGAACATCCTCAACATCGCACCTTGCATCGGCGATCCAATCTACGGTCCCGCGGGCGGCTTGAACCTGGGCTTCTCCATGGGCGCCGGCACTCCTGGCGAGTCATCCATCATGGCTGAGTTCGCCATCAAGAAGGGCTGGAAAACGGCCGTGCTGCTCGAGGACACCTCGATTAAGTACACCCAGAACCAGTGCAAGATCTTCAACACCCGCTTCACCGAGCTGGGTGGTACCGTGACTGACACCTACCAGTACGTTCAGGGTGACTCGGTCAAGGAATCCGTGTCGAAGATTGCAGCAGGCGACGAGCCTGACCTGATCGTCAACTGTGGCTACAACCCCGGTGGTGGCACGGTTGCAAAGGAAATCCGCGATGGCGGTCTGGATACCCCGATCATCTCCGGCTTCGGCATGGATGGTGACTTCTGGGTCGGCGCAATCCCGGACCTCTCGGATTACTACGTAGTGACCTACGCAGCCAAGAACGGTGATGACTCCAATCCGGATGTCAACGCCGCCGCGGCTGAGTACGAGGCTGCTTACGGCAACGCTCCCGACGTCGGTGGATTCGTCACCGGTGCAACCACACTGCAGGTCATCCTTGAGGCCTACAAGCAGGCTGGCACGTGGGATGGCACAACACTGGCAAAGACGATCGAGACGTTTAAGGATGTGCCCACGCTGGCAGGTCCCACGAGCTTCTCGCCTGATTTGCACATCAACGTTGAGCGCCCGATGGCGGTTCTCGAGGTTGTTGACGGCAAGCTGAAGTTCATCGAGACGGTGACTGCTGAAAAGGTCGTCTTCCCGTAATGACGGACTCTGTGACACCCCGGTCGCGCTCTCTGAGCGTGGCCGGGGTGTCTCGGTCATTCGCCGGTGTTCAAGCCCTCACGGGGGTCACGTTGGCGGTGGAACCGGGAATGGTCCTCGGGCTCATTGGCCCGAACGGTGCTGGTAAATCCACGCTCGTAAACATCATTAGCGGATACGACTTTCCTGATGAGGGATCGGTTCTGCTCAACGACGAAGACATCACGAGGGCCAAGCCGCATATTCGTGCTCGCCGCGGCCTAGCTCGTACCTTTCAGCATGGCCACCTCTTCGGCGGCCTTACCGTGCGCGAGAACATCGAAGTCACCGCCCTTGGCACCGGAAAATCTGCGCGCGAATCGGTCACAACGGCAGATGAATTACTCGACGAATACCACCTTCGCGGTCGCGAAAATCATCCCGCGAGTTCGTTGCCGCACGGCGTCGAACGACGCGCGGGAGTAGCGCGCGCTCTGGCCACTTCTCCCGACTACGTACTTCTCGACGAGCCAGCAGCAGGTTTAAATGAGGGCGAAATCGGAGAATTTGCCGAGAACATTCGCCATCTTCGTGACCGCGGGCTTGGCGTCTTACTGATCGACCACAATGTGCGCCTGATCCTTGACGTGTGCGATCGCATTCACGTCTTGGTCGAGGGCCGCACTCTTCTCGAGGGCACCCCTGAAGAGGTTCGCAATAGCGACGAACTCGTCGAGGCTTACCTGGGAAGGAGCGGGAGTGTCCAACGCTGACAAGGGCCTTTCCGTTGTTGATCTCACGGTTGCCTATAACGGCGTGCCGGCAGTGCGCGGCATCAGCCTTGAGGTTCCAGCTGGTCAGGCGATCGGTCTGATTGGACCTAACGGCGCAGGCAAATCCTCAACGTTGCTCTCCATCATGGGCGCGATCCCGCGCGGTGGAACGGTGCTCGTAGATGGCATAGACATTGCCGGGTTGCCCCCGGAAAAAGTTGTTCGCAAGGGCGTTTCCCTCGTACCTGAAGGACGTCACGTGTTTGCCGAGCTCACCGTCATGGACAACTTGCGGTTAGGTGCGGTGGGTCGTCGAGATAAGTCTGGTTACGCCGAAGCATTGGAAAATGTCCTAGCGTTGTTCCCGATCCTCAGCGAGTTCTCAGCGCGCCAGGCTGGCTTGCTCTCCGGTGGCCAGCAGCAGCAGTTAGCGATTGGTCGGAGCCTGATGGCCGATCCCGACGTGCTCATGTTGGACGAGCCGAGTTTGGGTCTTTCCCCGACAGCGGTCGACGCCGTCTTCGAAGCACTCGACGTGATTCGTGGGTTGGGCAAGGCGGTGTTGGTCGTGGAGCAGCGCGCCGAGTTCACGATCGCTTTCTGTGATCGCACATATGTGCTGCATGATGGTGAAATCACATTGACGCTCAAACCAGAAGACGCCAACAACGTCGACGTTCTCACACAGGCGTACTTCGGATGAGTCAACTCCTGCAGTCCCTCGTTGACGCACTCTCCGCTGGCGCCACCCTTGGACTCGCTGCTCTGGCGATCGGCCTCGTATTTGGTGTTATTCGCCTCGCCAACTTTGCAACAGGTGAGATCATCACTGCAGGTGCTTACACGCTGATCTTCACGTGGCAGCTCGGCTGGTATATCTCGATTCCATTCGCGATCATCGTTGCGGTGCTGCTGTCTTTGCTGATGGAGCTTTCGGTTTTCTCGCGAATGCGCGCAGCCACCCCCGCAACTCTGCTGATCGCCAGTTTTGGCTTGAGCTTCTTGCTTCAGCGGGTGTATGAGCTTGCCTTCACTAACAATGTGCAGACCGCTCCGGTGGCAAGTGAACTCGCTCAGTCGATTTCGATTGGCGGGGTACGCATCCAGATGCTCTCGGTCGCCACGATTCTGCTCGCCGCACTTCTCCTGACAGGTTTGCAGTTGTTCCTCACGCGAACCAGCCTTGGTTTGCAGCTCAAGGCGGCGGCGGCCGACTTCAAGACCGCTCGACTCATCGGAATCCCAGCGAGCCGGGTAATCGGTTTGAGCTTTGCCCTCAGCGGCATCTTGGCCGCGGCCGTCGCGTTCGTGACAACAGTCCAGACCGGCGCTGTCGGCCCCACTTTCGGAGTGCCCATCACGATCCTGGCTTTGGTGGGTGCAGTGATCGGTGGCATCGACAAAATTTCTGGTGCGCTGGCCGGTGGTTTCTTGGTGGGATTCGCCACCTCGATGCTCGCTTCTTGGCTGCCTCAAGATATGAGTAACTTCAAGGATGCTTACGTGTTCATGCTCGTGATTGGTGTCCTCCTGATGCGCCCTCAAGGATTACTGATTCGTGGCCGCGGGGCGGTCCGCACATGAGCGCGCAGGAGCCCGTGGTGGCGCAGAAGTCTTTGATGTGGCGGCTTGGACCGCTGTGGTCCTTGGTGAGTTTGCTGCTGATCGTCTATGCGGTGACTTTGGTGAACAGCCGTTTGGGTGAAGGCATCCAGGTGCAGATGCGCTATGCACTGGTGAACCTCGTGATCGTTGTCGCGTTGCAGATGTTCATCGGCACCTCGGGAGTGTTGAGTTTCGGGCACGTGGCATTTGTTGCAGTGGGCGCTTGGACGGTCGGGCTGCTCACGATTGATCCCGAACTCAAACGCAATTTGCTCCCCGACATGTTCCCGTTCCTGTTCGATGTGCAGGCACCGTGGCTGGTTGCCGTCATATTGGGTGGTCTCGTTGGCGGGTTGCTCGCCGTCATCGTGGGGCCGTTCCTGATGCGTCTGAACGGCCTACAGGCGGGTATTGCGACTTTCGCGCTCCTCGGCGTGGTGAGTCAGGTCCTCACCTACTGGTCGAGCATCGGCCCGCGCAGCGGACAGTCGATGGTCGGCATACCCGATGTGCTCGATCTTCAGACGACGATGCTGATCACGTTGGTGATCATCGTCATCGCGTGGTTGTTCCAGCGCACCAAACCGGCGAGGTTACTGCGGGCCGCACGCGAAGATCCGATCGCCGCAGCAGCGTCGGGTATCAACGTCGTTCCCCAGCGGGTCATCGCATTTGCTGTCTCTGGGGTCGTGGCAGGGGTTGCAGGTGGCATGTTCGCCTTGACCAACCGGGTGCTTCAAGCAAGTCAGTTAGGGATCGAACTTACGTTCATCACCTTGGCCATGTTGGTCCTTGGCGGCGTGCTCTCGCTGAGCGGTGCCATCGTGGGGGCACTTGTCTTCAGCCTCATCGATCTGGTCCTGGTGCAGCTTCAAAGTGGCGTCGACATTGGCAGTTTTGTCGTTTCCATCCCGCAGGGTGCACGCCCGATTGTGTTGGCCCTGGTACTGATTGGCATGCTGCTATGGAGACCAAGTGGTCTCACCGGTGGGCGGGAATTCGTCTGGCCATTCCGCAAGCACGCTCCACTGCCGGGCAACCCGGTCACCAACGACTAATCCGTGAATCGAAACGTGCGAGCTCTAGGCGGGAAGTGCAGCCGCCAACTGTGTGCCGGTCTCATCGGCGAGCGCAGCCGCTCGTAGTCCAGCAAGTCGGTCGGCCGGCATGGGGCCGGCTACCAAGATCGGAAGCGCAGCCATCATCGAGTTGAAGTTGCGCATTCCGTTGGCGTGCGTGTCGCCGTAACCCTTCACTACTTGCTGGCACTCAACGATTTGGCAGCCGAGCGCGTAGTCGCCAGGGGTGTATTCGCGGACCAAAGTGAGCCAGCCATCGATACGGTGCTGTTCTTCACCAAAGCGAAGTGAGCGACGACGTAACGGGCGAAGTCGAGCAAGCAGGTACAAGGTTGTGAAGCCCCACAGCGATGTGGTCTGGATCTTGATGCCGTTGTGGGTGACCTTGAAAATGATCTTGTTCATCAAGGCTGAGCGCAGCAGCCAGCGGCCAAGTGCGGTGGGGAGGGTGTCGGAGATTTCCTCAACCTGTGGGTGCAGGTATTCGTGAACCTGCATCACCTCATCGCCCTTGACTTTTGCTTCGGTGCCCACGCGATCAAATCGGCGCTTGCGGGTTTTGTGGAATGCGACGCGAATGGTGTCTTCGTATGTCATCCAGAGCGCGGTGTAACGCGCAGCTTCGGTGGTGAGACGGGCTTCGCCGTCAGGATCTTGCTCGAGGGCGGCAATGCTTGCCACGCGATCTAAATACTGATCCGCGTACTTGACATCCTGGTACTCGGCGGTGCGCTTGATGCCATGCACGAGCATGAGCCGCGCTGCTGCCGGGAACTCTGTGGCGATGCGCTGGGCTTGAGACTGAAGCTTGCTGCCCACCATCGAGGCCGGGTCAGAAATTGCGCGGGCAACATCGGCTGCATCGGGAACAGCGGGAGCACCAGGCAGCGGGAGATCATCGGGGCGCATTCCGATCGTTACATCCACGGTGGGCCGCTCTGGAGCTGTGGCAACCGCGTAACCACCATCGAATGCGCGAAGGCTCGCCTCAACCCCTTTGCCACTCGCGCGGATAGCGTCTTCGAACTGTTCGCGGGTGAAGGGCAGAACTCCGGCACCACACAGGGCGCCGAAGAGGACCGCGCTGATCACGCTGCCGGTCTCTTCAGCGATCCGGGCGAAGTCACCGCGGATGAAGCGTTGTGATGCCCCGAGTGCGGCTTCCACCAGTTCGGTGGAATCGATCCGGCCATCGCCCATCGCCGTGCGCTCGGGCATGGAGTAGGTGCGACTGGTTGAGGCGATCAAGGTGGTGCGTTCTGGGGTGACGAATCCACGTTGAACCGCGCGGCCGCCTTCCATGAGTTCCGAGGCGACCACGATGTCGACCTCGCCGGGGGTGGGCATTGTGCCGAGCACCGGGTAGCCACTTCCTGCGTTCTTGGGGAAGAGCTCGACATAGTAGATCGGGGCACCGGTGCGCTGGGCCACGCCGGGCACCGACGT
>JANQZS010000016.1 GCA_030728405.1 Candidatus Nanopelagicales bacterium | reverse complement strand
TAGATGGTCTTTTCGAAACTTTAGGCACTCAAGCGGTTCTCCGTCTCGCCGTGCGGCCAGGGTCTTATCCATCTGGAGAAATCTCCGAGATTGCCCTTGACTGCGCGGTGCAAGGACTCGTTCTCGATTGCGTTGTGGTGGCACCTGCCGATAAAGAAATCGGCAAGTCTGAAGCGCGCCGATTACTCAGTGAATTCTCCGAATCGAGTTCAGATATTCACGTTGTGCACGCTAGAGAGATGAAAGCGGGGCCAAAGGGTCAGCAAGTGCAACAGAGGTGCACTGAGGGTGTGGCTATTGGTTCTGTTCGTGAAATCGCTGGAGTGAACCGCGGTCAGTACATCGGGGAAGTGTTGGCCAGTGGCCTTGATTCAGCTGAACTTCGCGTGGGCGTGCTCGATGAAAATCTCGTGTTGGCGACCCCCCGAGTGCGTCGAGTTTTGCCCCTACCTTCAACCCTAGTTCGATGCGCACCGATTGATGCTGGCGTAGATGCGACCGGAGTTCACATTCATTTTTCGGTCGAACCTTCGTTGTGGCCGGAATCTCTCGCTGCGCAAACGGGATTGTCGGCAGGAGATCGCGATGACTGACGAACGGCCCTGGTGGTTTTCAGAAGAAGAGGAAGAGCAGCCATCTGCCGGTAAATCCTTGGCTCTATGGGCGCTGCTCGGCTCAGTGCAGCGCCTTGCCGGCTGGGCCCAACAGATGACCGCTGAGCAGGTGCTTGCCCCGCACGCTGAGCACGCAGACCCCAGCGCCCATCCCACCTGCCTCGTATGTCGAACTATGGCGGTGCTTGCCGATGTGCGTGGCTTTGCTGATCCCGGTGGGAGCTCCACCCATGAGGAAACCACCGTTCGAGCGGCCGGGACGTCATGGCTCAAGGTGCACCGAGGTCCCTGTAAGCGTTGACAGGGGCTCTAGGGTGGCGCCGTGGGTGTGAGCATCGGGGTAGACGTTGGGGGCACGAAGATCCTCGCTGGTCTTGTCAATGATCAAGGCGAGATCCTGCAGACCACCCGTAGGCCTACTCCCCGTCAGGATGCATCAGCGGTTCTTGACGTGGTGATTGACGCGGTACGCGAATTGGTCGGATCCGTCGATGGCACGGTGGATGGCGTAGGGCTTGGTGTTGCCGGCCTGGTCGATCAATCACGGTCCACAGTCTTTTTTGCACCGAATCTCGCGTGGTCGCAGGTTCCAGTACGAGCAGTAATCGAAGGCGCTACCGGTCTTTCTGTCGTCGTTGAAAATGATGGAAATACCGCGGCGTGGGGTGAGGCCCGATACGGCGCGGGGCGCGGAGTCCAGCACATGACCATGATCACCGTTGGCACGGGTATCGGTGGCGGGGTAATCGTCGGGGGTGAGATTTTGCGTGGGGCCCACGGAGTCGCAGCCGAAATTGGCCACATAAATGCTGTCCCTGATGGTCGGCCGTGCAGTTGCGGGCGTAACGGCTGTTGGGAGCAATATGCGAGCGGTAATGCGCTCGTGCGAGAAGCGCGCCTGCTCGCCGCTGATCGTCGGCCTGAGGCAGGCATTCTGCTCGGACTTGGCGACGGATCTCCCGAAGGAGTTCAGGGCGAGCACGTGACGCGAGCGGCCCAAGCGGGCGATCCCGTTGCCGTGGAGGCGCTGCGGGTTACGGGCAATTGGTTGGGCCGCGGACTTGCAGACCTCACGGCAGTACTTGACCCGGAAGTCTTTGTCATTGGCGGTGGAGTCTCTGACGCGGGCGATCTACTGCTGACGAGTGCGACCGCAGTTCTTGCCGAAAAAATAATTGGTGGTCACCACCGGCCGACACCCACAGTGCGCCTTGCAGAACTGGGTAACACTGCCGGGCTCATTGGCGCGGCTGATCTCGCTCGCAGTGCCTGAATCTCAACACCTAAGTCTCAACACCTGAGACGCAACGCCGAAGGGCTCAGATTACTCGTTAAACGACCGCGCCGTCTCCGTGATCTTCGCCCGGTGGCACGTGATGTTCTCGTCGAAAGATGAGGAGCCCGAATCCAGCGATGGCAGCAATCACACCTGCGGCGCCCACCATGTCTCCGAAACCGAGCACATAACCGCTGATCGCAAGCACAGGTCCACCAATGACACCTGCCCATGCGAATCGAGCGATGGCATCGGGGGGAGCGGTGATACGCGGGGGCTCAGGTGGTTCATAGCCCTCATCGAAATACGCATCGATGTAGTCGTACTCAGGTGGCGTTGGGTCAGGTGTGAACTGCGGTCCGAGGTCAACTTGGCCCGATAAATCGGCGACAATCGCATCCCACGCCGTTTTGTCTTTGCTGGCTGATCCCGCGTTTTTCGGTTCGTCGTTTTCAGGTTCTCCATTTTCTTGTTCGTCGGGAGTCTTGGTCATGTCAGGCTTTGCCTTCAGCCAGCCGACGCACAAAATCAATGCTCATGTCTTCGATAAGTGGTGCGTCGTGATCCAGCGTGGCCACATGAAATGAGTTCTGGAGCAACACCCGCTCTTTGTCAGTGCTGGAAATGTTGTTCCAGATCCACTCGGCATTCGATGCTTCGACGCTGTGATCAACCTTGCTCTGAAACAACAATACTGGCGAGGTGACCGAGGAAATGTCGTTCTTCACATGCTTCCACAGGTCACTCAGTGAATGAGCCGCGCGCAGCGGAATTTTGTCGTAGGCAACCTCATCTTGTCCAGGCTTATTGATGTCATTGGAAATTCCAGGGAACGCCGGAATAACACGGTGCAGCAAGGGGAGGAGGTGGCGGTCTGGGCGCTCCGAGTGAACCGCTGCGTTGACGAGAACTATTCCATCGATGCTCGAGCCGTGTTGTTCAGCGATTCGCAAGGTCAGGCTTCCACCCATGGAAAGTCCCATGACGAAAACCGACGAGCAGGTCTTTCGAAGTTCAGCGAGTGAGCGTTCTGCTTCGGCGTACCAGTCCTGCCAGCGGGTGATGTTCATGTCTTGCCAACGAGTTCCGTGTCCGGGCAACCGAGGCACCTGGACACTCCAACCCTGCTCAGCGAGACGCTTTCCCCACGGTGTCATGGAAGCGGGGGATCCGGTGAAGCCGTGGATCAGCAGGATTCCCGTGGAATCACCCTGCGCTGCCCAGGGCTGCGCGCCGGCACGGATCGACATTGTGACTCCCATCAACGGTCAGGCCAGTAGTCTGCCACTGTTCGCCACCGCGATCGACGGCCACCAATTTTGGCCGGGCTTCGACTCTGGAATGGATGCGCTGCATGCTCTACTGGGTGCTCAAGCACATCGTCATCGGACCGTGGCTTCGCGTGCTTTTCCGGCCATGGATCGAGGGTCGTTCACATGTGCCACCCTCGGGTCCGGCCATCATGGCGAGCAATCACCTGTCCTTTTCTGATTCATTCTTTTTAGCGCTGGTACTCCCTCGGCCCATTACCTATCTCGCGAAGAGTGACTACTTCACAGGTCGCGGCCTCAAGGGATGGGCCAGCCGGGTTTTCTTCACCAGCGTGGGCCAGGTTCCAGTAGATCGGTCGGGCGGCCGCGCGAGTGAGGCAGCCATCAACACTGCTACCCGGATCCTCAATCGTGGTGAATTACTGGGCATTTATCCCGAGGGCACTCGGTCACCGAACGGCACGATGTATCGGGGTAAAACGGGACTTGCTCGCATGGCATTGGAAGCTCACGCACCGATCGTTCCGGTGGCCATGATCAACACATTTGAGATTCAGCCGCCAGGAAAGTTGCGCCCCAGGCTCAAGCGCGTCGGCATCAGGGTTGGCACTCCTCTTGATTTCTCTCGGTATGAGGGTCTAGAGGATGATCGATTCATGTTGCGGTCCGTAACTGATGAAGTCATGTATGAATTAATGAGACTCACCGGTCAGGAATACGTAGATATGTACGCAACGCGTGCCAAGGAACTTATTTCCCGTGGTGAGTCTGCTGATGCTGCATCGATGCTTTCGGGAAGTGCTGACTAATCGGTTCCCATCGATTAACGCGCCCAGTCTCGAGCGCGTTCAACGGCTCGACGCCAACGGGCAAAGGACTCCTCGTCGCGGTCCCTGGGCGTAAACGTGCCGCTGCTCGATCGCATCGCCGAAATCTCGTCGAGTCCTGACCACATTCCCGAACCCAGACCGGCCAGGAAAGCTGCACCTAGCCCCGTTGTTTGAAGTTCTTGTGATCGGTCGACCGGAATTCCCAACTGGTCCGCTTGGATCTGGCACAGGAGGTTATTTGCAGCCGCTCCGCCGTCAATGGCGAGTCGTCGTAAATGCACACCGGCTTCCATAGCCATAAGTTGGACAACGTCGCGCACTTCGAAAGCAATTCCTTCAAGGGTGGCGCGAGCGATGTGTCCGCGAGTGGTGCCGCGACTGATCCCGATGATTAACCCTCGAGCTAGGGGATCCCAGTCAGGAGCGGCCAATCCGGTGAGTGCTGGTACGAAAACAACGCCGCCGGAGTCGGGGACAGATGCGGCTAGTTCTTCCACTTCCGCCGCAGTGTCGATGATCTGGAGACCGTCCCGAAGCCACTGAATAGCAGCGCCGGTCACGAAAATTGCGCCCTCCAAGGCAAAGTCCCGGTGCCCGTCAGGATGTTGCAAGGCGACGGTGGTGAGCAAACCGTGCGTGGACATGCGTGCGGTGCCACCGGTGTGGGCAAGCAGGAATGATCCGGTGCCGTAGGTGCATTTCGCATCGCCCACGGAGAATCCAGCTTGCCCGACGAGTGCTGCTTGTTGGTCTCCCGCGACGCCACTGATAGGCGCGGATATACCAAGGAAAACATCAGGGTCGGTATGCGCGATGACTCCGTAGGACGGTGTAATCGTTGGGAGCGCATCGGTCGGAACGCCGAAAAGGTCGCAGAGGTGCTGACTCCAGTCACCCGTTGCGATGTCGTAGAGCAGTGTGCGCGAGGCGTTTGTGGCATCAGTGAGGTGCTCTAGTCCCCGGGTCATGCGGGCTATGAGATAGGAGTCAACGGTGCCAATGGCCACCCGACCGGACATCACCTGAGCCCAGGTGACGGGGTCGTTCTCTCGGACCCAAGCAATCTTGGTGGCACTGAAGTAGGGATCTAGTCGAAGACCGGTGAGTGCGCTGATTTCGGGTTCTAATCCGAGCTCGCGCATCGATTGGCACATCCCCGCCGTTCGGCGGTCTTGCCACACAATGGCCCGACGAGGTGCACCCAGTGTTTCGCGATCCCAGAAGCAGATCGTCTCTCGCTGGTTGGTGAGGCCGATAGCGGAGATATTTCCGGTCCTCTTATCCAGTACCTGTTGGGCTGCGCTCAGGGTTGCGGCCCAAATATCGCCCAGATCGTGTTCAACCCGTCCGTCAGCAGGAAAATGCTGCGGGAATTCCGAGTACCCCGATTCGGTGATGTGCCCTGAAGAATTCACCAAGAGCGCAGTGACGCCCGTGGTGCCAGCATCAAGCGCCAAGATGAGGTCCGAAATCGATTCAGGCATGACCGGACCCTAAGCGCATCGGTCCCTCCCCGAAAGGCGATATCGGGTAGGTTTAGCCATGACAGCGGTTACAGAACTCCCAGAAGATCCAAGGAAAGGCACGACTATGCGGGTTGGTGTACTCACAGGTGGCGGAGATTGCCCCGGACTGAACGCGGTCATTCGCGCGGTCGTGCGTCGTGGAACCGCGGAGTACGGCTTTGAATTTGTTGGGTTCCGAGATGGCTGGAAAGGCCCACTCGAAGGACTCACCATGGAACTCGGTATCGCGCAGGTTCGTGGAATTCTTCCGCGTGGTGGCACCATTCTCGGCTCGTCGCGCACGAACCCCATCAAAGTTGACGGGGGCATCGAGCGGATCGAGGAGAACCTCGCCAAATTGGGCATTGATGCTCTGGTAGCAATTGGTGGTGAAGACACCCTCGGTGTGGCGACGACACTCACCGAGCGAGGTTTGCACGTGGTCGGCGTGCCCAAGACGATTGATAACGATCTCAACGCCACGGACTACACCTTCGGTTTCGACACAGCCGTGACCATTGCTACCGAGGCTATCGACCGCCTGCACACCACGGCTGAGTCGCACCACCGCATTTTGATTTGTGAAGTCATGGGTCGCCACGCAGGCTGGATCGCTCTTCACTCGGGAATGGCAGGTGGCGCGAACGTCATTCTCATTCCTGAAGTTCCTTTCGACCTTGACCAAGTTGTGAAGTGGGTCCAATCACGATTCGAGGCTTCCTATGCACCGATCATCGTGGTCGCCGAGGGGGCACTACCCAGCGATGGTGACCTGATCACCAAGGACTCAACCCTCGATGCCTTTGGTCATGTGAAACTCTCTGGCATAGGCGAATGGCTGGCCCAGCAGGTTGAGGCTCGCACCGGTCATGAGGCTCGCACCACGGTTTTGGGACACGTCCAACGTGGTGGTTCGCCAACGGCCTTCGATCGCGTTTTGGCAACTCGATTTGGGCTCAACGCCATCGAGGCCGTGAAGGACGAGGACTGGGGAAAGATGGTGGCCCTTCAGGGCACCGACATCGTGCGGGTACCTCTAGAGGCCGCGACCGGGGTGCTAAAGACCGTTCCGCTGGCTCGATATGAAGAGGCGATGAGTTTCTTCGGCTGAGCCGCCGGATCCGAACTTCACGCTGACGCCTACCCTTATGCACATGTCGACTTCCCTGACGTGGCCAGATCTGCCCGCTGCACAGCAGCCTCCTTGGCCAGATGCGATTGAGCTTGATGCTGCCGTCAGCGAGTTGCGCCGGCTGCCTCCGCTTGTCTTCGCGGGGGAGTGCGATCAACTCAGAGAACGATTGGCTCAAGCCGCACGCGGCGAAGCCTTTGTGCTCACCGGCGGTGACTGCGCAGAAACCTTCGAGGCCAACACTGCCGATTCGATTCGTGCTCGATTGCAGACAGTTCTGCAGATGTCCGTCATATTGACGTACGCAGCATCTCTGCCTGTGGTGAAAATGGGCCGCTTGGCCGGGCAGTACTTCAAGCCGCGCAGCAAGACCATCGAATCTCGCGATGGTGTTGAGCTGACGAGCTATCTAGGTGATGCAGTAAACGCGCTCAGCTTTGATCCGGTAAGTCGACGACCAGATGCTCAGCGACTTCTGCGGGCCTACCACGCCTCTGGTTCTGCTTTGAATCTTGTCCGAGCATTCACCCAGGGTGGCTATGCAGACCTGCGTCAGGTCCATGCGTGGAATCAAGACTTTGTTCGTGATTCCTTCGCCGGTCAACGTTATGAACAACTTGCTGGTGAAATTGACCGAGCACTGAAGTTCATGCACGCATGCGGCACGAATCCTGTGGAGTTTGAGCGAGTGGAGTTCTACGCCGCACATGAGGCGCTCTCCATGGACTACGAACGAGCCCTCACCCGGATCGATTCGCGCACCGGAAATCCCTACGACGTCTCTGGACACTTCTTGTGGATCGGTGAGCGCACGCGGCAGTTAGATGGTGCGCATATGCAGTTCGCGTCCACCATTCATAACCCGGTGGGTGTGAAAGTTGGTCCGACTGCAGCGCCCGAAGATGTTGCTGAAGTTGTGGCGCGACTCAACCCTGACCGGATCCCTGGGCGCTTGTCGCTGATCACTCGGATGGGCGCTGGTCAAGTGCGCGATGTTCTGCCCGGAATCGTGGCCAAGGTGGAGTCAACGGGTATTCCCGTTGTGTGGGTGTGCGACCCGATGCACGGAAACACCCGCGAATCGTCAAACGGATACAAAACGCGTTTACTCGACGATGTGATTGAAGAAGTGAGTGGTTACTTCGAGGTGCACCGCCAGATGGGAACGTTCCCCGGCGGGATTCATATCGAACTGACGGGCGACGACGTCACGGAGTGCCTAGGTGGCACCGGAGGTGTCGAAGAGCACAACCTTCATGAACGTTACGAGACAGCGTGCGATCCACGCCTCAATAGAGAGCAAAGCCTAGAACTCGCCTTCCTCGTCGCAGACATGCTCATCAAACGTTGAGTGCTGGTGACGCCCTGAAGGCAGGGCAGTACCAAACCCCAGCCGGGGACATGTGGGTTGTCATTGAACCCGGTAACGCAGTCGTGCGGGCTACAACTTTTCGGGGACTAGATGATGCCATTCGCCGCCTACCCGATCACGTTGAGGTAATCGTCGATGATCCCGATGTGCGGATAGCGAAAGCCTTGACCGAGTACAGCGATGGGGACTCGCACGCGCTTGATCGCGTACGAGTTGAACAGCCGGGTTCTGCGTTTCGTCAGGCCGTGTGGGAATCAATGCGCGCCATCAAATTTGGCGATGTGAATTCCTACGCAGAACTTGCAGAGTCTGCGGGTAAACCGCGCGCTTACCGTGCTGTGGGCACCACATGTGCTGAGAATCTGGTGGCCCTGTTTGTGCCCTGCCATCGGGTGGTGGCTGCCCAGAGCATCGGTGGCTACGGCTACGGGCTAGATGTGAAACATGCTCTCCTCGCACATGAGAAAGCGATCGATCCGCGCATTAAATGATTCGGATAGTGACTGTGCTGCCCTTAGGTATTTCTTGGCCGGCGGCCGGTGACTGGCTGATCACTCGATTGAGCGGAGTGAAAGCGCCCGCTTCGACTTGTGCCTTCAGGCCAACCGCTGCCAAAGCAGCCACTGCTTTGCGTCGGGGCAGATCTACCAAATTTGGTATCACCACAGGAGGTGGGCCCTTCGATATGACGAGGGCCACGCTGGATCCAGAATCAACTTTGGTACCTGCTGCAGGTGACACTGAAATCACTCGACCGTCGGCCACTTTCTCGGAGAATTTTGTCGACGACGTCACCACGAGACCGGCACTTTCGAGGGTTGTCTTTGACGCGGGCGCCCGCTTACCCACGACGTTGGCTATCACCACCGGTTTGGGACCCTTGGAGATCACGAGGTCAACAGGGGTCAATGGTTTAAGGGATTCGCCAATCTTGGGGTCCGTACCTGTAACCGAACCAGCAGGGATGTCATCGGAGAACCCTTCAACGCGTCCACCGGCGGCGAGATTGGCTGCATTAATTGCTGCAGTTGCCGCCTCCGGGGTGAGTCCTTGCACATCGGGAACTTGGTAGCGCTCAGGACCCTTGGAAATGGTTGCCGCCACAGAGCCAGCCTCACGCACCCCATCTCCCGGAGCAGGGTCGGTGGTGACAACAACGTCGGCGGGTATTTCCTCGCTGAAAACTTTCTCTGCCAACTCAAAGGTGAGGCCAGCCGCTGCCAGCGCGGACTGGGCTTGTGAAGTGCTGAGGCCGAGCAGATCCGGAGTCGGGACGGTCTTTCCTGGCCCCGCAGCTAACCACCAGCCACCAAATGCAGCGAGACCCACCACTAAGGCGATCACTAGGGCCACCCAGGGTCCGCGCCGACGACTGGTGGGGTTCTCATCGTAGGAAACGTCGCGCTGCCACGTCGGGGTGGAATGTGCTGCGGCCATGCTGGCAGCTGTTGCCCGGTCGACTACAACGGTGTCGCGAACATCCATAAACGGCCGGGGTGCGGGCAACATAGCGCGCACGCGCCGCACATCAGCAAGGAATGCAGCAGCGGTGGGGTAGCGCAGATCTGGATCTCGCCTGGTGGCAGCTACAACAAGTGCATCTGCCTCAGCGGGGATGTCTGATTTCATCCCCGATGGAGCGGGAACATCTGTGTTGACGTGTTGGTAGGCGATGGCGAGAGGACTCTCACCGGAGTGCGGTGTGGAGCCTGTGATGAGTTCGTAGAGAAGTACTCCGGCGGAATAGATGTCGGATCTGCCATCGGCATCCCCGTGCTCGACCTGCTCTGGCGATAGGTAGGCAACCGTGCCGATGATCATTCCGGTGGTGGCGCTGGAGCCTGCGTCGGAGACTGCCCGGGCAAGTCCAAAATCTGCGACCTTGACGCGGCCATCGTCGGAAATGAGCACGTTTTCTGGCTTGATATCTCGGTGCACAAAGCCAGCTCCGTGAGCTGCAACCAGCGCTTCTAGTACTGGGTCGAGAAAGACCAATGCTTGTTCGGTGGTCAACGGACCAAACTCGCGGACCACATCACGAAGGGTGCGTCCGGGGATGTACTCCATGGCGAGATACACCAGGCCATCGGATTCACCCTGATCGAAGACACCGACAACGTGGGGGTGCGAGAGTCGGGCAGCGGCCTTGGCCTCGCGCTCGAATCGCGAAACGAATCCTGGGTCCTCAGCCAAGTGTGGGTGCATCACCTTGAGCGCCACCACTCGGTCGAGGCGGGTGTCAAGGGCCTCGTATACCGTTGCCATG
>JANQZS010000015.1 GCA_030728405.1 Candidatus Nanopelagicales bacterium | reverse complement strand
GCGACCGGGGCCATCGCGTTGGTTGTTGCCCCGCTCGCCCGAGAGTACGGAATCAATTACCTCATCGGCGCGGTCATCCTGGGTGGCATCTTTCAGATCCTGCTTGCGTTGGCAGGCGTTGCTCGCTTGATGAGATTCGTGCCCAGAAGCGTGATGGTCGGGTTCGTGAATGCGCTGGCGATTTTGATCTTCATGGCTCAGGTGCCTTATCTGATCGATGTGCCTTGGGCGGTGTATCCCATGGTTGCCATCGGAATTCTGATCATCGTTCTCTTCCCTCGGATCACCACGGTGATCCCCAGCCCACTGATTGCAGTTGTGGTGCTCACCGTCGCAACAGTGATGCTGGGACTATCGGTTCCATCAGTGGGAGATCAAGGAGAGCTTCCCGATAGCCTCCCGCTCTTCGGCGTGCCCGCCCTACCGCTCACATGGGAAACCCTGCAAATCATCGCGCCATTCGCGATCGCCATTGCCCTTGTGGGACTCATGGAATCACTCATGACAGCCAAACTCGTTGACGACATCACCGATACGCACTCGAATAAGACTCGCGAGTCATGGGGCCAAGGAGTGGCCAACATCGTCACCGGATTCTTCGGTGGCATGGGTGGGTGCGCGATGATCGGACAAACGATGATCAACGTGCGTTCAGGTGCTCGTACACGCTTGTCGACGTTCCTTGCAGGTGTTTTCTTGATGATCCTTGTTGTCTCGCTCGGCGACATTGTGGCGATTATCCCGATGGCAGCCCTCGTGGCCGTCATGATCATCGTCGCTTACTCGACCTTCGATTGGCACAGTCTTCGATCGCTTCGCTACATGCCGAAGAGCGAAACAACCGTCATGCTTGCGACGGTCATCGCAACCCTGTTCACCCATAATCTGGCGATCGGGGTGATCGTGGGAGTGGTGACTGCAACGGTTCTCTTCGCCCGGCGCGTCGCTCATCTTGTCTCCATGGATCGAACGATCAGTGAAGACGGAGAAGAGGTCACATACACGGTGCACGGAGAATTGTTCTTCGCATCGAGTAATGACCTCGTTTATCAATTCGATTATCCGCACGATCCGGGCTTTGTTGTTATCGACTTAACAACAGCGCACATCTGGGATGCCTCAACAGTTGCAGCACTCGATGCAGTCATTTTCAAGTATGAAAACCGCGGAAGTGTGGTTGAGATAATTGGTGCGAATGAGTACAGCATCGCAATGCGCGATCGACTCGCCGGGAGATTGGACGCCACAAACTAACTGGCGTATGAGTTCAGGTAGCTGTGTTGCACAGACCTCAGTGCCTCGAGCAATTGGGCTCTGATTGGCACTGTCGCTTCCATGATTCGCCCTTGTTCTTGGGCGTATTCGCGTCGGCCTTCTGTCGTTTCGACGGCAACTGGTGGATACACGGTGTCATCGCCGAGGTCGTAGGGCGAAGCGCGCATATCGAGTTCGCGCGTGCGCATGGCCACTTCGAAGGTATCGGCGACGAGTTCAGCCGGAACGAATGGCTGGAACCACATCGCGTATTTGTAGAGGTCCATGGTGGCGTGCAGACAGCCCGGCTGTTCGAGATCGGGCTGCGTCTCTCTGGTCGGAGTGACTGGGTTGAGTGGCATGGCCGGCTCGGTGAAGAAGCGGTATGCGTCGATGTGGGTGCAGCGCAGGCCTACTTTGTCTACGGTCGCTGCGATCGCTTCCGGTGTGACGCGAAGGTCGAGTTGTTCATGCCGAACTTGATCTGGTTGAAGTCGGTACACCATTGCCCATTCATGCAAACCAAAGCAGCCGAGTTGGGCAGTGCGGCTCTGGGTTCCTTCGAGGATGCGAATAGCTACATCGAGCCGACCCCGGTTCTTGTGAAGCAGTCCCACATCGACGGTGGCTCCATCGTCAGTTGTTACGTAGGTGGGAGCAGTGAACGAGGAAACGTCGCCGGTGAGAGTTACCCCGATGCCTGGATGCCACGTCAATAATTTCGATACGGAAAACGGGTAGTACTCAAAGAGGAAGTCCTCGACCGGATGCTTGATCCCGCGGCTGCGCCTGTCCAGGTGGGGAATCGTCCACTTCTCGAGACGTGCACGATGGGCAGCGCTCCGCAGCTCCCACTCCTCCTGCGCCAGCACCTCCCGGGCGATGGTGGTGGACATCAGACTTCGCGAAGACCCATCTGCGCGCAACCTTCGATGAGCGCGTCTAGACCAAATGCATTGACGGGGCCGAATGCGCCGGCACCTTCAATGCGATCAGACATTGCCGCAGCCCACGAGAGCAGATCAGCCGTGAGGTCGTATCCGTTGGGGCCTTCCACTCGAACATTGGCAAGTTCTCTGCCGACACCATCGAGGGTGCGAGCAACGATGATGGAGATCGCATCGGCTCGCTCAGCAGGAGTCGGGCCTTCGCCGGTGTTCTCTTGGGACTTCTTGGTCAGCATTTCTAGAGTCGTTGAACCAACACCGGGAACCTTTGCTGCAGTCGCAGCTGCGGCGATGCCCGCACTCGCGGCGCCAGACATGGATCCACTCCAGCCGAGGAACACGCCCACGTCATCAAGCTTTGGATCGAGCCGTGGCAACGCGAATTGTTCAGTAGCTCCGACAGCAATTGCGTCGCGCATTTTTCCGTTGCCAATGTCAAATGAGGCGACAGCGGGCTTGCCCTTGCTGGTCGCTAGGACGCCACCCAAATATTCATATGACGGCTGCATGACCGCGGCCATCATGCTGGCTTTTGTGCCACTGCTCATCCCGAAACCACCGCGCACAAAGTAGCCAATCTCCACACGACGGGCTAAGCCTTCAGACTGTGCAAGGGCAAGCGCGCCGGCAAGGTTGCCAGGAACAAAGTCATAGCCAAACGCGGTGAGGAGGCGGGCACCAGTCTGTTCGGCAAGGGGGCCGTACTCCTCGAAGACCCGACGGATGAATGCGCCTTCACCGGTTGAGTCGATATAGACGCAGCCAGCATCGACAGCGGCTTCGATCGCAGGATTCCCGATGAGGGAGAACGGACCAACGGTCGAGATCAGGACGTCATCATGTGAAGTGAGCAGCGCACGTACCGATGCCGGATCGTTAATGTCGGCGACCTGCCAGGTGGGGGTGGCTCCGCTCGGAGCTAAAGGAGTGAGTGCCTCGACTACCGCCGTGAGCGCCTGCGCTGAGCGGCCAGCTAGAACCGGAGCCATCCCGGCGCGAGTGAGGGCCTCTGCCGTGATGCGTCCTGTGTAACCGGTGGCTCCAAAGAGCACGAATCGTCGAGACATGACCACGACCGTAGCCCACTCACGTGGTGCGGGTACTACACTCGGCGCACCATGTCTCACGCGTTCTGGCATCCCTTCGCCGATATGTCCGCTGTTGCGGGCAATGACTTTGTCATTGCATCAGGCCACGGCGCTTATGTGACCGGGGCCGATGGGCGTGACTACCTCGATGGCACCGCCGGGCTCTGGTACTGCAACGTGGGTCACGGGCGCACGGAGATCGCTGCTGCCGTCGCTGCTCAAATGTCCAAAATCGCGTCCTACTCCAACTTCGGTGATCTTGCGACGCAGTCCACCCTCGAACTGGCCGATCGCCTCGCTGAGCTGGCGCCGATGGCTGATGCGCGCATCTTCTTCACCAGTGGCGGATCTGACGCGGTCGATACCGCCGTGAAGTTAGTGCGTAAATATTGGATTCTGGAGGGTCAACCGACCAAGCAGATCATCATTACGCGGACCCGCTCGTATCACGGGATGCATTTTGGTGGAACGTCACTTGGTGGGATCCCGGCCAACAAAGACGGTTATGGCGAACTCGATCCGCACGTGCGAAACGTTGCGTGGGATGACCCCTGGGCACTTGCCAAAGAGATCGACGACGTTGGCGCCGATCGCGTCGCGGCATTTTTCTGCGAGCCGATCATTGGCGCCGGCGGGGTATACCTGCCACCGGAGGGCTATCTCGCTGAAGTCCGGGCAATGTGCCGAGAGCGAGATGTGCTCTTTGTGACTGATGAGGTGATCTGTGGATTTGGGCGAACAGGTGCCATGTTCGGTTCAACTTTGTGGGACCTCGATCCAGACATCATGCTCACTGCAAAAGGACTGACATCTGGCTATCAGCCCATGGGGGCAGTGTTCGTGTCAGGCAAAGTTGCTGAGCCATTTTGGAATACCCCCGGGCTCGTATGGCGGCACGGTTACACGTACTCCGGTCACGCGAGCGCAGCAGCTGCTGCCATGGCCAACCTGGACATCATCGAGCGCGAGGGTCTGATTGCTCGGGTTGCAGATCTTTCGTTGGCGCTCTCAGGTGCCCTCGCTCCGTTGCGTGGGCACTCGTGGGTGAGTGATGTGCGCAGTGGCGTGGGGCTACTCGGGGCCGTGACCATCGACCCGACCGTTTTGGCAGAAGACCCAACCATTCTTGGACGATTGATGTTCGCTACCCGCTCGCGCGGAGTGATCGTGCGCCCGCTCGCGGATGGCTCGATGCAGATTTCTCCGCCATTCGTGATTGATCGTGATGAGTTGAAGCTGATCGGCTCTGCATTGGATGAATCCCTCACTGAACTGGGCTCGGTCAATATTCCGCGGGCGCTTCTCGACGTTGATTTGCTACCCGAACAAACGCGTGACGACGCTGGCGGTTTTGACTCTCTCGATGCAATGCTGCGCGCTGAAGTCCCCCCGCATCACCGCGCTTGAACCTGAGTACGAATAAACCCTGAGTTCGAACTAATTCCTAGTTGCTCTTGCCTTCTGCGAGCAGGTCGCGGATTTCACCGAGGAGTTTGACGTCGGCGGGCGTGGCGTCAACTTCGCCCTGACCGGTGCGCTGGCGGTACTTGTTCATCGGCATAACAAAAACGAAGTAAATAACGGACAGAGTGATGACGAACGTGATTACTGCGTTGATCAGTGCAGTGAAATCAATGACCTGACCATTGATGGTGACCGTTCCTACGTCGACTCCGCCGCCGAGGAAGATCCCCACGATCGGTGAAATAAGTGCTTCAGAGAAGGTGCCGATCAAGGAAGCGAACGCAGCGCCAACCACAAAAGCAACGGCAAGGTCAATGACATTTCCGCGAAGGACAAATGCTCTGAATCCCTTGATCATGGTGGCGCTCCTTCTGTCTGCGTGGTTGGCGCACCTCGAATAATGACAGCCACACCGCTATTTTTGGTGGAACTGAGCGCAAGAGTCGTGCCAATTGACTGGTTCACCGCCACCACGAGAACTGACGGATTGCTCACTGCAGTTGTGATCGGGATGCGTAAAACCCTGGCCGAGGTTGCGAGGACTTCTGGATCGCCATCCGGCGTTGTCCCGACAAGATCGATGAGATCCCCAACACTGAGTGCCGAAGCAGATGATGCGGACGTGAGAGTGACGGGCACGGCAACTTCACCAGCTTGCAGATTGTCGGAGATGCGGTTGTCGCTAAGAAGCGCAGGAGGTGCGGGCGATTGTTGAAGTGACGTTAACGCGAAAAGCACGCCGAGACCGGCCACGGTTGCGGCAACGATTCTTCGATGACGCCGCAGCGCGCGAGCGACCTTGGGAAAGCGCGCGGCCAGGTGAGAAAGTGACCGCATTTGCCTGACGCTAGGTGGGTTTGTCGATCATGTCGAACGGCTATCCACAGCCTGACACTGATATAGCGTGAGCGTTAGGTTGTGGAAGCGGGCTTCTTCGACTCAGTCTTTGCAGGGGCACTCGTCGTTGTGCTGGGAGTGCTCGTGCTGCTACCTGTGTCGGCCTTCGTGGTTCCAGACTTTGTAGTTTCAGACTTTGTAGTTTCAGACTTTGTACTTTCCGACTTTGTGGCAGTCGTGCTACTCGAGCTGCCCGTGCCACCCTCGCCAGACGAACGCGAATCATTCCGATAAAACCCGGAGCCCTTGAAGACGACGCCAACACCGGTAAAAAGCTTGCGAATGGGGGAGTGACCGCATTCGGGGCACTCGGTCAAGGTGGCATCAGTCATCTTTTGCACCACTTCGTGGGTGGCGTCGCAACTAGAGCACTCGTACTCGTACGTGGGCACTGATCCTCCTGGGAAAACCCCTCATGGGAAGGTCCAATATTAGCACTCACGGGTTAGGAGTGCTAAATCTCGAGTTCTCCCTAGGGTTCGCCTGTGCAGCAGTTGACGTTTTCGCGAGTGCTGCTGGTCGCATTGGGCGGGGTTCTGGGCTCCCTGGCACGGTTCGCCATCGAGGCTTCGGCCCCTCTGGTTCACTCGACTATTTGGGCCACTCTCGTGGTCAATCTGGTCGGTTGTTTTGCCATTGGCTTGGTGGCCGCACGACTCACACCTGCGACCCCACCGTGGGTGCACGTCTTCTTCGTGACGGGTCTCCTTGGCGGATTCACGACCTTCTCGGCTTTTGCCGCTGAAGTGGTGATCACCGCGAACGGTTCAGAGTTTGGCACCGCTCTCATTTATATGGGTGCGACTTTGATCGCGGGCCTGCTCGCGGTGCCGCTGGGAGTTCGGGCGAGTGCGCTGCTTGAGACCACACTTTTGAAGACCATACCTCGTAGGACCGGCCCATGAGCAGCCTCATGATGACCAGTTACCTATGGGTTGCTCTGGGCGCGGTAGTGGGTGCGCCACTGCGTTACCTCGTCGAAAGTCTTGCGAACCGGAATCGTGCACTGACCGATTTTCCGCGCGGGCTGTTCATGGTGAACGTTGTTGGTTCTGCCTTGGCCGGCATCGTTGTTGCAGCCACTTCAGGAAACCTGCGTCTCATGCTGCTCGTAGGGTTCTGCGGAGCATTCACCACGTTCTCAGGTTTTGGCTGGGCCGCAACAAGATTGTGGACCGAAGCCCGCCGCATGTTTTGGCTCGCGGTCCTCGGTATGACCGCCGGCTGCGTTTTGGCCTTTTACATCACGTGGTCGATTACTTCACTGCTGCAATAACTCGCTTTTCCGTAACGATGACATCTACCTGAATGTCATGCGTTTCGCGGGGCACTGCTTCGATGAATTCATCGTCGTAAATCACTCCGACCATGATTGGCCGATCGGTGCTGCCTAGTTCAGCAAGGGCCCGGTCATAGAACCCGCCACCTTGGCCGAGTCGAAAACCGCTCGCGTCAATCGCAAGAGCCGGCACCACGATGGCGCTCGACGCCAGCAACGGTGCAGCACCTGAACCAACAGCTGGCCCGGTGGGCTCAACGATCCCCCAACGCGATTCCATCAACGGAAACTGATCGTCATCGACGCACCACTCGAGTGATTCACCCGCTACGCGAGGAATCAACACGGTGACACCCTTCGCACGCAGATCGGCTCTCAGAATCGCTGTGTTGGGCTCGGATTCCGTAGAAACATAAACAGCGACAATGCTCGCCGAAGTTATCGGGCTCAGGCGATTAAGTTCGCTAAGAACCAGGCTGCTGATTGCCTCGCCGGAGAGAGTGCGGAAGCTGCCATCGATATCGGCACTAAGCCGTTCCCGGCGCGCGGCTCGGATCCGCCCCCTTAGTTCAGCCTTCTCAGGACCCTTCTTAGGTTCCTGCTTATGCCCAGACATAGGGCACATCCTGCCGAACCGGACCGGCCAAACGCGTAGGGTCGGCGCATGAGCGGTGAAGTGCGCAAGGCTGTCATCCCAGCTGCGGGTCTAGGTACGCGATTTCTCCCTGCCACAAAAGCCACCCCAAAAGAGATGCTCCCCGTGGTGGACAAGCCGGCGATTCAATACGTGGTGGAAGAAGCAGTTGCGGCTGGACTCTCCGATGTGCTGTTCGTGACCGGTCGGAGCAAGCGCCCACTTGAGGACCATTTCGATCACAACACGGAGTTGGAACAAGTTCTTCGCGAAAAGGGTGATCAGGAGCGATTGGATCTGGTCACCGCGTCGAGTGATCTCGCCCGCATTCATTACGTGCGCCAAGGTAACCCGCTCGGTCTCGGCCATGCCGTTCTGGTCGCTGAAAGTTTCGTTGGGGACGAGCCATTCGTCGTGCTGCTCGGCGATGACCTGATCGATCCACGCGACCCGATCCTTGAGCGCATGATCGAAGTGCGCGAAGAATTCGGCGGCAGCGTGTTATGCCTGATGGAAGTTCCACGGGAAAACATTTCGCTCTACGGATGCGCCGCGGTCACACCCACGTCAACACCGGATGTGCTCGAGGTGGAGAGCCTCGTGGAGAAGCCCTCGGTTGAAGACGCACCCAGTTCCTTTGCGATCATCGGCCGCTACCTGCTCGATCCCGCCGTCTTCGAGATCCTCCGGGTAACCAAACCGGGCAAAGGTGGCGAAATCCAGCTCACCGACGCACTGCAGGTGCTCGCTCAACTTCCAGCAGATGCCGGTGGCGGCGTGCGCGGAGTCGTATTTAGCGGCCGTCGCTACGACACCGGCGATCGGCTCAGCTACCTCCAGGCCGTCATCACTCTTGCTTGCGAGCGCGATGACCTCGGCCCGGACCTGCGCTCGTGGCTCGTTGATTTCACCGCCATGCTGCCGCCCGCGAACTGATGTCCACTCCGCATTGGCCGGTCACACTGGTTCAAGGTGACATCCGGTTGCGCCCACTGCGCACCCGTGATTCCCGCGCTTGGCAGGAGGTTCGTCGTCGTAATGCTGACTACCTCAAGCCGTGGGATGCGACCATGCCCGATGAAGGGCGGGACAGTGGCGAGCAGCCACCGACTTTTGCCAGCATGGTGCGTCGATCGCGAAGTGAAGCTCGCGCCGGCCGGTTGTTGCCGTGGGCAATCGAATATGAAGGCAGATTCGTGGGGCAAATGACCATCGGTGGCATTGCGCTCGGCTCACTACGGTCCGCTTACATCGGTTATTGGATCGACCAAGCAGTCTCCGGGAAAGGCATCACCACGATGGCGGTGGCGATGGGGACCGATTTTTGCTTTGCCGATCTGCTGCTTCACCGCTTGGAGATCAACATCAGGCCGGAAAACCTTGCCTCTCGGGCTGTCGCGGAGAAGGTCGGCTACACGGTCGAAGGAACGCGGTCGGACTACCTGCATATCGATGGTGCCTGGCGAGATCACGTGACCTATGTACTTTTTCGCGGACAGATTTCACCAAATACGGTGTCGCGAATCCGATCTGCCCGACCCTCCAAGGACTTCTCGCTGTAGCGCGACACGAAAAGTTTCACTGCTCGCTTGCGCGCTGTCACCTAATCAGGGGAATAAGTTTCGCTTCGTGACGGGACTGATCTACGTCGTAATCATCGCTCTGTGGGCGGCGGTTCTCATTCCGATGTGGCTGCGTCGGCACGATCAGATCAGCGAAGTCCGATCAACTGCTCGCTTTAGTTCCGCTATGAGGTCACTTGGCTCAGGCAGTCACCCTGACCATCCAGCCGGAACTGGACGAAATTCGACTGGGGGGCTGATGTCTCGCGAACGCCAAACCCATGCACAAGAGGTAGCTGCCAAGCGTCGGGCAGTGGTTCTCGGTACGCTCACTTTGACCGTTTTGCTCACTTTGCTCGCTGCGCTGGCTGCGATGGCACCCATGTGGTTGCCGATGGTGGCAGCGGTACCTCTGATTGCCTTCCTTGTTGCCTCCGCTGTCACGGCACCTGCTCGCAAAAGTGCTGCCCGTCCATCTGCCCGGGTGCACCGGGTCGCCCCAGCGCGTTCGCGCATTGAGGTCGAGATGGATGCCGTTGCACCTCGCACGCGTGATCTAGACGATTTCGAGTCGTGGGATCCGTGGGCGGAAGACGACCAAAGTTGGGAAGCTGTCCCCACGACCCTTCCCACATATGTCACGGCTCCACGGGCCACGTCCATGCCGCGAGCTCTCGATCGCTCCGTTGAAGGCGAATGGACTGGCAATGCCATGGTGGAAACTGCCCGGGCAATGCGTCGTCCTCGGGTGACCGCTGCCGATCTTGTTGATCCCGCGCCTGCAACTCGAGGTGCCGATGAAACTGCGGAAATTCCGGTCGTAGCCCAGCAGCGCAGTACTGCTATGCCCGAGTCGGCAACGGGCTGACCGAGCCCTTCCCACCCTGCAGAACTTCCAGATGGTTTGTCACTGCTAACCTGACGGCCGCTTGTTAAGGGGCTGTGGCGCAGTTGGTAGCGCGTCTCGTTCGCAATGAGAAGGCCAGGGGTTCGAATCCCCTCAGCTCCACCAAAATTTTTCCCCGATTCCGCCAGGAGCCTCTCTGGGCGGTGAAACCTCCCGGCTCAGCTTTGAGAACCGCCGCTGCAGGCTCAGCAAAGGGCATCACAAAGGGAATCCGCTGCTGCTGGTGAGGACTCAGTTTGCGCGGCAGGGCGCGTGACGCACAATAGATAAATGAGATCCCGCATGGTGCGCATCGCTGCTGCTTTGTCCGTCGCCGCAATCGCCTTGGTGGGGTGTTCTTCCGACCATTCTGATGCGGTCTCTGCTGCCGGCCCGGATGTGGCGTTCGCGCAGATGA
>JANQZS010000014.1:8792-10453 GCA_030728405.1 Candidatus Nanopelagicales bacterium | reverse complement strand
GCGGCATCATGGCGAACTCGACCTACCCCGTTGATTTCATGAAAGACAACATGCTCATCCAGACCAACATCATGGATGCAGCGCACGAGGCCGACGTTGAGCGATTGCTGTTCCTTGGGTCGTCGTGCATCTATCCGCGCCATGCGACGCAACCAATTCGCGAATCATCATTGATGACCGGACCACTCGAGCCGACCAACCAGGCCTATGCGATGGCAAAGATCGCTGGTATCTATTACATCGAAGCGTTCCGCACGCAATATGGGCGTAAGTGGATTTCAGCCATGCCCACAAACCTTTACGGCCCCAAAGACAATTTCGATTTGCAGAGTTCACATGTGTTGCCGGCATTCATCCGACGTTTCCACGAAGCGAAGATGTCTGGTGCATCAACTGTCACGGTATGGGGAACAGGTTCACCGCGTCGCGAATTTTTGCACGTTGACGATCTCGCAAAAGCTAGCCTGATGTTGTTGGAGAACTACGACTCTTCGGAAACGATCAACGTTGGTTGGGGCGACGATCTGCCGATTCGACAACTCGCGGAAACCGTCGCTGCTGTTGTTGGTTTCGAGGGCGAGATCGAGTGGGACACCTCCAAGCCCGACGGCATGCCACGCAAACTTCTCGACACCTCGCGCATCAACGCGCTCGGCTGGCAGCCAGAGATCACGTTGCAAGATGGCGTGAGCAGCACATACCAATGGTTCATCGATAACTGGGACGAGAACGTTGCCTGATTCCGCAGAGTTTGAAACACCCCGTCAGGTAATTCTGGCTGGGCGGCGCAGCATGCTGGTGCGCCTCACAAGTGAAGATGGCAAACGCGCAGCCCTTCTCGACATGCTCAACACCTACACAGACGGCCTCGCCGAAGAGCCCGGTACCGAAATGTTCATGGTCTCGCTCGACCCAGAAGATCCGAACATCGTCTGGTTGTTCGAAATCTTCACAGACGAAGACGCAGAGAACGCGCATCGAGCCTCGGGTGGTTTTGCCTTGTTGATGGAGCAGATGCCACCACTTCTTGATGGCCCGCCAGCCGTGCTACGCATGGAACCGTTGCGGTTATCCATGCAAGATGCGGTGCTCACGGAGGACTGGGCGTTCTAGCGTTCCTCTTCACCCGAGGTGAAGGTTTTCAAAAGCTGACGCACGACCGGGCGCCTCCATATAAAGGTCCTTGAAAGCCAGATTTCTGGTAATCTGGCACAGTGAAAACAACTCTTCAGATCCCCGATGACCTCTATCGAGACGTCAAGACCGCGGCAGCCATCTCCGGTAGATCGATCACCTCAATCCTCGAGGAGTCACTGCGCATGTACCTGGCCGACGCAGCCGCCGTGCAGCAGCTGCCACCGCTGCCCGTATCCCGCTCATTAGGTGGGTTCACCGATGAGTTCCTCGCCACCGGCATCGACTTCAACAACACTGGTGAGGTGCTCGCGTGGCTTGATAAGGACAAAGGCCAACGTCCTTGATTCTCACCGACGTCAATGCGTTGGTCTACGCATTTCGTCCCCAGACTTCCTTTCACCAGCTGGCCCGAGATGCGCTCACAGCCTTTCGTGACCGCGGCGATCTCATCGTGCTGACCGATATAGCTACGTCCTTCATACGCATCGTCACAGACAAACGATTGACCCTCGAACCCGATGAAC
>JANQZS010000014.1:0-8782 GCA_030728405.1 Candidatus Nanopelagicales bacterium | reverse complement strand
GATGCACTGACGGCAGACACGCGATTCCTACGAGAGCCGCGAATAAGTAGGTGGCGTACATATCGAGGGTTGAACGAACGCGTTGATGTTCGCGGATCGTTGGTGCCAGATGCTCTGCTCGCAGCGACGAGCCTCGATTTCGGTGCCGCCATTCTGACCGCCGATCGGGACTTTCTCCGCTTTCCGGGTGTGCGGGTTTATTTGATGACTTCTATAGGAATCATCGATCACACGGTGACGTGACGTCTCAACTCACGCGAACGTGGAGTCGAGTACCCGTTGATGTGTTGCTGCGCTCCCAGTCATTCTGGGCCGGTTGCCGCACTGAGGTATCCATGTGATCCTACTGACGGTAGGATCCTTCACATGTCCGCTGAACCGCTCCCTGACGCATCACCGGGCTTTTCGGAGTCCGTAGACGACAGCGCGGTGGAGCACGCTCTCATTGACCTGCTCGCCGGGCCCTTCGACAAAGTGAGCATCACCATCCCCGCCTCGCTTCGCGCCAAGGTGGCCGCCCGCGCCTCGAACACAAACTTTTCTTCCTACGTCAGCGAGATCTTGGCCCGCGAGGAACGCAGGCGAGCACTGATCGATTTCCTGGATTACATGGATGAGAAGTACGGGCCGCCATCAGATGAAGACATGGCTCGAGTCGACAAGAAGCTGGAGGGGATGTGGCAAAAGTACGAGGATTACTTATCCGCTCAGTAGTTCTGGATGCAAGCGCCCTGACCGCTGCATCGCAGGCACATTGCGATATCCGTGGAGTACTCCGCAGGTGGCAAGACGATGGAGCAAATTTGGTCACGACTGCAGCAACACTGACAGAAGTCCTGCGCGGCCACCCGCGCGATGCTGCAATCCATCGCCTGCTCGCATCGTTGAACGTACGCATCATCGATGCACCGTTGGGTCAGGCTGCGGGTGAGCGCATCGGTCGCAGCAAAACGCGCGGCAACGTCACGCTCGATGCCCTCGTCGCCGAGGTCGCGTCGTCACTTCCTCGTCCGGTCGCACTGCTCACATCAGACGTCGACGATCTGCAGGCCTTGGTCGATCCCGATGTGATGGTTCTCAATATCGCGGCATGACACGAATTAACTAAATGGCGGGCGATCGTCGAGCTTGATACTCGCCTTGCCTGCTGTGCGCCACAACCTGGCGGTCGCATCGGAATCCTCCGGCGTCACCAAATTTCCCATGACACGCAACGCAATCGTCATCAAGAACCGCGAGCGCATACCAACAGGGCCAAAGGTGGTCAGGAAACCAGGAACAGTAATCAAGCCAGCAAGTCGGCGAGCAATCGAGAATGCAACGCCATACTGCTCGCGCAGAATCGGTGCCCACGCAGCGGTGTAATCAAGGTGCGCATTGGCTGACGTTGATGCGAGCAATTGCGCAGCAAGATGCCCGGTCTCTAGGCCGTAGTCGATGCCTTCACCGTTGAGTGGATTCACGCAACCTGCCGCATCACCCACGAGCACCCAGTTCGGTCCGGCAACACCGGAGACCGCACCACCCATCGGCAGCAGCGCTGACCACGGTGCGCGCAGGTCACCTTCGAGTTCCCAATCAGCGCGTTGTTGATCGATGTAATGCGTTAGCAGTGAGCGCAGGTTCACATCAGCCGGACGCTTTGTTGTGGCAAGTGTGCCGACACCAATATTCACTTCGCCATCTCCGAGCGGGAAGATCCAGCCGTAACCGGAGAGCAGTTCCTTTTGCTCACCGCGCAGTTCAAGGTGAGAGGAGATCCATTCATCATCGCTACGGTGCGACTTGATGTAGGCGCGAGCAGCAACTCCATAGGCAGTGCTGCGATGCCACTCGCGTCCAAGCTTGCGGCCAAGCTGGGACTTCGCGCCATCGGCAACCACCAGGCGCCTGCAAGTGATTTCCTTCGGGCCATTAGCGGTGGCGAACGTGACGCCCACTACCTGCCCGCCTTCGAATCGCACGTCAATGGCCCGGTGCCCTTCGGCCTCTCGAACGCCAGCGTCGATGGCAACCTGCCGAATGGCGTAATCCAGTTCAAGGCGAGGAGCGGCGCCGCCGTAATCCGGCAGGTTTCCGCCAGGCCAGCGCAGGTAGAGGGTCTGACCAAACCCAGCAGCCCGCAGCCCGTAGTTACGCGCCCGGCCCTCTAAGAAATCACTGAGACCAAGTTGGTTGAGCTCGGCAATTGCTCGGGGGGTCAGGCCGTCACCGCAGGGCTTATCACGAGGAAATGTCTCGGCATCAGCGAGCAGCACATCAAGGCCAGCGCGGGCTGCCCACGCGGCAGTGGCCGAGCCGGCTGGACCGGCGCCCACAACCAGGACGTCGGTATCGGTCGAATTCATGATGTCCCTATTCTCGGGGACATGGGCATCCCTCGCCTTTTTGGGACCGTGCGCATCATTTAGCGTTTACTCCTATGCGAACCAGAATGCGGCGTTCTCTCATATCTGCAGTATCGGTCGCGAGCGTCGTTGCCGCCACCGCACTCATCGTGCCGATGGCCGACGCGGCCAACGGTACCGGGGTCTACGGAGTCTGGGCCGTCAATTCGCCAGCCGTGACCGGTTCGCTTACGTTCACCAACACGATATTCCCGAATGCGACGTTCACGTCGACCAACGGCACCTTCACAGTGGCACGCAGCGCGACACTGACCGGTGCCAGCGCGTTCGGAACCCACTTCGGCTCATCTATTGGTCAGACCTACCTGTCGAGTGCTATTGCGAGCGGCCAGCCGCAGGGCACGATGACGCTCACTTTTGAGGAGTCACCTGTTGCCGGCACCTGGGCATTCGCGCTCGGCGATATCGACGCGGAAGACGTAGCGATCAGTGCACTCGATGCGCAAGGAAATCCTATCGACGTGAGTGAGTGGATTTTTAGTTCGTTCAACTACGCAAGCGGCGGCACAGATGAACCCACGTGGGATGCAGCGACGTCGACCATCGTTGGTAACGGTGTCGATAGCAATGGCGCGAGCATCTGGATGTCACCGAGCACCGAGGTCTCGAGCGTAACGTTCACACAGATTCGTCGTTCAGGCTTTCCGCAGTATCAGATATGGGTAGCCGCTGACGTCATCACCGAAGCGGCGATTCCTGCACCAGTTACAACCAGCACTCCAGTGATTCCCACCGCTCCTGCCGGCAAAGTCGTGATATGTCACGCAACAAGCAGCGTCAAGAACCCCTACACGCGCATCGTGGTCAGCCAAGATTCGGTCACACGCAAGAACGGTCACGGAAGCCACACTGGACCGATCTTCCCCGCTGCCGGCTGGGGCGACATCATCCCGCCGTTCACCGGATTTACCGGACTCAACTGGCCTGCTGGGTCCGCGCTGATCAATAACAACTGCGAGACGGGCACCGAAGCTTTGATCGCCACCGGATTGCTGGAAGAAGAAGAGGTGGAGCCGTCGGCGAGCCCGCCAGCTTCTCCGTCAGCTTCTCCGTCGGCGTCGCCCAGCGTGAGCCCGAGCGTAAGCCCCAGTGCGAGCCCGAGTGCGAGTGCAAGCCCGTCCGCATCGCCCAGCATGAGCCCGAGTGCAAGCCCCAGCGCGTCTCCGAGTGCCAGTGCCACGGCCACCCCAACAGTGACACCCACCTCGACGTCTACCCCGACCGTCGCCGAGGAATCGACCGTGCAGGTAGCACCGAACACACCTGCAGTGATCACTACTGAGGACATTCCCGGAGCACCTGCAAACTCAACGATCGCAAAGGTCGACGAGCCGCGTAACGGCACAGCCACCATTGAAGATGGCTCGATCATCTACACACCCAAGCCGGACTTCCGTGGAATCGAGACGATCACTATCACTCTTCTTGATCGCGACGGCACCATCGAGGAACTCGACGTGGAGATCCAGGTCGGCATCACTCAAGAGCCGGTGCGTGCACTGAACCTGCCGAGCAAAGTGGGCAAGGGAACCACCGTGCTGCTCAGCAAGCCAGTGCTGACCAATGCCAAGCAGTTCGCTCAGGCCACGGTCGAGTGTCGCCCGCTTCTGCGCACCAAGGTCGCCGGCTCACTCGATGACTGCCGTGTGCAGTACTCGCGTGGATCGGTCTCCGTGACTGTTCTTTCCAATGAGCCGATCGGCGTACGCCTGTCGCTCTTTGCACCAGCGAAGGGCAAGTACACGGCGTACACCTTCGAAAAGCTCTATCTGGTTCGCTGACGCGCCCGTCCGATGAGTCCTTGTGCGGTGGCTGCACCGATCACGATGAGCACTGCGCCAACGGGCTCGTGCCAGGAGATTTTCTCCTGCAATAGAACTGCGCCAACAATCACGGCAACAAGCGGTGTTAGGTAAGTAACCGTGCTCGCTGTGGTTGCATCGGAAAGTTCGATTACCCGAAAGTTGAGCACGTAGGCGATACCGCTGCCTAGCACACCAAGTGCGAGAAGAGCCAAGAATGACGACGACGTCACAGGCGCATCAGTAACGCCGGTGATTACAACGATCGGCGCGGTCTGAATCGTTGCCATGATGAGCAAACCCGTGGCCAGAGCAATCGAGGAGATCGGCTGTCGGGTTGGGTCGCCGCTGTGTTCACGCGATCCACTCAGGTGTCTGCGCACATACGGAAATGAAATTCCGTAACAGGTGATAGCGACAAGGAGAGCAAGTACGCCGATCAAACTCGAACTCGACATTCCGTTCCAGATACCGATCACCACGAGCACACCAACAAATCCCACGAGCAATCCGAGGATGCGTTGCCGGGTGGGGCGTTCTTCGGGAAAAGCAGTCAAGATGGCGAGCAGCGTCATCAGCGGTGTTGCCCCGTTGATGATTCCTGCGAGGGCTGATGAAACGCGTGTCTCACCAAAGCCGAACATGATCCACGGGACCGTGTTCATGACGATCGCGGCAACAAAGAGGTACTTCCAGGACCACCGTGGCGGGAGCGGGGTTCGGGTCACCACGGAGACGATCAGCATCGTCACCATGCCAAACACGATGCGCAGGAAAGCAACGCCAACGGGTGTGAAGGATTCGAGTCCGATCATGATCAGGTAGAACGAGAAGCCCCAGATGAGGGCGAGGAGTAGGTAAGCCGGCAGCCAGCGGCGGGTGGCATTCACCGGGGAACTCTCACAAGGGATCATTGTGCGGCACGGGAAAGTTCAGCCCAACCTGCTTGCACAGCATATACCCCCTGGGGTATAGTTTCGGGACTATCAACGAAGGAGAAAACTATGTGTTCACCCGCCCCCTGCCACCAGTGCGGCAAGGTCACCTGGTCCGGCTGCGGCGAGCATGTCGCTGAGGTCATGGCCAATGTGCCCCGCGAACGGCAGTGCACCTGCCGCTAGATCTCTCAGCACTAAGGGTGTAAACCTTCCTCATGGAAGAGGAGACCTACACCCAGGTGATGCTGCTCGTCGCCCAAGTTTTTGAAGTCTTAGCCGCTGCCACTTTGTTCGCCGGCCTCATCTTCTCGGTGTGGTTATCACTGCGCACATACATGCGCACCAAGAGCGGCACATCCGCTTACAAGATTATGCGCCAGTCATTCGGTGGCGCAATCCTGCTTGGCCTTGAGATCCTGGTCGCCGGCGATCTCATTCGAACCGTCGCCGTTGCGCCCACACTCGATAACGTCATAGTTCTGGCAATCATCGTTTTGATCCGCACCTTCTTAAGTTTCAGTCTCGAAATAGAAATCGACGGGGTCCCGCCCTGGCGAAAAGGACTGGTCAGTGGCGCCACAGTCATCAATCAGGCCCGCAAGAACGCATCCGATGCATAATCCGCAGATGAAAGAAAACAACTCATGATGGGTGCGCCCGGGCCCTGCCCCGCGTGTGAAAGCGTCGACCTCGAACGCCGCGGCGGAAAAGACTTTTGCCCCCGGTGCTACTACATCCAGCCCTGTTGCGACGGCGGCATCTGCACATAACTGACCGGGCAGTCTGCCGATCAGCACAGCAACGCGGCCCGTGCGCGGTTACCCTGCCAAGTGGAGGGGATCACTATGGGAAAACTCGACGGCAAGGTTGCGCTCATCACAGGCGGCGCACGCGGCATGGGTGCAGTTCACGCACGGACACTGCAGGCTGAGGGAGCGATCGTCGTCATCACTGACGTGCTCGATGACGAAGGCGCTGCGGTAGCCAAGGAACTTGGCATCACCTACCTGCATCACGACGTGACCGATGAAAAGCAATGGAACAGCGTCATCACTGAAACAGAGAAGCTTCACGGTCCTATCGCAATCTTGATCAACAACGCTGGTGTTGTGGGATTCACTCCCGTTGCCGACACCGATCTTGCTGAGTGGAACCGAGTGCTCGCCATCAACTTGACCGGACCCTTCCTCGGCATCAAGACCACCACGCCATCCATGCGCAAAGTGGGTAGCGGCGTCATCGTCAACATCTCCTCGACCGCCGGCATGATCGGCTACTCGAACCTCAGCGCGTACGTCTCCAGCAAATGGGGACTGCGCGGACTCACCAAAGCAGCCGCATTGGATCTGGCAGCAGACAACATTCGTGTTGTGTCCGTGCATCCCGGTGGCGTGCGCACACCCATGACCGCCGGCATCGAAGATCCAGAAAACTACAAGCGCCAACCCATCAAGCGCATCGGTGAGCCAGACGAAATCGCGAAACTGGTGCTCTACCTCGTTGCCGATGCCACCTACTCCACAGGAACAGAGTTCATCGCCGACGGAGGGGCAACTGTGGGGCAGGTCCTGAACGTGTGATTCCATTGAGGTCACCTCAGAAATGGAGTCACACATGCGTATCTCACGCGCCTTTACCTTGACCGCAGCAACCGCAGCAGCAGCCCTCACGCTGTCCGCCGTTCCTGCCCAAGCTGCATCGCTCTCACCGACAACGGTTGCCGACGCCTACTCCGTCATGCTCACTCCCACGCAGGCGAAACTGGTCGGCATCGGCAAGCAGAGAGTCTCGAACTTCGGGGTCGCGAACTCGACCAAGGGCGCCCCCGACGCACCGTGGTTGTGTGAACTGTCAGGCGACACCGCAATCGAGGGCAAAGGCGCCCAGGATGTGCTCTCCTCGCAGGTCCTCAGCCTTGGTGGCAAGAACGTCAATACGATCGAGCAGGAGATCCACTGGTTCGCGAACGAGAAGCAGGCAAAGAAGGCCTACGACGGAATCGTTGCGAAGGTTAAGGGTTGCGAAGGTCAGCACACCCCTGCACCGAATTCAGGCGATGACACCTCGTTCACCATCACCACGAAGCTCACCAATGGCGAGAAGAAGGCCAAAGATGGCGACGCGTTCCTGTGGGTCAACTCCGAGACAACCATGGGTGATCCCACCACAAACTTTGCCGAGCACGAGTACACGACTGTGCGGCTATTCGGGAAGTACATCCAGATCATGGACCTGGAGTCCGAGGGCAACAACGCACCGGCATTAACCAAGATGCAGATCACTGCTACCGACCGGCTCACCGATTCACTGGGTGACGCTTGGCAGGCGAAGTTCATGTAAGTCTCTTCGTTCGCGATCATGAATGCGATCGGGGCGATTTCCCATTTTTTCGGCGACAGTTCCACCTACTCAGAAATATCGAGGGGTTGTTTCATGCGTTGACGCATGAGAAAATACGAACACGCCCAAAACAGTGCAGGTTCGCGGGATTCCTGATGACACCTACTGCAAGCTGGCTCAGCGTGCGGCAGAGGCACAGGTGACTGTCCCGGACTACCTGCGCAGGCTCGCCGAGCGCGACGCGTCTAGGCCAACGGTTACTGAATGGATTGATCACACGAGGCGCCGAGGTGGGCCCGTCAGGAAGTCAAATGTGGTGCAGGCCCTCGATGAACTGAGGGGACCATGGCCGGCTGATGCTGATCGTTGACGCATCATGCCTATATGAGGTGATCAGCGAAGGCCCCCTAGCAGATGCAGTGCGTAGGGCACTTGAGGAATTCGATGACATGGGATGCGTACTACGTTGCACTGGCAGAAGCACTAGATGCGCCACTGGTCACCCTCGATCGGCAGTTGGAGCGAGCTGACGGGCCTGAATGTAAATTCATCATTCCTGGAATCGCTTGATAAGTCGGATGTGAACCTATTCCGCATATGGACCGCACAGTGAGTCAGACTGCAATCCCGGGCGCATCTAGGCTTAAAACATGTTCGTCGTAATTTTTCGTTCCCAGCGCACCGACGATAGCGAGGCTCTCTATGCCGAGTGGTCACAGCGAATGAATCAGGCTGTCACCGAGATCCACGGCTACATCTCTCACGTGGGTTTCCGGGATCGGGAAACTCGCAAGGGCGTGACCATCGCATACTTCGAAAATGTAGAGGCGATTCGTACGTGGCGTGATTTCCCAGAACACTTAACCGCCCAGGAGCTTGGGCGCGAGTCCTTCTATGAGAACTACTCGGTCGAGGTCGCTGAGGTGGTACGCGCGTACCGCTACCCAATCACTTAAACAATGATTCGGAAAGCAACCCAATGCAAGGCCCGGTACGCCGCATCACCATTTGGATGCTCCTCCACGAGACCAAGAACAACTACCAAAAACAGTCAGACGCCCCGGAAACAAAACCAGGGAGTCCACTATGTCTGAAGACATCTGTCCTCGATGTCCGAAGACACCACAATGGTGCGCGAGGGGGAGTTGAACCCCCACACCCTTTCTGGTTCACGCAAGAACTTGTGATCCAAGGACTGGCCTGGTCCCTAAGTCAGAAGTCTCAAGTCCAGTGAGGTGTGTCCACCAGCAACGAAGAAAGCTCCCCCTCAATGAAATGTGAGGTGGGAGCCTTC
>JANQZS010000013.1 GCA_030728405.1 Candidatus Nanopelagicales bacterium | reverse complement strand
GCGCTGTCGACAGACAAAGCGAGCAGCCCCATTAATCTCTATGGTGCGACCAAACTCGCCTCCGACAAACTCTTTGTTGCAGGCAACGCCTATGCGGGATCCAAAGGAACACGATTCTCTGTCGTCCGCTACGGCAATGTGATGGGTTCTAGGGGTTCAGTTCTTCCGTACTTTTATGATGCCGCGCAGAAGGGTGAGCCCCTTCACATAACCGATCCACGGATGACGCGTTTCATGATTACCCTCGACGAGGGTGTCGAACTTGTGTGGACGGCTTTTGAGGACATGGTCGGCGGCGAAATCTACGTCAAGAAAATTCCTTCGATGACGATTACCGACATCGCAGAAGCGGTCGCGCCCGGCAAATCGACGAAGACGGTGGGAATTCGACCAGGGGAAAAGCTCCACGAACAAATGATTGGTGTCGAGGACGCTCCCACCACGTACGAATACGGTAGCTACTTCAAGATTCTGCCTGCCATTCACCTTTGGGATAGAGGTGCTGACATGGTGAAGTCAGGACAAGCAGTTCCCGAAGATTTCGTGTACACGAGTGATCAGAATTCGGAATGGATGACCATTCCTGAGTTGCAGTCCTGGATTGAGGGCAATCTGGTCAATAAGTCGGCGGGGGCTGCGCCCTCCGCTCTCAGCTAGGGGATCCCTATGTCTGCGGACGTCGTCGCGATAATCCCCGCTCGCGGAGGCTCCACACGGATTCCTCGTAAGAACGCTAAAGACTTCAACGGTAAGCCCATCATTGCCTGGCCCCTTGAAGCTTGTATCGAATTAGACGCAATTTCCCAGATAGTTGTCTCGACAGATGATGATGGGCTAGCACGCATTTCGCACAATTCGGGAGCGACTACGGTCATTGATCGCCCCGCAGAGTTGGCCACCGACACGGCAGGCACAGCTCCCGTCATCAAACACGCCATCGACGAGCTCGGTGTAGATGATGACACGCTCGTGATGTGTCTCTACCCGACCGCGACGTTGACACCGCACTTGGTCTCGGAGGCACTGGGGCTCGCTCGTGAACACCCTGACAAGTTTGTGGTGAGTGTAGGTCGCCATCGTTCTCCTCATGAGCGATCGCTTCAGCGGCTCGAGGGTGATCTGATGTCGCTTGCCTCACCAGATCATCTGCTGACTAGGACGCAGGATCTCCCTCAACGCTACTTTGACGCCGGCAAGCTGTACGTGGCACGGGCTTCCGTGTGGAAGGCCAGGGAAACAATGATGGAGAAGCCTTTCGTGCCCTTCCATCTCCCAGACTGGGCAGCGGTTGATATCGATGAGCCCGATGATTGGGCAGTTGCTGAGGCGTTGCATCGTGTCTTTGTCCTGGAGTCTTCGTGAAGGTCCTTGTTCTGGGCTCCTCAGGTTTCCTGGGGTCTTATTTAGGCTTTGCTCTCCCGAAAATGGGCCACGAGGTGTCGGGCGCGTCAAGAAATCCTGTCGCTTACTTTCCTGCCAACCAGGTCAAAGAAGGGCTTGATGACTACTCGGAGATGATTCGGTCGGGGGACTACCAATTGGTCATCAACTGTGTCGCAGTGGCCTCCCATGAGGCGTGTGAGAGCGACCCGGAGATGGCGGAGACCGTCAATGCCAGATTCCCCGGAATCTGGGCTTCGGTGGCGGCCCAAGCGGGAGCCCGCTTTGTCCATATCTCGACCGACGCGGTGTTTGATGGGAGTCGCGCTGAGCTCTATACCGAGAGTGATGAGACCGCTCCAGAGTCTGCCTATGGCAGGACGAAGGTCCAGGGTGAGCAGGCGGTCCTTGCTGCAAACCCAGATGCTCTCGTACTGCGAGTGAACTTCTTCGGGTGGTCACGCAGCAAGAATTCTGGAATTCTCGATTTCTTTGTGAACGCGTTCACCCATCACACTTCCATCACAGGTTTCCAGGACTATGTCGTGTCGAGCCTGTATATGGGCGATCTTGCGGAGGCCATGA
>JANQZS010000012.1 GCA_030728405.1 Candidatus Nanopelagicales bacterium | reverse complement strand
CGGATGACCACATTGCGAACACGCGGTGGTGAAACCTTCGTCGAGGACCTAGGGGGGGCAGGCAGGCCCTTGGTTGTCCTGCACGGGGGACTCGGACTGGATCACGGCTATTTGCGGTCAGCATTTGACGGATTCGCCGACGAGTACCGAGTTATCTACACGGACTTCCTGGGCAATGGGCGGTCCGATCGATCCATTGACTACAAGTCCATCCACGACAACCAAATCTGGGTCGATCAAGTAACTGACCTGCTCGACGTACTAAAGCTGCGGGATCCTATTATTGCAGGGCATTCCTACGGAGGATATGTCGCACAAGAATTAGCAATACGGAGTCCCGTTCCAGGGCTGGAACTACTGCTGATCGCAACCGCCCCCAAGTTGGACCACCTCGATCTGGCCATCGCCAATGCGCGCATGCGTGGCACCGAAGATCAGGTGCGTGCAGTGGAAGAGGACCTTTCTTATCCGCAGGAGTCGGACGAGCAGTGGGCAAGGACGTGGCAGAGACTGCTACCGCTCTATTTCCATTCGCCCGATGATGCGGTAATCGATGGAATGATGGACAGCACGATCTTCAGTGCCGAGGGTTTCAACACCGCACATCTGCGCGCCTTGAAGAGCTTCGACACATCGGCTGATCTGAGTCGCATCGAGGCTCGCACCTTAGTCATCTGCGGGGACGACGACTGGATTCTGCCGCTCACTCCTTGCTCCTTATCGTTGGCCGCCGGCATCCCCAACGCCGACCTCGCCGTCATTCCCGCATGCGGCCACTTCCCCTTCATCGAAAGACCGGGGGAGTTCTCGACCCTAGTGAGAAATTGGCTTCATGGTTGATCCATCGATCCAGGAGCGGGGCGTTCCAGAGAGAGTCGCAGTCGTAGGTTTGGGTGCGATGGGCCACGCGATGGCACTGAACCTGCATGATCGAGGGTACTCGGTGATCGGCTGCGATCCATCCCCTCTCGCCCGCTCAAACGTGGAGCACTGTATTGACGTATGCCCGGACATATCCGAACTCGGCACGGTCAATGCTGCTGTCCTTTCACTGCCGGGTGCGGACGAAGTAGACTCGACGACTCGATGGCTGGCCGACGAGTCTGACTGCCCTCTGGTAATTGACACGAGTACATCACATCCAACTACCTCGCGAGAGCTTGCCCAACTTATGCGAAAGCTGAGTCGCGTCTTCATTGACGCACCGATATCAGGGGGGAAAAGTCTCGCCCGCGAGGGGCTTGTGAGTTCGTTCGTGGGCGGCTATCCCGAGGATGTAGTCGTGGCAGCACCCGTTCTTGACGCCTTGACGGGAGGCAAGTGGCGTCATATGGGAGGGCCGGGATCCGGCAATGTGACGAAGCTCATCAACAACGTCATGGTGGCAACGCACCTGCTGGTGGTTGCTGAGGCCTTCAGCATCGGGTTGGAGTACGGACTTGACACGCATGACCTCACTGAGGCGATAGGTACGGCATCGGGACGAAGCGCCGCGGTCGAAGTCAATCTACCTCGCTGGATCATCAATGGCTCATACGACTCTGCGTTCGCATACCGCCTAATGACACGCGACGCGAGCCTCGCGACGGATCTCGCAGCAGATCTCGGTCTTTCAGTGCCCGTTCTCACAGAGGTTGCGAAACGATGGAAGGGCCTTGAGACGACCCTGGCTCCGAATGACGACTTCAACCTGGCGGTGCCAGCCTTCCTGTCAGAGACCGGGTGCGGCCAGCCGATTAGGTACTCAATCGACGGAGAAAGAGGCACGACATGACACCAGCGCCACGGGTAATACTTCCCGAAGTATCACTATGGATAGAGGGCGAACCCGTGTCGGGTGCTGGTGAGGAGTTCCCCCTCTTCAACCCGACGGACGGCAACCAACTCAGTAGTTATCGGTGCGCAACCGCAGCACAGGTTCAGGCGTCCGTCGATTCGGCCCAGCGTGCATTTCCCGGCTGGCAGTCGATGGAGGCGCTGCACAGAAGCAGTCTGCTACGTGCCATCTCGGATGCAATCGATGAAGAGAATGAGTACCTTGCCCAGATCGAGTCGCTCACAACTGGCAAGCCAATTCGCGACTCACGGATTGAGGTGGCGAAGTGCGCGGAGATGTTCACGCACTACTCGGGGGTTCCAGGACAGATCATGGGGCAAACAATTCCGGTATCCCGACCGTGGTTCGCCTTCACTGAACGCGTGCCCCTTGGGGTGATCGCGATTTTCACTCCTTGGAACGCGCCGCTCTTCACCGCCTGCTGGAACATCGCAGCGGTACTCGCTTGTGGCAATACGGTTGTTGTCAAGCCAAGTGAGTACACGCCCGTGTCTACCCTTGCGCTCGTCCGAATTATGGAAGGCGCCGGGCTCCCCCGCGGAGTTGTAAACGTTGTCGTAGGAGACGGTCGGGAGAGCGGCGACGCGTTGGCAAAGGGTTCCGGGGTATCGAAAGTGGTCTTCATCGGCTCTGTCCCTGTAGGTCGTGCTGTCGCCTCCACCGCTGCGTCACTGGGCGTCCCGAGTGTCCTCGAGTTAGGTGGCAAGAGCGCAAATATTGTGTTCGGTGATGCGGACCTTGAGTCCGCAGCCCGGGGAGCCGTTACAGCGGTGTTCGGTAATAACGGGCAGTCCTGTACTGCGGGGTCGCGGCTACTCGTCGAGGAGTCGGTGTTCTCGAGCGTGATTGACCGCGTTGCCGAGTTCACAAACCGTCTGCGCGTGGGCGTCCCGGCAGACGTGGCGACGGAACTTGGGCCAATCAGCCATAAGCTTCAGTGGGAATCAATTCGGGCATCGATTGACAATGCGGTTCACAGCGGAGCCGTGGTGCATGCCACACGAGAGGTCGACCCTTCGCTCCCTTCTGGAGGGTTCTGGATAATGCCCACGGTGCTCGGAGACGAGAACCCTGCGAGCCCCATCTTCACAACCGAGATCTTCGGCCCTGTTCTGGCGGTCTCCAGCTTTTCTTCCGAGACGGAGGCCGTCGCCCAAGCCAATGGGATCGGGTTCGGTCTCGCAGGGGCCGTGTGGAGCGGGCGTACTGACCGCGCCATCCGCGTGGCGCGCCAGTTGAAGGCAGGCACCGTGTGGATCAACAGTTACCGTGCATTGAGCGTAGCCGTGCCATTCGGTGGTTTCGGGCTCTCGGGATGGGGACGTTCCAGCGGGCCCGACGCCATAGCCGAGTACACCCAATCGCGTGCAGTGTGGATGACAGAAGACACCTACCCGGGGAGTTTCCCGTCTAGTCTGCCCGACGGGGATAGTGAGGCAGGGTGCGAAGGGAGTCGCTAGATCGGCAGCCCAAGTCGGTCAACCCCGACGATTTGCGTACCGCAAAAGAACGCGAAGACGTCGTCGTCCCCGTGGCCGCCGATACCGCTACTGCGCCAAAAGCTTTGGACCGATCGCGAGCTCAGGTCTAATAGACTTGTGCCGTTGACCTTGACCTCTCCGAATCGCAAGGAAGCACCGATCTCCATGGCTTCGTCAATGTCGGTTCCGAAGACGTATGCGGCAAGACCGTACGGTGAGCTGTTCGCTTCAGCGATGGCATCCTCAACCAAGTCATAGGGGTGAATGGTCACCACGGGCCCGAACATCTCCTCAACACAGTCATTGGTTGAAACCCCAGTAACGAGCCGCGGAGCCCAGAACCATCCCTGAAGGTCAGGCAATTCCCCGACCGACTCGACGGAGGCACCGAGGGCCTCGAGTGCCCTCAGCTGAGCATCCAGACGACCCCGATGCTGCGCGTTGGCCAGTGGGCCGATCTCAGCGGAGGGGTCGTCGTGGCTCCCGATTCGCAGGCCCCTGAGAGACTCGCGAAGTGCATCGCACAACTCATCGTGCAGATCACGGGGCACAAAGATCTTCCGCGGTGCCTCACACCATTCACCATTTAGTTTCACCATGCCGTCGCGAAGCTCAGAGGCAGTCGCTCGGATGTCAGCATCCTCCAGGACGACAGCCGGGTTGTTCCCGCTCAGTTCTAGCTGTAGCGCGGTGAAGTTCGGGGCAGCTGCCTGCGCGATCTGCCTGCCTACAGCCACGGAGCCAGTGAACGAGATGGCGCGCACCCGCGGATCCGACACCAAGAGGTGCCCCACCTCGGCTCCACCGTGAACCAACTGGAAAGCACCCGAGGGAACTCCCGCCCGCTCAATCGCATCAGCCAGCAAGTTACAGCCGTAGGGAGCCCACTCGTTCGCCTTCAGGATGACAGGAGCTCCGACCGCAAGCGCGTAGGCCACCTTCTTACTGGCGACACCCGAGGGGGAGTTCCAGGGGACCAATACGACAGTCGGGCCCCACGGCAGTCGGAGCAGTCGCACCGGACGTTGCTCTTCGCTGAGATCAGTCGACGTCCAGCCTGACCGAAGGCGATTGGCGGCATCTCTGAATACTGAGCCCAACGAGTCAGCGAACATGCGCGTGACCGAAATGACAATCCCTGTTCCTAGTGCTTCAGCTTCCGCAATATCTGGTGCATGGGAATCAAGCTCTTGCGCGATGCTCTCCATGAGTTGGGCCCGCAACTCTAGGGGCGTGTCCCGCCAGGTGCCAGCACGATCAATATCGTCGGCGATCTGGATCGCCCTGAGTACCTGCATTGTGCTCGTGCTGCGCTGAGTCTCTATCGGCTGCCCGGTCGATGGGTTGCAGATCCAGGCACTTAGTTCCGTCTCCGGAGTCGAGCGCACACCACCCACGAGGTCTCGTTGGGTCCACCTCTGCAAGGGATCAGTTGACATTAAGCTGTGCCTTTCGCATCATGTGTTCTCGAAGTACCGAAGAAGTTCCCAGTCGGTCACCGTCTCGTCGAAAAGTTTGCATTCCCACTCGTAGAAGGTCGCGTACTGGTCGATGACGGCTGGACCAAACGACGTTTCGGCGAAGTGACTGGCGCGCAGCATCTTTACTGACTCACGTAGGCTCCTGGGAAAGAGCTTGGTGTTGTCACGCTCATAAGCATCACCCTCGAGCGGGGGGCCAGGATCGATACTGTTCCTTATTCCGTGTCCCACTGACGCGAGGAGCGCTGAAGCTGCCAAATATGGATTGACATCAGCACCTGGCACCCGCCATTCAAGACGTGTCGAGGAAGGGCTGTGACCTAGCACCCGACATGAGGTTGTGCGGTTGTCGAACCCCCAGGTTGCGCCGCTCCCAGCGAAATCATTGGAGTTAATGCGGCGATAGGAGTTGATCGTCGGCGCATAGAACGCCATCAGGTCAGGCGCTGTCGAGAGCGTTCCGCCAACAGCGTGGTGCAACACGGTGCTGGCATATTCCGGGTCGGTTTCCGACCAGAACGCGAATCTTCCCGGATCCTCTGCGCTGCTTCCGGTCTCCTCTAGGGAGAGGTGTATGTGGCACGAGGAGCCAACCTCACCAGCGTTCGGGCGAGCCATGAAGGTGGCGGAGTAGCCCGCCTGCTGCGCGGCATCCTTGAGCGCCAACTTGAAGAGAGTATGCCGGTCACACATCTCAACGGGGTCTCCGTAGGTCAGGTTGATCTCGAACTGGCCGAAACCCCATTCACCTTGGCTCATCTCAACATCAAGGCCAGCCTCGTCGAGGTGTCGTCGGAGTGGCTCGAAGAACGGTTCGTAGGAGTTGATCGTCTGAATCTTGTAGTCCGCGTGGAAGCCGGTGGCGGGCCGACGATTCTGGTATCGGCCCTCTCTCAACTCGGCGAATGAGTTCAAATATAGATGGAACTCCAGTTCGGTCGCTAGTTTGCCGGCGTAGCCCATGGCCGCTAGGTCCTGAACCTGCTTCTGGAGGATGCGCCGCGGTGTGATCTCCACCGGCGCGTGATCCCGTTCCTCAACGATGTCGGCGATGACGATCGCGGTTTTCGGCAACCAGGATGCCCGCACGAGGGTACTAAGGTCAGGGATGAGCAGGAAGTCGTGCCATCCCGAATGCCAGCCGGCGTACGCCATCGTCGGCCCGATGTCCTGCGCCAAGTCCCATCCAAACGTGCAGGCAGACATTCCGACACCTTTGCGCACGAAGTCGCGGAGCTTTCGCGGGGACATTCGCTTGCCTATCAACTCCCCATGCATGTCGGGGGCAGCAACGATCACGGTGTCGATCCCCTGCGACTCAAGGTCATTGACCAAAAGCTGCGACATCACCGCGTCAGCCACCCTCCGTCGACGGGCAGCATGATTCCGTTGATGAACGAGGCTTGGTCCGACAGCAGAAACGAGACAGCTTGGGCCATATCCTCGGGTCTCCCAACCCTAGGCACGAGAAGTCTCTGAAAAAGGAAAGCCAGAGCTTCCGGTGTCTCGATGTCCCCACCGCTGAAGCCCGTGTTGACCGGGCCTGGCGCGATCGCGTTCACACGAATGCCCTTTTCCGCCAACTCCACGGCCAAGGCCTTGGTGAGCATCTTCACTCCACCCTTGGATGCGTTGTAGTGGACCTGACAATGTCCCGAGGATGACACGACAACCTCAGCCTCGACCGTCGCTAGGTTCACGATCGCACTCCCCGCAGGCATTCGCCGTGAGGCAATCTGTGATACCAGGAACGGGCCTTTGAGGTTGACGTCAACGACGAAATCCCACTCCTCATCGGTCAGGTCATCCAGATCCGTCATAGTTACGACACCCGCGTTGTTGACCAAGAGGTCCAGCGCTCCGAAGTATTGACACGTGTCCTCGACGGCCTTCTCCATTTCTGTCCGGGACCGCACGTCGCCTATCAGGGCGAAGCTTAGGCCGCCACTCTGTCCGATTAGGCGCACCGTCTCTTCGGCCGCGGAGGAGTTGATGTCCGCCACGGCGACTCGAGCTCCGTCGGCTGACAGTTGGCAGGCGATGGCTCGACCAATCCCGGACCCTGCGCCGGTGACGAAAGCGACCTTACCTTCATGTGATACGTGCATCTGAGTTCTCCTTCTTGATCCTGACTGGATTATTGCGTGCGGCACTGCAGAGCCATGCGAAAACGGGATCCACCCCTTCGTGCATTTCGGGGTGCCACTGGACTCCGATGACCGCCCTGTTTGGAATTTCAACTCCCTCGATCGTCCCGTCGTCAGCCCAGGCCACGACCCGAAGTGGGGGACCGGCCTCCAGGATCGCTTGGTGATGGAAGCTGTTCACCGAGAGCTTGGCAGGCGCTTCTTTGTCGATGCCCATGACACGAGCCAATTCGGAATCCGATTCAAACTTGACCCCGTGGCGCCGCACACTCGGAGCCATGTCAGTCATCGCATGGGTGAACCCGTCAACCTCCTCAAGGTGAGGAACGAGCGTCCCCCCAAGGGCGACGTTGAGGATTTGAATACCGCGGCATATGGCCAGAATGGGGATCTGACGGGCGAGTGCAGCCGAGATAATGGCCAACTCGAACTCGTCCCGCTGACGGTCGTGCACCGTGGCATGGGGCCCCTCTACTGCTCCGTAGAGGGATGGCGTGACATCTTCCCCGCCCGTGAGCACGAGGCCGTCGAGGCACTGCAGCAGGGTCTCGACCGGTGCCTCACTGGGAATAAGCACGGGAGTGCCCCCGGCGCCTGCAACTCCGCGGGCGTAATCACTGACCACGTAGTCCAGGGTTAGCCCGTGCATGGTTACCGGATAGTAGGGAAGTGCCGAGGCGCTTAGTCGCCTAGTTGTGATTCCGATCAAGGGTGAACGGTCAGAAGTCATTGGGTTTCCGCCAGCATGCTATGCATGATGGCGCACTTCCAGGATGAGAAGATTTGGCAAATTTCCATTGGCTTATACTATAGACCATTTACTCCCGTTTGCAACCACTTCGATCAGCGAAGACCGACTCTGCAACCTTGCGACTACGTTGGGCGGTTAGTCCATTGACATAGGCAACCCTATGGTCTAAATTCCAGTCCAATGTGATCAATATTGACTGTGGCACTCCCGCGAAACTGGTCACCATCGACGATGGGTGGCCTCGACGAGTTCATCGCCTCGTTCAAGGCCCTCAACTGACTCCCACCAGCGAGGTTTCTAATCGGTCGGTGGTTGGCTCGGGATTGTTGTCCCTGCTCACCACCCCAGCGAAGGGTTGAGAATGAACCAGCCAGCCTCTGTGGTTATCTCAGACTTGACCAAGTCCTATGGTGGCAACACCGTTCTGGATCATGCCTCCGTCACTTTCTCCCCGGGTCGCGTTCACGCATTGCTGGGTCCCAACGGGGCAGGCAAGTCGACCCTCCTGGGCTGTCTCAGCGGAGCGGTCCAACCCGATTCCGGAACAATCACTTGTAGTGGTCGTGCCTACCGTGGCTTCACGCCCTCGGAAGCGTTCGGTGCGGGCATATCGACCATCTACCAGCACTTCCAGGCCATCGACGACCTAACGGTTGCGGACAATATTTACCTGGGAGCTGAACTTCGCCGGGGGGGTGTGATGATCAACAGCCGGGCGCAACTAGCCGGGGCTAGTGCCCTGTTCGAGCGGCTTGGGGTCGATATCGATCCGCGAGCCACAGTTGGTTCCCTGTCAGTCGGTCAACGGCAACTGGTAGAGATCGCCAAGGCGCTGCGACACGAGCCGGCAACACTGATCCTCGACGAGCCAACATCGGCACTGAGTCAGACGGAGTCCGTGCTCTTGTTGGAACTGGTGACAAGGCTTGCGCATGATCTAGACATTGCTGTGATCTACGTGACACACCTCCTGCACGAGGTACTGACCGTGGCTGACGAGGTCACCGTCCTACGAGACGGCAAGATCGTCTGGACTCGTCCGGGTGGTGATCTCGACATGCAGACTCTTGTCACCACGATCTCCCCGGACGTAGACGACTCAGAGTTGATATCTCAGAGTCGTGACGCGTCGAATGCTGCAGTGCTCGAGCTGGACGAATTCTCCTCAGGATTCACTGGACCCCTTACGGTCACGATCAAGGAGGGTGACATCGTGGGGGTCTTCGGTCTTCTCGGGTCGGGTCGCTCGGACCTCCTAGAGACGATCAGTGGAGTCCATCCGCGACGTGCCGGCCACGCCCTTCTTCATGGACGCCCCTACAATCCGGCGTCAGTGCGCTCAGCCATCAATGCGGGAGTGGCACTGATCCCGTCCGACCGCTCCACGATGTCTATTTTCGGCCCCATGACGGCCCTCGAGAACGTCCTTCTCCCACGGTGGCCGCAGACCACCCGATTCCTTCTGCGTTCGAAGGACAACGAGAGCAAGGCCTTCGAACGGATCGCCCTGTCCGTACAGCTCAAGCCGCCATTTCCATGGCAGTCGGCCGAGCGCTTTTCAGGGGGGAACGCGCAGAAGTTGGTCGTGGGCCGGTGGCTCAATGATCTGGCGCCGGTCTCGGTTCTTGTCCTGGACGAGCCGACGCAGGGGATTGACGTCGGTTCGCGACGCGAGCTCTATCGCCTCCTGAGGTCCTTCGTCAAAGATGAGCCGGGTCGCGCAGTTATCTTCGCGTCAAGCGATCCAGAAGAGATCGAGCGGCTGGCAAATCGAGTGCTTGTTTTGTCTGATGGAGTTCTTATCGGAGAAGTTGAGCCTGGACTGGGGGAGGACGCCCTGCTCGGGCTGGTTCATTCAAGGGAAGGTGCCAGTATCAAACGGACGATTGGGGAAGAGCAATATGAATGAACCTGCGACACAGACCGGCGCCCTGGGCTTCTTCAACAGGCAAGGGGCGGATCCGATCGCGCGAATGCTGGGGTTGTTCCTGCCCTTAGCAACCATCTTGCTGATGGTGTTATTCGCCACTCAGTCGGATGCTTTCCTCACCCTCGCGAATCTTCGAGGCATCACCCTCCAGAGCGCCGCCACGATTGTTCTTGCAGTTCCCACGGCTTTGCTACTGATGTCGGCTGGCATCGATCTCTCCATCGGCTCTACCGTTGCGGTTGCTGGAGTTATGGCTGGCATCTTCTGGCAGCAGGACCTCATCTGGGCGGGACTCGCCGCAGGGCTGGCTGCTGGGCTCGTGATCGGGCTCGTGAACGGATCACTCGTCAGTTTGGCCGGCCTAAATCCAATCGTGGTGACGCTGGGCACTCTCGCGATTGGGCGGGGCATCGCTCAAGTCTTTGCCGATAATCCGATCTTCGACTTCCCGGAACCAGTGGTGGCGTTCGGGGCCGGAAGCACTCTCGAAATTCCGAACCTTGTCTGGGTTGCCATTGTCGTTGTCGTCCTCGGAATGATCGTCCTAAACCGTCTGCCCTACGGAAAACACCTCATAGCAGTGGGCGTGAATGAGCGGGCCGCCTACCTCGCTGGCCTTCGAGTCAAAATGATCAAGTTGTCCTTATACGTCGCGACGGGCCTCGGTGCAGCCATCGCCGGCATAATGCTGGCAGCGAGGTTCAACAGTGCCCCCGGCGGAACTCTGGGGGTCGGCACCGAGCTCTTCGTCCTAACCGCAGTCCTACTCGGTGGGGTGCCTTTCACTGGCGGCCAAGGCGCCATCTGGCGCGTAGTAATTGGTGTCCTGCTCCTCGGGATTCTCCGCAATGGGATGGTTCTACTCAACTTCTCAAGTGAGTCCGCGCAGATCGTCCTGGGCTCAGTTCTGATCATTGCCGCCGCCCTTGAACTTGTTCGTCAACGTTTGTACCGCAAGCAATAGACCCTCGCCCACAGATCAAGTCACCCCACAAATGAACGAGACAGGAGAATTACGATGAAGGCCCTAGCGTATTTCGAGGAATGGTCCCGCCGCCCCGGTCAGGAGGTTCGGATGGCCATCAGTTCAGAGTTGCCCGAACTGAAAGCTACCTTTGTCCAATTACTCTCTGGACCGGGGGATCCGAAGGCTCCTATGACCCACACCAAGGAACTCCCAGAAGTCCTCAGCACGGTGGTGTCCACTCGTTTTCAACCCACGCGGGTTGGGTCGCACGCCGAGCTCCCATTGGTGTCAGCGTTAACGGTGCCCCTGAC
>JANQZS010000011.1 GCA_030728405.1 Candidatus Nanopelagicales bacterium | reverse complement strand
GTGGAGGTGCCGGGAATCGAACCCGGGTCCGTGCAGGCTTCTTCCGTTCTTCTACGTGTGTAGCCGCGCTATCGCTTCTCGGCCTCAATGCTTCGTGCGGCACTGCATCGAGCGGCCCAGTTACTGTTTGGTTTTCCGCCCGCTCCCGTAACCGGAGCGATTGGTGAGTCCCCTAGCGACGCCAGACCCCAATTCGGGGACGCATTGGGCTGACGGCTGTTTTAGTGCTTAGGCCGCGAGGGCGTAAGCTGCAGCAGACTGCTTAGTTTTGGCAGTTATTTGTTTTCAAGGATGTTTAACGAGATCACCTTGATTCTCGACACGCTTCTCCGGTCAAAACATCTGTCCGTCGAAACCTGTCACCCCCTCTATTCATTTATCAAAGTGCTGATCGTGTGAGCGATGATCTGCTATCTAAGGGTACGCCCGCATGGTGGGAATACCCAAATCAAGGTGGCAACGCGCTAACGTGCCCGGGTGATCATTCGCCCCATTGCCCCTGAAGAAGTAGGAGCAGTTGGCGAACTCGTCGTGGCGGCCTATGTTGCAGGTGAGCACCTTTCAGAAGGCGATGCTTACGCAGCCACTCTGCGAGAAGTAGGCCCGCGGATGAACTACACGCTGGTTGCGACGATTGATGGGGAGATAGTCGGAACCATTTGCCTCTGCCCACCCGACGGCCAGAGCCCAGCCGTCCTGGCGGGTCCTGATGAGTATGAGTTTCGATTTCTTGCGATCGCGCCTGGAGCGTGGGGAAACGGAATTGGTGGGGCACTCGTTGCACAGAGCGAGACTCAAGCCACGGCATTTGGCGCCCAGCGCATGGTGATCAGTGCTATTGATTTGAATGAGCGCGCGATCAATTTCTACGAAAATCTGGGTTACACCCGATTGCCGGAACGGGATTGGTCACCCACACGCGCGGGTAATGACACACCAGATACATCCATTCGGATTCTGGCAATGTATAAGGAACTTGACTTACTCAGCACCCTTTGATCTGCGCCCCGTTGCCCGATCCGCTTCACGCTTGGACTCACGCTCGGCGATCGCTTGACGCTTGTCGTAGCTCTTGCGACCGCGGGCGACCGCGATCTCGACTTTGGCGTAACCGTCCTTGAAGTAGAGGCTCAGTGGCACGAGAGTCACACCGGTGTCTTTGACCTTGCCGGCAATGCGTCGTATTTCATCTTTGCGCATGAGAAGTTTTCGAGGACGACGCGGCTCGTGGTTGGTCCAAGTGCCAAGGTCATACTCAGGAATGTGGATTCCGCGCAACCAGATCTCACCGTTCTCGTACAAGGCGTAACCATCAGTCAGGCTCGCACGCCCGGCCCTTAAAGACTTGACCTCAGTTCCGGTCAACACCATGCCGGCTTCAAATACGTCTTCGATGGAGTAGTCGTGCCGTGCCTTCTTGTTTTGGGACACCAGAATTTTCCCAGTTTCACGAGGCACGGGAATTCACCTGTTCATTCATCTCGAGCTGAGCGCGACCTTGTCTTATCCACGAGAAGATGACAAGCACAGCAGCCGAAACCGCCATAGCAATAACCCACAAATAAACATAGATATCGATGGATGCACCGATGGGCGGACTGTTGGGTAGGTAGGAGCGCAGCAAAGGAAGCGCAAACAGCAAACCTGCTGTCCACGGAAGCAGCGCCACTTCCATTTTGCGCCGATTCGTGGTGACCAAAATTCCTACGAACAATGACAATGCGGCAAGAATCAGTCCGAGTGAAATCATCAAGACTGCAAAGACTTGGGTGGAAAAGGCCCTCTGGAAATTAGCTCCGAGGATCGCCCCATCACTGACGGTGTCAGGGAGAATCAACTCAGTGTCCCACCCGTTTACGCCACCCGTTGCCGTCGTTTTAAACGTCACTCCACCCTGCGAGAGGAATGTGCCATCGGATTGGCGCTCATAGGTATCGATGACGAGCGCTACAACTGCGTCATGTGAATCGAATGGATATGTGGCAACTTCACCATTAGTGCCGACGAGCGCTTCCGCTCGGCCAAGCAATGTGCCCGCAGGAAACTTGAACTCTTGGGAACCATCAGGGCTTGAGATTGTGACGCGGACGTTCTTAGCCAACCGGCCATCCGAGTTCAACACAGAAGAGTCTTCGGCATCGAAGACGAGCCGCAGGGTCGCGTTGTTGCCCAGGGCATCCATCGCCAGTGGCTCGATCGACACCATGAGTTCTGCTGAAGTAGTCGCGGTGTTTCCGCCCGTTACTTGGATCCCACCCTCAGCGTTATAGAACCGAGCGACGAGCACATAGGCGAGCACGATGAGAGCAAGGACGAGGCCCAAGGCGATCCAGCCGCGAGTGGAAAGGCTCCTCGGCACAGGAGCAAGAGGTGAGGGTGTACTCATCACTTCTCCTCAGGTAGCCGTTTATATGTCAGCAGTTCACCGGTGCTCGGGAACCGCCGAACCAGCCCAGTGGATCATAGGCGCTTCCATTTATTCGGGTCTCAAAATGCAGATGCGGGCCCGTGGACCATCCGGTGGATCCAATCCCGCCTACCGATTGACCTTTATCGACCTGCCGACCAACTTGAACGGCTACCGAAGATAGGTGAGCGTAAAAGGTGGTGAGGCCATCGCCGTGGGCGATCAGAACGGCATTTCCGTATGCACCGCCGCTGGTGATATCTGCGACGGTTCCAGACGCCGCTGCCAGTACGGGCGTGCCTGAAGGGGCTGCAACATCGACACCGGTGTGACACGAGGCGTATCCGAAGACTGGGTGCGTTCGCGGCCCTACCCGAGCTGAAATCGAACCGGAATCAACCGGCCACCGCAGGCTGCCGGTGGGGGCGATGGCATTGCCGGCTGCTGCTGCGGCAGCGCGTCTGCGGGCTTCTTCGCGCGCAGCTTTGGCTGCAGCTTGTGCCAATCGTTCTTGCTCCTGTTCCAATTCGATGAGCCGCGACATGATTTTGGATTTGTGCACACGGGCTGCTGCGAGTGCTGCGCTTCGTTTTTTTGCCAGACTGCTCAAACGCTGCTGTTGGGCTTTTGCTCGCGACTCGGCTTCACTCGCGCGCACACTCGCGCGCTCAGCTGATTCCTGTGCGGCTGCTGCGTCGAGGCGAAGAGTCTCTAGGCGAACACCCTGGAGCACCAATTCACCTTTGGTCGCAAGCAACGCACGCTCCATGCCAGCTTGCGTTCGAGAGATCGTGTCGACCGATGCCAACCGAGTTGCGAAGTCACCCGGATCGGATGCGCTCAGGACTACTTCGATTTCAGTAAAAGGACCCTGTTGGTACACGGCCCGGATCATGGAGTCCATCTGCGCGGAGACGTTGGCGACTTCACCTTCTACAACAGTGCGCTGGCGAATGGCAATCGCATAGGCGCTCTTGAGGCGATTGTGGCTTGCCTCTGCCGCTGCTGCATCCGCACGTGCGAGCCGTGCGGCTCGCACCGCTTCACGTTGCACGCTGCGGGCTTGATCAAGACGGGCTGACACGCGTTCAAATCGACGCATGGACTTACGGACGACCGCGCCGGCCGCGTCGAGGGCCTCGCCCGTAGCTGCGACTTTTTTGGTCACCGCAGCCTTGTCTTTGCGGATCTCATCAAGGTTTGCCGAGTGGACCGTTGTAGAGGTGACCACACTCATTCCCATGCTCATGCCCAGAGTGCCCAGAAACACCGCGCACAGGGTCAGCATCGCGCCGGCACCTAATGCGGGCATGCGGCGGCTGACGCGGGAGGGGACCACCTGCTCAGATTAACCCCATAAGTCACACCTGCCCCACAGGTCACAGGGCGGTTCGGGCTGAAATTAGACGCGTAAGTACTTGCGCAGGGTTAAGAACGCTGCGATGCCGGCCAGGGCCACACCCGTCAGCAACAAGATGGGAGCGATCCCGATGACAGCGTCCCAGCCAACAAAGGCGGTGAACTGGAAGGACGGGGCCAAGATTCCGTCGATCACGACCACCTTGGTGAGCACCAACCCACCAATGGCAATGAGCGCACCGAGGCCGGCAGCAATTGCGGCCTCGAGCAGGAACGGGAGTTGAATATAGAAATTCGACGCTCCCACCAAGCGCATGATGCTCGTTTCTCGACGACGACTAAACGCCGCAACACGCATCGTGTTCACGATCAGCAGGACCGTCACCACCAGCATCGTGAGCGCGATGATCAGCGCGATCAGCTGCAGGCCACCAAGTAATCGGAAGAACTTATCGAGAATTTGTCGCTGGTCATTGACCTGCTCCACGCCCGGCCTGCCCGCAAAAGCTGAAGCAACAACTTCATACTGCGTGGGATCAGACAACTTCACCCGGAAGGACTCTGGCAGAGCGTTCTCCGTGACGTTGTCGACGATCGGTGAATTTGCAAACTGCTCGGTGAAGCGCGTATAAGCCTCAGCCTTTGACTCGTAGTAAATCTCCGAGACCAATGGGCGCAGCGACTCAAGGTCGGCCTCAATCTGGTCGCGCTGGGCCGTCGTGACTTCGCCTCCAGAACACGATGCGGTGTCACTGCCTTTGCTGCATAAGAAGATGGAGACCTCGACCTTGTCGTACCAAAAATCTTGCATCGTTGCTACCTGTGAACGCACGAGCAGACTCACACCGAAAAGACCCAGCGAGACAGCCACAGTGATGATCACGGCAAGGGTCATCGTGAGATTTCTGCGAAGGCCGTTGCCGACCTCTCCCATTACAAAGTTGGCGCGCATCAGCGGGCGTATCCGTATACGCCGCGATCCTGGTCGCGAACAATGTGACCACCCTCAAGTTCCACCACGCGACGACGCATCTGATCAACGATTGCGGCATCGTGGGTGGACATCAACACAGTGGTGCCCAAGCGATTGATCCGATCGAGCAGTTTCATGATGCCCACGGAGGTGCCGGGGTCGAGGTTTCCGGTGGGTTCATCAGCGATCAGCAGGAGCGGGCGGTTCACAAAGGCTCGCGCGATTGCCACACGCTGCTGCTCTCCACCGGAAAGCTCATCGGGGCGGCGACCTTCCTTGCCAGCCAGGCCCACCACCTCGAGCACCTCCGGCACGACCTTCTTGATATGCGAGGACGGTTTGCCGATGACTTCGAGGGCAAAAGCCACGTTCTCAAAAACAGTCTTATTCGGCAGCAAGCGGAAATCCTGGAACACCGTGCCGATCTGACGCCGAAGCGCCGGGATCTTCCAGTTCGAGAGCCGACCCAGTTCCTTACCCAGAACCCACACCTGACCATTCGAGGTGTTCTCTTCGCGAAGGATCAAACGCAGGAGTGTGGATTTGCCTGAACCAGAGGGGCCCACGAGGAATACGAACTCTCCGCGCTCAATTTCGAGGGAGACATCGTCAAGAGCAGGGCGAGTCTGGCTCGCATACAACTTGGTGACGTGCTCGAACAGGATCACCGGTTCAGTGTAAGCCGACCCCCACAGCAGGGACGCCTAGGACGCGGCCGAGCTCTTGCGCCAGCGAATTCCCGATTGCACAAACTCGTCGATTTCCCCATCAAGTACCGCAGCCGTGTTACCTGTTTCCTCCTCAAATCGGAGGTCCTTGACCATTTGGTAGGGGTGCAGAACGTACGAGCGCATCTGGTTTCCCCACGAACCGGTGGTATCACCCTTGAGCGCGTCGATTTTTGCCCGCTCTTCCTGGCGTCGTCGTTCAAGCAACTTCGCCTGCAAAACCGCCATCGCAGTTGCACGGTTCTGTAATTGCGAACGCTCGTTTTGACACGACACCACGATGTTGGACGGAATATGGGTGATGCGCACTGCAGAGTCGGTGGTGTTCACACCCTGCCCACCAGGGCCACTCGAGCGATACACGTCAATGCGCAGTTCATCTTCGGGAATGTCAATGTGATCGGTTTGCTCGACCACCGGAATCACTTCAACGGCTGCAAAAGATGTTTGACGACGCCCCTGATTATCGAACGGTGAAATACGAACAAGGCGGTGCGTGCCCTGCTCGACGGACAAAGTGCCGTAGGCGTATGGCGCCTTCACTGCAAAGGTCGCTGACTTGATGCCGGCCTCTTCCGCATAGGAGGTTTCGTAGACCTCAAATGGCCAGCCGTGCCGCTCGCAGTAGCGGGTATACATCCGCAGCAGCATCGCGGCCCAGTCAGCGGCGTCAACTCCCCCAGCCTCTGAGCGAATCGTGATGAGCGCCTCGCGCGAGTCATATTCACCGGACAGCAAGGTGCGTATTTCGAGTTCAGATACGGCCTTTTCGACGTCGCCGAGCTCCTTGATGGCATCGGCTAGGGCAGCCTCATCGCCCTCGTCCTCAGCGAGTTCGAAAAGTACCGGCAGATCACCCACCCGGCTCTTGATCGCCTCGAACTTACGGATCTCACCTTGCAGGAAAGACAATTTCGATGTGACCCGCTGGGCGTTCTCTTGGTCATCCCACAGATTGGGCACCGAGGCCTCAGCCTCGAGCAGGGCAACGTTCTCGCGCATCGTGGGCACGTTGAGCACCATCTCAATGCCGTTGATGGTGGTCTGCACCTGATCGATGCGCTCCGCGATCTCCAACGTGGTCACAACGAGACAGACTACGACCCACCGGGGGTATAGACGAGACGGGCATGAGATTCCGCATGCAACTCAAGGTCAAAAGTCGTGCCCACGAGTTCTAGGTCAAGTGGCATGGAGAGTGAAACGTGAACGTCGGCACCAGACACCGAAAAATCTTCCAAGGCGACCGCATCGACCTCGGGGGCTCGCCCTAGGACCTCCATGATCCGAGCTTGCGCCTCTTGACTGTTGATAGGTGCGGCACTGCCAGCACCGTGCGCTGAATACATCTCCAGATCAATCGCTTCAGCACCTGCCAACGCTGCTGAGTCAGTCAATTTCTGAAGGCGTTGATCCGCCACATAAGTGCCGGCTCCTACCGAAACCAGCATGAGGATTGCACCCAGAATCCCCAGAGCAAGAACGCTGCGGATTGCACCACCCATGCTCGGACCATAAGGAGTGAAGGTGCACAGCAAAAGTGCTGAGAATTAACCTGTGGATATCACTGCAGGAAACGATCCCAAGCAGCTGTCACGAACTCAGGGTGCTCCATTTGTGCCATGTGACCGGTGTCAGGTAACACCACAACGTGTGAATCGCGCACGTGCTTAGTGACGCGATGGGCTGTGCGCGAATCGACGAGTGGATCCTTGCGACCATAGATGAACAGTGACGGAGCTGTGATGCGCTCGGCCAATTTCCACGGCCGGTCAGAACCAAAGTCAGTGAATGACTTCAACAAACCGCGCAGGCTGGACAAGAACGCATCGGCCGCATAAGTGAATTCACGTCGAGCCTCGTTGTGCGCAACTGCCTCAGCGAAACGAATTTCCGGGTATCGCGATTCATCAGCAAAACCACCTGCGATGCTGCCACGCACCTGCTCTTCGGGCGGTAGCGTCGCGAACTTCGCCATCAGTTTCTCGCCAACACCTGGAATTGCGATAGCAGGCAGATGCGCATTGCCACGCGTTGCATACAAACTCGGAAGTGCTGGTGAAATGAAAGTTGCCGAGGCGATCAAATCCGGACGACGGGCAGCGACGTTGATAGCTACAGCGCCACCGAGTGAATTGCCGAAAAGATGAACTGGGCCCAAATTGAGTTCGGTGATCAACTCGATCACCGAGCGGGCATGACCAGCTGGTGAGTAGTCACCATCGCGCGGCGGCGGCGACATCCCAAAGCCACCCAGATCAAGCGCCCAACTGTCAAAGCGCCCCTCGAACTGATGCATCTGATCGGTCCAGTTGAGCGATGAACCACCAAGGCCGTGAATGAAAATCGCCCGCGGGGCATCTGCGGAAGCTCTGCGCACAGCGAGGGTGCGGCGAACCAGGTGCACTTCCTCGATGGGATAGGGCTCTTCCCTGATGGTGAGGGCCTCGCTTGCAGATGTCACGCCCGCAGATTACGACGGTTGAAGAACTCCATGCTGATCAGGGCCGCTCCGGGGCTCCGGCAGCCTCACGAGGGATCGCACGCTGAAGCTACTTCGGCGAAGCATCCGAAACAGCCATGAATGGCCCAATACTGGCGAGTAAGGTTCAGAGGTGACCATCTCAGTGGAGCGCGATCCCGCGGGTGAACCCAAGCCTGCCCGCATGCCCCGAGAGCAACGCCGTGAGCAGGTGCTCGATGCTGCACTTGAGGTTTTCGTTGTCTCTGGCTATCACTCTGCCGGAATGGATGAGATAGCAGACCGAGCCGGGGTGTCAAAGCCCATTCTCTATCAGCACTTCCCGAGCAAGTTGGATCTGTACCTCGCACTCCTCGATGCAGGTATTCACGATCTACTCACATTGACCGCCGACGCAATGCGCAGCACCACCGACAACAAAGCCCGCGTGCTGGCAACGATGCAGGCGTACTTTGCATTCGTTGAAGAGCAGGGCGGCGTGTACCGCTTGGTGTTTGAGAGTGACATCATCAATGAGCCCGAGGTTCGTCGTCGAGTTGATAAAGCACACTCGGGGATCGCGGTGCTCATTGCCGAGGTGATCGCTGAAGACACCGGCCTGAGCAATTCCCAGGCGCTTCTGCTCGGGTCAGGTCTGCAGGGGCTAGCGCAGGTGGCTGCCACGCAATGGCTAAAAGACTCAGAACGCAGCATCTCGCGCAACGAAGCAGCCGGACTCGTGGCATCTCTCGCGTGGCGTGGGATCAGCGGATTCCCACTCAGCCACCCTCCCGAGTAGCGCTTTCGCCCCCACGGTTTACGGTAAAGACCAAGCGTTCGCGCTCAACGCCATACGCTCAATGCACTACAACGAGGAGTCACACGTGGACATTAAAATCGGAATTCTGGACTCCCCTCGCGAGGTCCAACTCGACAGCGAAGAGGCCCCCGAGGCCATTACGGCTCGGATCACCGAGGCAATCGCTACCGGTTCTCTGCTCTCACTTACCGATGTTCGTGGGCGCACATTGCTCATTCCCGGATCAAAAATCGCCTACGTTGAACTGGGTACATCGAGTTCTCGGCGAGTGGGCTTTGGCGCAACCGCCTAAGCATTCACTTTTGGGTTAAGCGGCTAGACCGAGTTCTGCCATGCGCCGAGTGTGGTTGTCGGTGAGTCGGCCAAACATGCGGCCGATCTCAGCGAGGTCAGCACTCGGTCTGCCCACACCTCCCACAAGTAGCGCCGAAAGTGCATCACGTTCGGCCGCAACCCGTTGAGCTTGGGATACAGCCTCACCCACCAGTCGGCGACCCCATAGAGCGAGACGACCGGCGACGCGTGGATCTTCAGCGATTGCGGCGCGCACGCGATCGACGATGAAATCGGACTGGCCCATGTCATCACAAACGCTCGTGACTAAGTCACGGGTGCTTGGATCTACATAAGCGGCAATCTCACGGTAAAAATCGATGCCGATGCCATCGCCGACATACGCTTTCACCAAACCCTCCAACCAATCATTGGGCTTGGTCTTGGCATGAAACTCATCCAATGGTTCCCGAAACGGTTCCATCGCCACGTAAGGATCGACACCCATTTCCACGAGCCGGTCTCGGAGGGCAAGGAAGTGCCGGTATTCAGCAGAGGCCATGGCGGACAAAGCAGACTTATCCGGCAGGGTGGGAGCGAGGGCTGCATCGCTGGCCAAACGCTCAAATGCCACCAACTCTCCGTAAGCAAGTGCGCCCAATAGGTCAATCACGGCTTCGCGGTACACCGGATCGTTAGTTGAAGCCACTTCTGCTTTGGTCATGGTGGTGCAAGGCTAGCCCCCTGAGCAGGTACACTTGAGGTAACTGGCATTCGAATCTGATTGCGCAGGTTGATGATCTCCCCCGGGTGATCACCCCCCTCGTGGATAGCGCATAGCGCGGTCCCCTCGAACTGGAGTTCCCCCTGACAAGCACCGACGCACCTGAAGTTGCACTTGAAACACTGGTCGCCCCTACTTTCGCCGAACTAGGCGCACATCCCTTGATCGCCCAAGCTCTCGCACAGCAGGGCATCGAGCGCGCATTCCCGATCCAGGAAATGTGCATGTCGATGGCGCTCGAAGGCCGCGACATCATCGGCCAGGCGAAGACAGGCACAGGTAAAACCCTTGGCTTCGGTATCCCTTTGCTGCAGCGCATCATTGCGCCCAGCGATGATGCCTACGAAGATCTTCCTGTAGAAGCACAGGGCCGCCCACAGGCCCTGGTTGTCTGCCCCACCCGCGAACTCGCCCTGCAGGTGAGCACCGACCTCGAAGGCGCCGGAAAACTCAAAGGCATCCGGGTCCTCTCGATTTACGGTGGGCGCGCATACGAACCACAGATCGACGCCCTCAGAAGTGGCGTTGACGTGATTGTCGGAACACCTGGCCGCATCATCGACCTCGCGCAGCGTCGCGATCTGGATCTTTCATACGTCCGGGTTCTGGTTCTCGATGAGGCTGACGAAATGCTCGACATGGGCTTTTTGCCAGACGTTGAGCGGATTGTTGCGCTGCTGCCGGCAGCACGCCAGACGATGCTGTTCTCCGCAACTATGCCGGGTCAGATCGTCAATCTCGCCCGCCGTTACATGACGCAGCCCACGCACATTCGCGCTGCCGACCCGAATGATGAGAGCGCAACTGTCGACGCGATCGAACAGCATGTGTGGCGCGCCCATCCCATGGACAAGATCGAACTCGTAGCCCGCATCCTGCAAGCCGAAGGTCGCCAGCTCGTGATGATCTTCACCCGAACAAAACGCAAGGCACAGAAGATCATGGACGATCTCACCGAGCGCGGGTTCGCAGTCGGTGCTGTTCACGGTGATCTCGGACAGGGCGCTCGCGAACAGGCACTTCGCGCATTCCGCAACGGCAAGGTCGACGTCTTGGTAGCGACCGACGTTGCTGCACGCGGTATCGACGTCGACAACGTCACGCACGTCATCAACTACGAGTGCCCAGATGATGAGAAGACCTACCTGCACCGTGTTGGTCGTACCGGCCGTGCGGGTAACACCGGCGTTGCCGTAACACTCGTCGATTGGGAGGACATCGCCCGCTGGCAGATGATCGA
>JANQZS010000010.1:7979-11048 GCA_030728405.1 Candidatus Nanopelagicales bacterium | reverse complement strand
CGCACAACTTTCCCCCGGCAGGGAAATGGGATGAAGGGTGTGAATTCGTGATTCCTCCGACCGATGACAATGATTCTCGCCGAATTGATTTCGCCTGGAAGGCACATGCAACCCAGGGCGAATGGGCTGCAAAAGTGGATTTCAAGGCGAGCATTCTCCTGGCCTCGCAAGTAGGCCTTTTGATCGTTGCGGGTGCGCTCGTCTCTTCTAAGGACTTAACGACGACACCTCTTGCCAATGTGTTTGGCTTTATTGGCGTGGCGCTCTTGGTTGTGAGCGGGGCGGCCGCGGCCGGGGTTATCTATCCGATACTTGCGAACTCAAAGACGCAAGAAGTTGATCTGCTGTACTTCGGCCACGTCCGGCTCATGACAGATGAAGAGCTAATCCGTGGAATCCAACAGATGTGCAGTGAGCAAGAGTGGGCAACGCTTGCCCGTCAACTAACCCGGATGTCTCAGGGGAACTGGCGTAAGCACCGGCTCCTGCAACTCAGCATCTGGCTCATGGGGGCAGGGGTGTTGTTCGGATGTGTTGCGCTGCTCCTTGCTCGATGATCCACCTGATCTGGTGAGTGAGCCGCAAGAAGAATCGGCTTCAAAACATCAAATGTTGATGTTTTGATGTCCACAAGTTAGATTTAGTGCATGCGAACAACCCTGACCTTGGACGACGATGTTGCCGTGCTGCTAAAGAAATTCACGGTTGAGTCAGGGCTTTCTTTTCGTGATGCGGTCAATCACTTGATCCGCCGAGGGCTTATTCCTGGGGGCCAAATCGAAGTTGTCCATATTCCTATGCCACGATCCATGGGAAAACCTCTCGTGGATCTCACTCAGGCGATTGCACTAGTTGATGGTGCAAGTGATGTGGCTCTGATCGAAAGCTTTGGGATGTCACGTGATCGTTCCTGATGTAAATCTGCTTGTCCACGCTATGAATACCGATAGTGAACACAACGATCAGGCTTGGGAATGGTGGAGTTCAGCACTGAATGGATCCGAGCACGTCGGTTTGTCATGGTCGGTGCTGACCGGATATCTGCGAGTCACCACGCACCCGCGGATCATGCCGGTGCCGCAATCTTTTGGGGCTGCGATCAATGATGTTCGCTCGTGGATGTCGGCACCGATCACCATGGTTTTGACACCAGGGCCAGATCATCTGCAAATCATGGAGAACTTGATGGCTGGGGCTGGTCGCGGCGGTGATCTCATTCCTGATGTTCATCTGGCTGCTTTGGCGCTTGAAAACGGTGGCACAATCTGTTCACAGGATGCAGACTTCGCACGTTTTGAGAGGGTTCGATGGATCAATCCATGCGCGTAGGGCAATCGGCCGCGCCCGCGAATTTGTTGGAATCGGTAGAAACTGATCTCACTACAGCACTTTTGGCGTGGTCGGCAGCAAGCGTTGCAATCGGAGCCACTCTTGCTTTGGTTGGACGTCGCACTGCGAATCAACATCTCGTCAGTTTCGGTAGGCAAAATGCTGCCTGGGGAGCTATTGATGCTCTGATTGCAGGCGGGGGAGTTCTTTCTCGCCGCCGTCGCGGTCCGTTGACGGTTGAGCAAGAAATAAAGAAAGCTCAAGGACTCCGCACATTGCTCTTGGTGAATGCAGCCGCAGACGTTGGTTACGTCGTTGGTGGACTTCTCATAAATGCGCGTGGGCGTAAAGGACTTAAGACGTTGCGAATGGATGCTGGAGATGGCGCGGCAATTGTCGTGCAGGGCGCATTTCTTCTCGTTCTGGATGTGACTCAAGCGCGCCGGCTCGGCTAACAGGTGCGATAACTAGTTAACGAATCCGTTTGGCGCCATTGCAACCTTGAGACTCGTCGTGTCCATACTCATGTGCATTGCTCGGTCAGCATCAGCAAGGGTGTACTGGTGGGTGACCATTTCTTCGAATGGGTAGCGGTCGGCGTGACGCTCCATCAGTGTGAGAGCGGGCCCATAGCCGGTTGATGGATGATTCGTGATTCCAATGAGTCGAATGTTCTTGCTGCAGATGTGGCGGTGCACGTTGAGAGAAACCTCACCGGTGTCAGCGAAGTTGCCCATTTCAAGCATCATCCCACCGCGCTTGAGCATCTCGATTCCTTCAACGAAGGAGCGGGGCGTGTTGGCCATATGCAAAACAACATCGGCCCCTCGGCCACCGGTCAGTTTCTTCACGAGCGCGATGCGCTCTTCGGAGGTTGTCTGAGAAACGTTCATGGTGACGTCGGCGCCCATCCGCTTTGCGAAGGCAAGTCTCGTTTCGCTGAAGTCTGTGGAGATGATCTGGCCGGCACCCATCATGTCGGCTTTTGCGACATGCAAAAGCCCGAGTGGTCCATTACCTATGACCACCACGGTGTCAGCTGAGTTCATTCCTTCGTGAGACATGGAACTAAATTCTTTGAGCTTGTCGAGCGAGGCCGCACAGGCCATTAACTCGACAAGGACCGCTGCCTTGGGTGAGAGGCCCGAGGGCACTTTGTAGACAAAGGTGTCGGGTCTGATGAACATCTGCTCGGACCAACCGCCCATGAGGTACGGCCACTCCGCTGAAGAATAGGAGTTCCCATAAGCCCTGCTGTGCTCGCACCAGACGTAACCCATCACGTGCTTGCACTCATAACAGGTGCCGCACACCACGTCTGGGCACATTGCGATTCGGTCGCCCACCTTGAGTGGCTTGCCATAGAACTCGAGGTTCGCAGCAGCACCAAGAGTTATCTCGGAAATGATGCCGACATTTTCATGGCCCTGAATGATTGGGAACGGGGTATCCGTCTCGGCAGGTGTTCCGGCGTATTGCTTCGTCTCACCTTGGTAGGTGTGCTTGTCGGTACCGCAGATTCCTGAGAGTTCCATTTCCATGAGCAGCGAACCATCCGGAAGTTTCGGACGATCAAACTCTTGAACCTCATAGCGGCCGGGGGCGACCAGAACGGCCGCTTGCACCTTTTTCGTCATGTCGCCACTGTAAACGAACAGTTCGATTCAAGCGGGATAGTGGATAAAATTTAGGGGGAACCTCTGGCCCGTGTGATCGCACAAATATAGGCTGACGCCTACG
>JANQZS010000010.1:0-7879 GCA_030728405.1 Candidatus Nanopelagicales bacterium | reverse complement strand
AAAGCCACGTAGCTACTTTTTCTTTCAGCAGCATCGGGGTGCGCCTGCACAACGACCTTTCGTTAGACCTTTCCCGCATCTTTGAGAGGATTGTTCGGGATAGACGAGGTGGGTATTGCTTCGAACAAAACAGCCTGATGTTCGAGGTGTTACAAGAACTTGGCTACGACGTGGATATCAAGCTGGCTCGCGTCATTTATGGACGTGACTACTTACCTGGACTGACCCATCGGGTCACCATCGTTGCTCTCGATGATGCCGAATATGTAGTTGATGTTGGCTTTGGTCCAAATGGGCCATCCGTTCCAGTTCCGCTTCGTGGCGGAGTGAGCGAAGATGGAAATTGGACTCACCGTGTGGTGGAGCACCGGCCTGGCGAATTCCACATGCAACAGTACACAAAGGATGGCGGGCTATCGCTCTATCGATTTGATCTTGCACCATACGGCTCAGGTGATTGCGAACTTGGTCACTTCTATTCGCATCGTCACCCTGAAGCTGTGTTTGTGAACAATTTAGTTGCGTCTAGGATTCTTGATGGCGAGATTCGATCACTGCGAAATAAGAGCTATTTCATTATTCGACCAGATGACGAAGATCGAATAGACATTGAGAGTGCTACCCAACTGCATGATCTTCTCACTCATGAAGTGGGTGTGATCGTTACTGCACCGGAGGCCGAGCGCTTATTTGCTGAGTTGCCTGAGCCCACATGAGACCTGAAGCACGATGAGCAAGCTAGGCCCACCCACCTGGTGAGGTGAGCGGGCCCAACTTCGTGGAGCGTCACATCAAGTCGTGCGTCAGATCGTCTCGCAAGCAGCGGTGTAGAGATCTGCCGGCACTTCAGCATCGCTCTCGCTCGTGCCACATACCTGAGCGGCATCCTTGGGGATCCAGAACTGGCCCTCTTGCTGGAAGATGAAGGCGGTCGGTGCGCCCTGGGGGCCATCCGCGGGAGCATCCTTGGGTCCGAGTACTCCGACTGCAAGTGCCCAGCCATCAGCACACATCAGATCATCAATGGGCATCTGGTTTTCGGCACCAAGTGCCTGAGCGGCCTGATCAACAGCTGGCTGCACGGCCTCCTTGGTGCATTCGGTCATGCCCCCGACCATGGGTGATTCTGAGGATGTGGAGTCAGAATCGCTACTTGAACAACCGACCAGGGTTACCCCGGCGAGTGCGAATGCTGCGGAAAGTGCAAGTGCCTTACGCATGTGTAGCCTTTCGTTGTGGGTATCTAAGGTTCCCACGGCAAGCCTGGATAACCATGGTGTCAGCGTTGGTGTCGGTGATGGAAGAATCACATTTATGCCCCCATTCGATGTGTACTCACCCGACCCCAATCGATACGACGGGCGGATGCCCTACCGACGGACCGGTCACAGTGGTCTAAAACTACCCGCTATTTCCCTTGGCTTCTGGCACAACTTCGGTGATGACAAGCCGATCGAGAATCAACGCGCGATAATGCGTCGGGCATTCGATCTAGGGATAACCCACTTTGATTTAGCAAATAACTACGGACCGCCATACGGCTCAGCGGAGATCAACGCGGGCCGGATTTTGCGCGAGGATTTTTCCGGATTGCGGGATGAACTTGTTATCTCATCCAAGGCCGGCTGGGATATGTGGCCTGGGCCTTACGGTGATCTCGGCTCGCGCAAATATATCCTCGCCAGCCTCGATCAAAGTTTGCAGCGACTGGGGCTTGATTACGTCGACATTTTTTATCATCACCGCCCCGACCCGGAAACTCCTCTTGCCGAGTCCATGGGTGCTCTGGCAACCGCTGTACAGCAAGGTAAAGCGCTCTATGTGGGCATCTCCTCCTATTCGCCGTCCCGCACGATTGAAGCGGCTCGCATTTTGGCCGACCTCGGTGTGCCGCTTCTGATTCACCAGCCCTCATATTCCATGTTGAACCGCTGGATCGAAGAGGGATTGCTCGATGCTCTTGCTGAAGTGGGTGCTGGCGCAATCACTTTCAGCCCACTTGCGCAAGGAATGCTCACTGATCGCTACGTCGACGGAATCCCGGAAGGATCTCGGGCGACCGAAGGCAAAAGCCTGAATCCTGATTCGCTCGTGACGGGGGAGACCCTTGATCGGATTAAGGGGCTTGCTGCTATTGCCAAGGAGCGTGGTCAGTCCCTCGCGCAGATGGCGATTGCTTGGACTCTGCGCGATCCTCGGGTTACTACCTCACTCGTCGGTGCTTCGAGCGCGGCGCAACTCGAAGATTCAGCCGGTGCGGTGAAAAACCTCGACTTCAGTGCCGCTGAAGTTGCGGCCATCGATGTCCTCGCAGTTGATACCCCGACGATTGACCTGTGGAGATCACAATCTCGCTTGGGGTGATGTTCGGTACTGTCTCACCATGACAAATGCTCCCTTACGAATTGGTGTCCTAGGCGCTGCCCGCATTACCGACATGGCGGTGATCCAGCCAGCTCACAGTATTGGCGCCGAATTAGTGGCAGTAGCGGCTCGGAGCAAGGCGCGCGGTGAAGCATTTGCCACCCAGCATGGCTTTGCCAAAGTGCACGAATCGTATGAAGACCTTCTCGCTGATCCTGACATCGACGTGATCTACAACCCTCTGCCTAATGGAATGCATGCGCTGTGGAACATCCGCGCGCTGCGGGCTGGAAAGCATGTTTTGGCAGAGAAGCCTTCTGCAAGCAATGCTGACGAGGCTCGCGAGGTTGCAGCCGTTGCTGACGAGACCGGTCTTGTGTTCATGGAGGCCTTCCACCACGCCTACCACCCGGTCTATCTGCGGATGCTCGAGATTATCGCCAGCGGTGAGATCGGTGAAGTGCGCGATGTTGATGCGATGTTCGTGATGCCCGATCCCGGCGTGGATGATCTGCGCACTTCTTGGGAGCTCTCTGGCGGTGCGATGATGGACATCGGGGTTTATAGCCTGCATGCGGTTCGCTCCATCGCCCGGGCAATGGGTGGTGAACCCAAACTCATGGCAGCGATGTCTGCTGAGTACGCACCCAAGGTTGATTCGGAACTAGCCGCTCGATTCCTACTGCCCAACGGTGGATCCGCGATTGCTCGATGCGACATGTTGGCCCTCGATGCAGATCCATCAGTGAGTGAATACGACCAGTACCACACGGAGGTTCGGGTCCTGGGCACAAAGGGGCGCATCCTTGTTCCATCGTTTGTGCGTCCGCACGTTGACGGCAGCCTCACTGTGACTGTTGATGGCGAATCTCGGACCGAGGATCTGGGCACTCGTTCCTCATACACGTATCAACTTGAGGCCCTCACCCGTGCGATTCGCGAGGGTGCAGATACCAACATCACTGACCAACATGAGGCTGTTCGCCACATGGAGTTCATCGATCAGTGCTACATCGCGGCGGGCATGACCCCGCGGCAGCGAATGAATATCTGACAGAGGCAGGATGTAGCGGAGTTTGATTGACTAAGAAGAGGCACTTTCGTTTTTGGCTCTGCGGCTGGGACACAATGTGCCAATGCAGCCAGAGGTGAGCCGTCCTTGGCGCTCCTCTGGTGTCCAAAAAGCCTGGCGTCGGCTAGGTGAACCCTCCTCCACGAGTGCCCTGGTCGCGTGGATTTATGCCCCTTTCGGTTTTCTGGTGGCTCTCACCCTTGATCGTGTCATCTTTGGTGGTTCTCCATGGGCCTGGCTGGGTATTGCAGGTCTCGGACAATTGGCTGTTCTGGGAACCATGCCCTTACTGGGTTTACTGTTGCACCGTTTTCTCCCGAGTCGCGCCTGGTCGTTAGCAACACTCATCACTTTCTTGCTGGTGATGATCGCGCGAGGTTTCGTTATGGAGGTGACTGCAGTATTTATGGGTCTGTCCTCAACCGTTGATTGGACCCATTTGTGGGTGAGTGATGTCATCACCCAGGCCGGCTTCCTACTTGTGATTGCGTACCGAGTCTCGGTCCGGAAAGAACATGCGAATCGGATGAGGATGCTGGAAGGCGAACGGCGCGAGTTGGCTCGACTCGATCTCGGATTGAGTCAGAAGATCATTGAGCTAGATGAGCGGCTCGCGATTCAGATGGGCCTCACAGTTGAGCCGAGGCTTCGCGATATCGATAGCGAGCTAAATTCCGTAGCGGCAGGTGGTGACCCGGAGCACCTGATTATGTCGTTGCAGAATTTTGTGGACGACGACATTCGACCGATGAGCCGCTACCTTTCAGAGCCGGTGAAATTGCCACCGATCAGTGCTATTCCTGCGACCAAGGACGAAGTCGAACACATTTCACTGCCGTCAACCATCGTCTTCTCAAGAATGATCTGGCCTATTCCAGCAGCCGTGATTGTTGGCCTCTTTACTTTTGGCCAAGTTGAATGGTTAGCGACAGTGCTCGCGGCACTGATCTACGCACCGCTACTTGGCGTGATCATCTGGTTGATTCTGGAAGCAGTTCGGCGACTTTCAGGTGAGAGGCAGGTCCGACTCTGGTGGGGGGTGTTGCTCACGATTGTTCTCAACGCAGCTGTGGTTGCCATTGGTGCAGGCATAGTGATAGCTCTTGGTTCCCCAACTCCACAGTCGGCTCTTGTCCGATCGTTGATGGGTGGAGCGTTGATGGGAGTCCTGAGTGCTGCAGCGACCGTTACTGATGTGCATGAGAACCGCGGAGAGGAGATCCTGCGAAGGCACATCGAAGCCTTGAGCGCCGCTATCAACGTTTCGAAGCAACGGCTCTGGGTCGTGCGCCGCCGGCTTGGTTACGCCCTCCATGGTTCACTGCAAGCGGCCTTGCATGTTGCGGCGATGCGCTTAAGCGATCACCGGATTCCTAATGAAGAGGTGGTTCGCTCTATCCGCGCAGATATTGGGGCAGCTGTTTCCAAGATTAAGTCAGGTGCGAATGAGCCATGTGACGTCATCCAGGGTTGTCAGGATTTGGCCAGTATCTGGGAGGGCACCTGCGTCGTGACGTGGGAAGTTACCCCTGAAGCAACTGAAGCCTTGAGCGCGTCGCCAACAGCGAGTGAATGCGCAATTGAGGTTGTGGTGGAAGCTGTGCAAAATTCCATTCGGCACGGCAAAGCGACTGAAGTATGTGTCTCCATCTCATTAACCCGGGACAGGCTCACTGTGAATGTTTTGGACAATGGCACGTCAAAGACCGGGGTAACAGGCCTTGGCTCACGGATGATGGATGAATTATGTGTTCAATGGGCGCGGGTACCCCTAGGATCTGGCACACAGTTGAGCGCTGAACTCATGGTGGGTTAATCGCTGGGGAGTTGGTATGACTGACGAAAATCGAAATGAGCGCAGTGAGGTTCCACTGGGGGAGTTGCCCACTGACGTTATGTGGAGAATGGCACTGGACGGCACAATCGAATTCGTCAGTTCAGAGGTGTATGAGGTTCGAGGGATTTCGGCGGAGGAAGCGAAAGCTCAGATGCTGGAGCAAATTCTTACTCCTGAATCGGCCATTAATTCAGCGGCCTACATGCAGGCACTAGCTGAAGCGGCGAGCAAGGGTGAGGAGTTAATTCCATTCACCGGTTTCCTCACATACCTGCGCGCTGATGGCAGCACATATGAGTGCGAGGTGCAGGCGGTTCCTCAGGTTGGGGAAGACGGCACCGTCAAGCTTTTGGGAATTAGCCGGGGGCTGATCACTTAGTTCGTGGGAACCCTTGACACTTGCTTTACAAGTATCTACATTTTGTAAATCAGGTGTGAAGGGGGTCACGTGGCTATCTCAGAGAGCAGCGGCACGGTCTCACGTAGTTCGATGGATTCGTGGCAAGACCGCAAGCGTTTCTTGTGGCTTGTTGCCTTGGTCATGCCCTTACTTCCATTCGTGGCTATCGGACTCTTCACCTGGACCGGGCAAGGAGTGTGGCTCTGGATCGGACCCATCGTGATTTTGGGCCTGGTTCCGATCATTGATCTGCTCGCAGGCCTCGATCAATCAAATCCACCCGATCACATCATCGAAAGCTTGGAACAAGACAGGTACTACCGCTGGATTACCTACCTATTCCTTCCCGTTCAGTACGCCGGGTTCATCGCTGCATTCGCCTTCATCGCATTGGGCGACCTTTCCGTTGCCAACAAGATTGGACTTGCGATCACTGTGGGCTTCATCGGGGGCATCGGCATCAACACCGCTCACGAGCTTGGCCACAAGAAAGAGAGCCATGAGCGTTGGCTAGCCAAGATTGCCCTCGCACAAAGTTGTTACGGTCACTTCTACATTGAACATAACCGCGGGCATCACGTTCGAGTAGCTACTCCTGCTGATCCGGCGAGTAGTCGAGTGGGCGAAAACTTCTATCAATATTGGCCGCGCACGGTTATCGGTTCGCTGCGCAGTGCTTGGCGGTTGGAGTCGCAGCGGCTCGCCAGACGCGGTCAGCATCCATTCCGTATCGGTAACGACGTGCTCAACTCATGGCTGATGACTGCAGCTGTGTGGGCGGTCATGATGATCTGGCTCGGTGTGGGGATTTTCCCGTATCTGATCCTGCAGGCGCTCATAGCGATCACGTTGCTCGAAGCAGTCAATTATCTCGAGCACTACGGGATGCTCCGGCAAATCGTTGGCGTTCCGGGCAAGGAACGATACGAGCGGGTCGATCCAACTCATAGTTGGAACTCCAACAACATTGCCACCAACGTGCTGCTCTATCACCTGCAACGCCATAGCGATCATCACTCCGCGCCTACTCGGCGCTATCAGTCGTTGCGCGACTATGCCGAATCACCGGCCCTACCCACGGGCTATGCCGGAATGATCTTGCTTTCACTCGTTCCCTTCGCTTGGCGACGGGTCATGGATCCGCGGGTTGCTGCGCACTTTGCTGGTGACATGTCGCGGGCAAACATCAGCCCGCGCAAACGTGATCGGATTGTGGCGGCGTGGGGTTATGAAGATGCATCGTCGATCCTGGCTCGTGAGGCACTAGCAACAAAAGTCTCTTCCTCCAAGAATGTTGCCGCCAATGAGTACCGCTGCCCCAGTTGCGATTACCGCTACGTCTTAGAGCGCGGTGATGCCCGAGAGGGTTTCCCGGCCGGTACTACCTGGCAATCGATTCCGGAGACATGGTGTTGCCCGGATTGCGGTGTGCGCGACAAGATCGATTTTGTCCCAGTGTTCGTTGCTGGTCGGTAACTCGATGACCGTTGAGTCTCTTCGGCAAAGAATTGTCGACGCTGCCATCTCGCTGACTGCTGAAAATGGTTGGGCGTCAGTCACCATGAGTCAGGTAGCAGACGCAGTTGGGGTGAGCAGGCAAACTGTTTATAACGAGGTGGGCACCAAGCCGGCGTTGGCTGAAGCAATGGTGCAGGGGGAACTTACGAGCTTTTTGATGGTGGTGGAACAGTCCTTCGACGCACACCCGGATGATGCTCGAGCAGCGATCGAATCCGCAGTCTTGGGTGTTCTTGAACTGGCGCAGGGCAACACCTTGCTTCGGACGATCGTGTCTGCAACCCATGGCTCAGCTGATGGAACCGCAACTGAATTGCTGCCGCTGCTGACTACTGACTCTGAGCAGTTGATTGCAGCGTCGTCGTTCGTGATTACGCAGCGACTGTCCACGTATCCAATGTCAGTGGGTCCGCTCGAACTGCAGATGGCTGTCGATGCGATCGTGCGACTTACCTTGAGTCATGTCATGTCGCCAGGTGCAACTCCACAGAAGACTGCTGCGCAGATCGGTGGCTTAGCGGAATTGTTGCTTGCCACTCCGTCAGCGGAGTTGGAGGCCCAAATTACGGTTGCGGGCTCTCGTTAGTGCGGCTACACCGCTAATTGAGCCTCGAACTTTGAGGGGAACATGAAGAAGGCCCAACCTTTCGGCTGGGCCTTCCTCTCGATCAAGTCGAATCAGACGACG
>JANQZS010000009.1 GCA_030728405.1 Candidatus Nanopelagicales bacterium | reverse complement strand
TTCATGTAGCGGCGACCATCAGTGCGAAACGTGGAACGCATCGCCCAACGGTGATATTCGATGGCGGTGTGCGCGGTCGGCCAACAGGTGAAGGCTGATTGGTACCGAAGCGCGGCGTCCGCATCAAGCCACGAAGTGTCAAGAGACCAATCACGCATGAGTTCTGTGACGCGACTTCCACCGTCACGCATGAAACTTCTCTCCGGAGAGATGGGCACCTGCAGCCCCCAGAGATAACCCATCGCAGATCGTTGGCTGCGCGATCCCAGCATCGCTGCTCGCATCCGCTGCGGATGTGGAGCACTCAACGTAATCAGAGTGCGCACCATTTCCGGTTGGGTTGAGCACATCGTCCAACCGACGATGCCACCCCAACCGTGTCCGACGACGGTCGCATCGTCAGCCCCAATTCCCTTAATGACCCCGGCCACATCGGCGGCAAGCGTGGTCGGGTCGTAGCCCTCAGGTGGGTGATCCGATCCGGCATAGCCGCGCAGGTCCATCGCGACCGCTCGATATCCCTGCGCTGCGACCGCCGCCATCGCGTGGCGCCACGTCCACCAAAAGGTGGGAAATCCATGCAGGAAGATGACGGCGGGACCTTCGCCCAACTCGGCAACGTGGAATCGTGAACCATTCGCAGAGACATCGCGATGGACCCATTGGCCGGGTGGGCGGATCGCCAAGTCGGGATCCACGAGTGTTTGCTCCTAAGTGCTGCGCGTTGAAGAAGGCGCCGGATTGCTGAGTGAGGAAACCGCTTCGATGGTTTTTTCCAACTCGGCTTTGGCGATGTCGGGCTTGCGAAATCCTTGAGCACGTTGATAGGCAACAGCGGCGAGGATTCCGGCAATGAGCAAGAAGACTCCGGCCACAATCAAAAACGCTGCCCAGGTAGCCAATCCCAAAGCAACCAATGCGTACACCGCAGCGAAAGTCAACATCAGGCCGGCTTGGGCTACGAGTGCGATCGCGATGATCCCCAGCACAGTGATCCCTGATAACCGCGAGACCTGACTGGAGACTTCGGCCTTGGCGAGGTCAACCTGGGCGGTGGCCAACTTTCGAGCATCGACAATCGTGCGTGAAATCAACGCACCAATACTCGGTTGCTGTGGTGAACCCATAACTTCCTCCCCGTGGCTCCGGGCTGCTGGACGGCCAACTATTGCCTGCTCAGGCTAGCCGGAAGTGGCATTCGGGTCCGCTTCCGGCTGTTGATAGACGTCGGGGATGCCGTCGCGGTCCTCGTCGCGGTCCTCGATCTCAGCGAGGGCGGCGTAGTGGCGGTTCCTGCTCAACAAGACCAAGGACGCAACGAGCGCAGCCAGGACGGATGCGACCAAGACAGCGATTTTTGCCGAATTCAGGCTCGCTTCATTGGTCTCGAAGGCTAGTTCAGTGATGAGGAGAGCCACCGTGAATCCGATACCGGCGAGTAAACCGACGGCAAAAATGTCTCGCCATGCAATCCCGGGAGAAAGCGATGCCCTCGTGTACCGGGCGGTGAGCCACGCAAACCCGATCACCCCGATCGGCTTGCCCACCACGAGCCCCACCATCACGCCGACTGCTACTGGACTGGCGAGTGCATCGATGACCCCAATTGACCGAAGATCGACTCCGGCTGCGAAGAAAGCGAAAACAGGGACTGCGAATCCGGCGCTGATCGGATGGATCCGAAAATTGAGCCGATCGGCAGGTGACACAGCCTCGCCAGGATCGGTGCGCACTCGAGTGAGCAATCCGAAGACAACACCAGCGATGGTTGCGTGCACTCCACTCTCGTGCGTGAAGTACCAGCCAAGTAACACCAGAGGCACATAAAGAAATGCCGACCGAATTCGCATGCGTTGGGCAACCCCGTAGATGACGAAAGTTGCAAGTGCCGCAAGGAACCACAGCGGCTCGAACTTGTCCGAGTAGAAGATTGCGATGACGGCAATGGCGCCAAGATCATCGACCACCGCGAGGGTGAGCAGGAACGCTCGAAGCGCAACGGGAAGCCTTCGTCCCACGATGGCAAGAACCGCCAGCGCGAAGGCGATGTCCGTGGCCATCGGGATGCCCCAACCAGACACTTGTCCGTCGGGTTGCGACGCGTTGATGCTGACGTAAATGAGTGCGGGAATAACCATTCCGCCGATCGCTGCAGCGACGGGCACCACAGCCTGAGCGGGCTTGGAAAGTGAACCGACAACGAGTTCGTGCTTGAGTTCAAGCCCGACGACGAAGAAGAAAATGGCGAGCAGGCCATCCGCGGCCCACACCCCCAGCGGCAGATCCAAGCCGATCGCTGCTGGCCCAATGCGGTAATTGACGAGGGCCGTGTACGAATCGCCCCACGGGGAGTTCGCCCACACCAGCGCAATAACGGCGGCAATGAGCAGCAGCAGCCCGCCCACGGTTTCATTGCGAAGTTGCGAGAGAAGCCAGCTTCGCTCAAGAAGTGAGGGCCTTGTCAGGATTACGTGTGGTGACTTGGTCATGGCTCGACCATTGTGCCCTACATCAATCTTCGGGCGGCGCGGTCTCCATCTTGGAACCAATCAGGTTCATCACGTTGGGATCGGCTAGGGTTGTCGAGTCACCAAGATCCCGATGCTCAGCAACATCGCGCAGAAGCCTGCGCATGATTTTCCCGGAGCGGGTCTTTGGTAATTCGGGAACGATCATGATCTGTCGGGGTTTTGCGATCGGTCCGATCTCCTTGGCCACGTGGTTACGTAGTTCTTGAATGAGTGCTGATCCATCACCACCGGGTTGAGCAATTCCGCCACGCAAAATGACAAAAGCGACGATGCCCTGGCCGGTGGTTTCATCGGCGGCTCCAACAACTGCTGCCTCTGCGATCTGTGGGTGCGACACCAGTGCAGATTCCACCTCGGTTGTGGAAATGCGGTGGCCTGAGACGTTCATGACATCGTCCACGCGACCGAGCAGCCACAGTGCGCCATCGGTATCGAGCTTCGCGCCATCGCCTGCGAAGTACCAACCTGGAAAGCGCGACCAGTAGGTCTCTTTGTAGCGCTCGGGATCACCCCAAATTCCGCGCAGCATTCCCGGCCACGGCTCGGTGAGCACGAGGTAACCGCCACCACCGTTGCCCACTGGGTTGCCTTCTTCATCCACCACCGCGATGGAGATTCCGGGCAACGCCCGCATTGCCGATCCGGGCTTTGTTCCGGTGATGCCCGGCAGGGGAGAAATCATCATGCCGCCGGTTTCGGTTTGCCACCACGTATCGATGATCGGACAGTTATCGCCACCGATCACGTCGCGGTACCACATCCACGCCTCGGGGTTGATCGGTTCACCGACCGATCCGAGAAGGCGCAGCGAGGACAGATCCTTGCTCTGCGGAAATTCATCCCCCCACTTCATGAACGTGCGGATTGCCGTGGGCGCGGTGTAAAGAATCGTGACCTTGTGCCGTTCGATGATGTCCCACCAGCGCGCCTGATCCGGGGTATCCGGGGTGCCCTCGTAAATGACTTGGGTCGCGCGGTTAGCGAGCGGGCCATACACGATGTACGAGTGACCGGTGACCCAACCGATGTCGGCGGTGCACCAGAACACATCGGTGTCTGGTTTGAGATCGTGCGCAACTCGATGTGTGTAGGCAACCTGGGTCAGGTACCCGCCGCTGGTGTGCAAGATCCCCTTCGGTTTACCGGTGGTTCCGGAGGTGTACAAAATAAAGAGTGGGTGCTCGGCTGGGAAACTCTCCGGAACATGCACCGGCTCCTGGCGGGCCACGATGTCGTCCCACCAAATATCTCGATCTGAATTCCACTCGACATCCTGACAGGTTCGCTTCACCACGAGCACATTGCGCACGGTGGGGGATGCGTCGGCGGCCTCATCGACCGCGGGCTTGAGTGGCATCACCGATCCGCGACGGTTTTGCCCATCAGCAGTGATCACCAAAACGGCGGAAGCATCCTCGATGCGGCTGCGTAGTGCCTCGGCGCTGAACCCAGCAAAGACCACCGAGTGGGCCGCTCCAATCCGAGCGCAGGCGAGCATCGCCACGATCGCTTCGGGGATCATGGGTAGATAAATCGCAACGCGGTCGCCCGCGGTCACGCCCAATTCGTGAAGTGCGTTGGCTGCCCGGCAAACTTCGTCGAGAAGCTCTGAGTACGTGATGTTGCGCTGGTCTCCCGGTTCACCCTCGAACCGAATCGCGATCTGATCCCCGTGCCCGGATTCGACGTGCCGGTCCACACAGTTGTATGCAACGTTGAGGCGTCCATCTGCGAACCACTGCGCGAACGGCGCATCAGACCAGTCGAGAACCTGCGAGAAATCTTGATCCCAGTGCAGATACCGCGCTTGTTCCGCCCAGAAAGCGAGACGATCGGCATCGGCTTCCGCATAAACCTCGGGCTGCGCGTTCGCCTTCGCAGCAAACTCGAGGCTAGGCTCAAAAACCCGATTTTCCTTGAGTAGGTTCTCCAACGCTTCGTGACTCACAGCTCTCCTCACTGGTGCGATATGGTGCAGGGTTCGAACTTAATCAATCAGCGGCCGCGATGTGAGTCAAATGGTGCGCAGGTCTACCGTGACGGCCATGGCGCATACCCTCTCAGAGGCTCTACAGCGGATTGCAGCTAACCCGACAGTGGCCGCCTCAGCCATCGCCGCCCGCGAGGAAATCGACACCCTGTTATGGCGCCGTGATATCCGGGCAGCCGCGAAAGAGGTTGCCGCTGCCTCCACCCTTCGGGGCGGCCGAGACTCGGCGGCCATCGATGGGGCCGACGTTGCCGTTGTTGACGATTCCCCTATGGGTCGGGTGCTCGATGCCGGTTGGCGCATCACAACGGAGGTGCCAGCTTTCGTCGATATCTGGGCGAATGCCCCCTTGCAGGCGCTCGCGGGCCTGCATTCGGTTGCCGCAATCGACGTGCTGTCGCCAGCTGAACTCGGGCGCCCGCGGTCGGACCTCAACGCGGATGATCCCCTCAACATTGGCCCGATCCCTGACGCTGCGATCGCCGCAGCGCGCCTCACCCAATTAGCAGACCTGGTCACGGACTCAGGCAACGTCCCGGCTCTTGTTGTGGCTGCGATCACGCACGCCGAGCTCATGGCGGTGCGACCTTTCACCTGGGGATCAGGTCTAGTTGCCCGGGCCAGTGTGCGCCTTGTTCTCGCTGAACGCGGTGTTGACCCGTCGTTGTTCAGCATTCCTGAACTAGGCATGCTCACTTTGGGCCGGCCTGCATACGTGACCGCGCTTCGCGCTTACCTCACGGGCAGCGCCGACGGTGTGACTGACTACCTAGTGTGGTTCATGACATGCATTGGCGAGGGAGCCAGAGAAGTTCACGTGCCGTAGGTGCGCCAAGAACTATCCGTTAGGCGCGAAATGAACGGCGTCGGGCATACCAAGTGATACCGAGTGCAACCGCACCAAGAGCAACACCAGCCCCGGCTGCGACCGCCTGTTTCTTTTCCACTCTCGGACGCATCGCAACAGGCCGAGCAAAATCGACGATCTCCCAAGATCGATCTTCTGCGATGCAGCGCAGTTCCGCATCGGGGTTCACCGCGCAAGGAATACCCACCGCTTCAAGCATCGGCAGATCAGTAAAGGAATCGGAGTACGCGTAGCACTGTGAAAGGTCGTAGCCTCGTTCAGCGGCAAGATCCCGCATCGCCTCGGCCTTGTTTGGCCCGTAGGCGTAGAACAAAATCTCACCGGTATAGCGACCCTCCTCGATCACCATTTGAGTTCCGATCGCAAGGTCTGCGCCCAAGCGCAGACCGATTGGTTCGACCACATCAGTGCCCGACGAAGAAATGATGATGACATCTCGGCCCGCTGCCTTATGAGCTGCGATGAGTTCAAGTGCTTCTTCATAAATGATCGGGTCGACGATTTCATCGAGAGTTTCCTCGACGATCTGGTGGACCTTTTCTGCGTCCCAACCCGCCACCAGGGCCGACATGTACTCACGCATTGTTTCCATCTGATCGTGATCGGCGCCAGCAGAGAGGAAAACGAACTGGGCGTAGGCGCTGCGGATCACGTCGGAGCGGCCCAGTAGACCCTCCTTATAGAACGGGCGGGCGAAAACGAACGAGCTCGACTTCGCGAGGATCGTTTTATCTAGATCAAAGAATGCGGCTTGCTTCACGTGCCCACGGTACTCCTCGACTATTCGAATCAGGACCATCCACAGGTGAACAATTCGAACTTCCTGAAAAAGAAATGTGAAGTGATGCTGACATGTGCACCGCCACAAGGTGTGCATCCAGTAAAGGAGTCGTCATGCCAACTACCGAAAGACCGCTGCTCATCACTGCGGATCAGGACCTGATTGATGAGGTGGTTGCGATCGCCACATCACGGGCTATCGAAATGCGGGTGGAGGGCAGTCTCGCGCTCGCCCGGCCGCTGTGGCTGAGCGCTCCGGCGATTTTGGTCGGCTCAGATGTTTTGGCCGAGTGCGAAGCGACCTCGCTGCCAAGGAGGATTGCAGTGGCTGTGATCGCTGCCGACAGCAACACTGATACTTCGGAACGTCAGTTGTGGCGCGCGGCCGTTCACCTAGGGGCAGAGAACGTGCTGCTGGTTCCCACAAACTCATCGGCAGTTGCCGAAATACTTTCGGTGAGCTTGGAGGGGCCAGCAAGATTTGGCCGAGTCGTCACCTTAAGTGCAGGTAGCGGTGGTGCAGGTGCATCAACCGTGGCTCTTGCATTAACCCAATTGGCTGTGAAATCAGGCATCAAGACACTGCTCATCGACGCTGACCCGTTTGGCGGTGGACTGGACCTGTTGGCCGGGATTGAGGACGGCGACGGCATTAGATGGGGTGCGTTACAAGATGCGCACGGACGAGTTGCAGCACCAGCCTTTGAAGCAGGCCTAGTAAAGGTCGGTGGTGCATCACTTCTCTCTTTTGGCCGAGATGAATTCGGCATCCCCGATGCCGCAATTTCGGAGAGTGTCCTTGACACAGCCACCCGAGTATTTGATCTCGTGATCATTGACTGCGGACGGGACTCCTTCAGTGATGTCTTCTTCGCTCGCTCGCATCTGAACCTCGTAGTGGTTCGAAACCATGTCCGCGCGACGGCTGCTGCAGCAGCGCGTTTGCGCGAACTGGGCAAGGGATCCGCGGAAACCAAAGTGCTTATCGCCAGAGATGCACACGGAATTGATTCGGACAGCATCGCGCGGGCCCTTGGCGTAACAGAAGTCGCAGTTCTTCCATTTTTGCCGGGCATGGCTGTTCGTGCTGATGACGGCGACGGAATCGGTATGCCAAGTGTGTACCGCGATGCGTTAGCGCACACCATCAATGTAGTTAACGCATCAGATGCTGCAGCTGCATGAGAACCGATCTTCGAGAGCGAGTCCGAACGCGGCTCGTCGCGCAGTCGCTAGAGGCGACTGTGACCAGTGTGGCCGCAGCGCTTCGATCGGAGGGAGTCGTACTTGGTGATGAGGCGCTTCGCGATGCAGTTCGGGCACTCAACGATCACATGCGCGGTGCTGGTCCCGTCCAGGTTCTGCTCAATGACTCGAGAGTCACTGACGTCTTGGTTAACGGCGCACAAGAAGTGTGGTGCGATCGTGGCAATGGTTTGGAGCGAACCGAACTCCAATTTTCATCCGAACAAGAAGTACGCAGGTTGGCGCAGCGACTCGCAGCATCAGTCGGGCGCCGGATCGATGAGGCAGCTCCATTTGTAGATGCTCGATTGCCAGATGGTTCGCGCTTGCATTGCATCATCCCGCCAATATCTGTGGGCGGCACAACGATCTCCCTTCGCACCTCGAGATCCCGACCATTCACGTTGGCTGAGTTGATCCAAGCCGGAACTCTCACTCCGGGTGCAGCTGATCTGCTGCTCGAAATAATCGATGCGCGACTAGCTTTCCTGGTCAGTGGCAGTACCGGTTCAGGCAAGACAACCCTCCTTAATGCTTTGCTCGGCCTGGTCAGTCCGGCCCATCGAATCATCACCATCGAAGACTCGACCGAGCTCGATCCTGCTCATCCGCATGTGGTGCGCCTCCAGTCTCGACCGGCAAACGCTGAAGGGATGGGAGCGATCACTCTGCGTGACCTTGTTCGGCAGTCACTTCGGATGAGGCCAGACCGCGTTGTGGTGGGAGAAGTACGTGGGGCTGAGGTCGTGGAACTTCTTACTGCCCTGAACACTGGTCATGAAGGGGGTTGCGGAACGGTGCACGCAAATTCCGCGGCCGACGTGCCAGCCCGACTCGAGGCACTGGGCCTGATGGCAGGGCTCGATCGGCAGGCCCTTCACGCTCTTGCAGGAGCCGGTCTAGACGTCATCGTGCACTTAGGCAGAGGAGCCGGAAATACTCGCGAGGTGCATAGCGTCCACGTGTGTGAACGCCGGGCCAACGGGGAGCTTGTCACCCTTCCGGCATGGTCCCTTGAAGGCGGCGAATGGACCGAGCAGAGTGCGGCGCAGTCACTGAGCAAACTCATTGCCACGCGACGGACCCCATTTGTGTAGGTGATGGCATGGGGATTGTCATTGCCACACTGTGCGCAGCCTTTGCCGTGTGGCTGATTGCTCCATCTCCGGCAGTTCTCCGGCTAGCAGCACTTACGCTCCCGGTGCACCGTGATCCCGTGCGTCAACTGTTTCTCGCGCTTTCCGAAATCCGAAACAACCTCACCGGCCGAGTAACTCGCGATCAGCAGCACCGCATTCGAGTCATTGTGGCTTTTACCGCGCTGGCTACTGAACTCCGAGCCGGACATCCACCAGAGGTTGCTCTAGAAAATGCGGGAGGCGATCCTTGTGTGTGGCCCACCGCGACATCAGCTGCTCGATGTGGATCGGACATCACCCAGGCGTTACGGATCGACGCGGAATCACACCCGGCGATCACGGCACTCGCTGCCTGCTGGCAGGTGGGGTCGGTCAGTGGATCAGGGCTCGCGCGCACGGTTGAAGAGTTGGCCCGATCAGGGCGCGCTAGCGAGGAGACTCGAGTGCAACTTGATGCGCATCTAGCCAGTGCTCGATCCAGCATTCGGGTTCTTGCGGCGCTTCCCTTTTTGGGAATAGCCATGGGAACCCTCTTGGGAGCAACTCCAGTCACGTGGTTTGGGACTTCACGCATTGGGTTTGGAGCCCTTTGTGGTGGATTGACCCTGACCGGAATCGGCCTGTGGTGGTCACGAAGGATCACCAGCTCTGTGGAACGGCTGCTGTGATCAGCCTCGCTGCTGCATGCGTTGCCTTGGCTACGTTCCTATGGCTTCGGCCGCCACCAACCTCCCGGCTATCGAGGGTGTTTGACCCAACATCTCATGTTGCACTCAAGCGAGCGCAACAGTGCAAGACCCGACAGGTCTCGAGTGCATCCCAGGCGCCTCTCGTAGCAGATCTGCTGGGCGCAGCCCTTGATGCAGGCCTACCCGTTTCCACTGCAACAGAAGTTGTGCATAGTGCAGTGACAGGTGCAATCGCGCGTGAGGTAGAAGTTGTTATTCGTGCATATTCGATGGGTGCAGGAGTTGATGAAGCATGGCGCAGGCTTGAACCTTATTCAGTTCTCGCACCTGTTGCTCATGCCGTCGTGCGTTCATACGACTCCGGTGCGGCCTTGAGCCCTGCCCTGCGCGCCTGCGCCGAAGACATGCGACGGGAGCATCGCGCTCGAGCAGAAATTGCCGCACGCTCAGCTGGTGTGCGAGCTATCGGGCCACTGACCGCATGTTTCCTTCCGGCCTTCTTGCTCCTTGGCGTGCTTCCGTTGGTTGCTTCCTTGGCCGAACAAGTCTTCACCGGCTAATAGGGCTTTCCACACTGGCAACGCCCATGGTCTGACATCCCCACAGCACATCTTGAGCCATGTCCATTGACTACGCAAAGTCACATGCTGTGCGTGCACCGAGATTCGGTGTACCGAGGGCCCCTCGGTCATGGATGGAGGTAACCATGAAGGCACTCAGCGGAATCGGATTCACATTGCGCAAGCGGCTGATGGCAGATGACGGACTTACAACTGCGGAATATGCGGTCGGCACCGTAGCCGTTGCAGGGTTGGGCGGCTTGTTCTTCAAATTGTTGACGAGTGATGGTGTGCGGGATCTGATCTGGACACTTTTCCGATCAGCCTTCTCATCAATCCTTGGATAGCGGACCACCCCACACAGCGAAAACTTTGCGGAAGTAGAAATGATGAAGAAGTTATTGAGGCGGTGGGGCCGAAGAAAGAGCTTCGGCCCTACCCGCGATTCGGGAATGGTCACGGTTGAGACCGCCGTTGCCATCCCTTTGCTTCTCGCGATTGCGGGGGTCGCGTTGTGGGGATTGGCGGCCGGTGCTGCTGCAATCGAGGTGAGTGATATCGGTCGAACCGCGGCACGCGATCTAGCTCGAGGGGTATCCGAAGCACAGGTTGTGGAATACATCAACAGATCCATCCCTGAATCACGAATAGAGCTACGCGCTACGAGCAGTGAAGTGATCGTGACGGTCCACCGGAAATTCACGATCCCATTGCCGCTGCTCAGCGACATTGGTCTTGACCTCTCCTCGACCTACGTTGCACCACGTGAATGGACTGACAGTGCAGCGTGATGAGGGATCAGGAACTCTGGCTGCTGCTGCAGCCGGGATAGTGCTGGTCTGTGCAGCGATACTCGTTGTTGCAGCAGCGGAACTCTCGTTGGCTCGGCACCGGCTTGCGGGGATTGCAGACCTCACTGCACTTGGCGCCGCGCAGGCTTACGGAGCCGAATGCGAGCGAGCACATGAAATTGCTCAAGGCAACAATGTCCTATTGCAGAGTTGTCGCACTGACGATCTCGATGTGCACGTTGAAGTGTCTGCACCGATTCCTGCGGTGACAACTCACTTGCTGACGTTCCTCGGTCAGCCCGGACGCACCTTCAGCGCACAGGCGCGGGCGGGCTGGTGACCGGCTTCGCGATCAATAGCACCAGTGCAACAACCAACATCGCTGGAACGAGCAACAGGGCCAGATGAAAATCGGTGGCATCGGCAAGTGCACCCAGCGCGAATGGGGCCAAGGCAATGGAGCAGCTGCCAAACACTGACGTGAGC
>JANQZS010000008.1 GCA_030728405.1 Candidatus Nanopelagicales bacterium | reverse complement strand
GACGTCACGATGCGGTCAAAGTGCCCTTAGTCGAGGGAACTCCCACGACCCGCGGATCGAGGGCGATTGCCTCGCGAAGGGAGCGTGCCACCGACTTGAACTGGGCTTCCACCACGTGGTGAGCGTTGCGACCTGACAGCACTCGCACATGAAGGGTTATTTGAGATGTAGCCACGATGGACTCCCAGATGTGCCGGGTCAAGGTGGTGTCGAATGAGCCAATGAGTTCGACCATGTCGGGTTCTTCATGGACGAGGTAGGGCCGACCGGATAGGTCGATAGCCGACTGAACGAGGCATTCATCCAAGGGCACCAGCGCGTCGCCGTAACGGCGTAGCCCAGCCCGATCGCCCAGGGCCGCATTAAGCGCTTGCCCCACCGCGAGCGAGGTGTCTTCGACGGTGTGGTGCGCATCCACTTCAAGATCACCCTTGGTACGAACGGTGAGGTCCAGGCCACCATGTTTGGCGAGTTGAGCGAGCATGTGGTCGAAGAAGGGAACACCGGTCTCGATGTTGCTCGCGCCTGTCCCGTCTAGTTCAAGTTCGACGAGGACTTCGCTCTCCTTGGTGTTGCGCTCAATGCGCGCGGTCCGACTCATTGGTCCTCTTTCGCTCGAAGAAGTGCGTCCCTAAACATAGCGTTCTCCTCAGGAGTACCCACGCTCACCCGAAGCCACTGGGGTGGACCGGTTTCCCGGACCAATACACCCCTACTCAAGAGGTGCTGCCACACCGCATGGCGATCTTCAAACTTTCCGAAAAGAATGAAATTGGCATCACTCGGGGCAACGTCATATCCCTGCTCATTGAGCCACTCAGCGAGTGCATCCCGCTCAGATCGGATGAGTTGAACTTGCGCCGTGAGTAACTCGGAATTCGCGAGCGCTGCCAACGCCACCGCTTGAGTGATGGCTGATAGATGGTAGGGCAGCCGCACCACGTGCAGCGTGTCAACAACTCGGGAGTCAGCCGCGAGGGCGTAGCCAAGCCTGGCACCGGCTAATCCGAAGGCCTTGCTCATAGTCCGAGTCACGATGAGGTTGCGGAACTCGCCAAGAAGCTCACATGCGCTAGGGACGCCATCTCTACGGAACTCCGCATAGGCCTCATCAACGACAACCATGGCTCCGTAGGTCAGGCCCGCCTGAGCAATTGTTCGAGTATCTGAGAGGTCTTGGCTGGTTCCGGTCGGATTGTTTGGTGAGGTCAAGATGACTATCGATGGACGCAGATCAGCGATCGCATCGACCGCGCGCTTAACGTCGACCGTGAAATCCGGCAGTCGAGGAAGCATTCGAAAATCTGTGAACGTGTCTCGTGCATATTCCGGGTACATGGAATATGTGGGTTCAAACGTGAGCGCGCGTCGACCCGGGCCACCAAATGCCAGAAAGATCTGGTGCATTACTTCATTGGAACCATTTGCGGCCCATACTTGCTCAACCGGTAGATCCACGCCACAGTCTCGGGCGATGAAATCAGCGAGTGCGGCGCGGAGCTCCACAGCATCGCGTTCTGGGTACCGGTTAAGTCCATGGGCTGCACTGCTCACTGCTTGAGTTATCGCTTCTACAACGGAAGCAGGCAACGGAAACGGGTTCTCGTTGACGTTTAATCTGGCAGCAACATCGAGTTGAGGTGCGCCATACGATGAAATCCCGACGAGGTCTGCACGCACTGGCAGCACAAAGTCCTCACTCATTGCGCACGATCGATTGACGTGCTGCTACCAAAACGAATGGATATCGCTTGGCCATGCGCAGGAAGATCTTCAGCATGGGAAAGCGCCAACACGTGAGTCGCAACATCCGCTAATGCCTGCTCGTTGTAATCGATGATGTGCACACCGCGCAGGAATGACTGCACTGAAAGTCCAGATGAGTTGCGCGCTGATCCCATCGTGGGCAAAACGTGATTGGATCCCGCGCAGTAATCACCGAGGGAAACAGGGGACCATGTGCCCACAAAAATTGCACCAGCGTGCTTGATCTTCATGGCGACCTCGCGTGCATTGCGCGTATGGATCTCAAGGTGCTCAGCTGCATATGCATCGATCACTCGAATGCCCGTTTCAAGATCGTCAACCACTACGATCGCACTTTGGGCACCAGTAAGCGCTTCAGTGATACGAGCGCTGTGCTTAGTCAAAGCAACTTGAGCAGTAACCTCTGCCTCAACAGCATCAGCTAATTCCGCACTGGTGGTGACCAGAACGGCGGCCGCAATGACGTCGTGCTCGGCTTGGCTGATCAAGTCAGCCGCCACGTGGCGAGCATCAGCAGTGTCGTCGGCCAAAATGGCCACCTCAGTAGGTCCAGCCTCCGAGTCGATCCCAATGATGCCTTGTAGTTCGCGCTTGGCGGCAGTCACATAGATATTTCCTGGGCCGGTGACGAGGTCAACTGGTTCACACTGTGCCCCATCGGGCAGGTCGACTCCGTACGCCAACATCGCGATTGCTTGTGCCCCGCCGACGGCATAAACCTCCTCAACTCCCAGCAGAGAGCAGGCTGCCAAAATCGTGGGATGCGGCCAACCACCAAAATCCGGTTGCGGCGGAGAAACGACAACGAGCGATTCAACCCCAGCCACCTGGGCAGGAACCACGTTCATGACCACGCTGCTTGGGTACACGGCGCGGCCGCCGGGAACGTAGAGCCCAACCCTCTCGACAGGTATCCATCGCTCAGTTACTGAACCTCCCGGCACTACCGCCGTGGTGATATCTGTTCGGCGCTGATCCATGTGCACTTTGCGCGCCCGAGCGATGGACTCCAGAAGGGCAGCCCGAACTTCGGGGTCGAGCGAATCTTCAGCCTTTCGCAATAGCGCGATCGGCACCCGCAGAGCTGGAGGGCGGACCTTGTCGAGTTTTTCGCTCCACTCCAGCACGGCTTCGGCACCGCGAAGCTTGACATCACTGAGAATCGGCCGGATTCGAGCGGTCGCATCAGCAACATCCATGGCTGCGCGGGGCACCACGGAGCGAGCGTCAACATTGGTATCTCGAAGGTCCACGCGCCTGATCATGTGTAGGAGTTTACGCTCCATCTTGTGACAACCACTCTGCCGCTGTTTCCCATCAATATTGTGCTCGTGCCCGGGCTGGTTGTCCCCCTCCACATTTTCGAACCGCGATATCGCCTCATGGTCAATGAACTGCTCGCCATCGAGGACGAGGATCAACGCGAATTTGGGGTTGTTGCCGTCCGGGAGGGCCGAACCTTCGCAAGCCACGGACTCGATGCTTTCTACCCAATCGGTGTCTCAGCAGCCATCCGGGAGTGTGATGAACTGCCCGATGGGAGATTCGATCTGGTGACCACGGGTAACCGTAGATTCCATGTGCTTGCGGTGGATGACTCATCACCTCTGCTCCGCGCTGAAGTCGATTTCATCGAGGAGGTCGATGAAGGAACAGAAGACCTCGGGCCACTCCTTGCCCGCGACTTCTTGCAGTACCGATCTGCATTAGCGGGACGGCTTCAGGACGAAGTGAGCGACCTTGATGAGACTCCTCGAGATGCCACCATCCTCAGTTTTCTCATCACTGCGGCCATGGTGCTCCCGATGGACCAACGCCAGTGGCTGCTCGGTGCACCAGACACTGCCGAACGGCTCAGACGAGCCCGCTCACTGCTCCGTAGTGAAACTGCGCTGATCGAAGCACTGTCTATGGTGCCGACCGTCGACCCGCATCTCCACTCACCATCAATGAACTGAATCGAAGAACCCACACTGCGATGGCGAAAGATAAATCTCCCCGCGGGAAAGGAACGCCAGCAACGCTGGCTCTGCTCGATGCGGGCGTAGCGTTCACCAGCCATAGCTATGAACACAATCCATCATCCACGAGCTACGGAATTGAGGCCGCACACGCACTCGGCCTATCACCTGCCGAAGTCTTCAAGACGCTCATTGTTTTAGTCGACGCCCAACCCCACGTGGCCGTTGTTCCCGTCGATTGCACCCTGAATATGAAGATGCTTGCGCAGGCTGCCGGTGGAAAACGTGCGGAAATGGCACCTACCGACACTGCCCAGCGCCTCACGGGATACGTCCTTGGTGGGATCAGTCCCATCGGGCAGCGCACACAACTGCCCACGGTGATCGATAACAGTGTTTTGGATCTTGATCATGTCTACGTTTCTGGTGGCGCAAGAGGATTTGATGTGGGCTTGATTCCCCAGGATCTGTTGCAAGTTACGAGTGCGATGGTGGCGCAGATCGCCGTTGGGAGAGCCAGTCCCCCAGCGCCAACAGCGTGACTGTTATTGCCGCAATCAAGGGCCACACGACAAATGCTGCAGGGAGGGAAACGGTCAGTGGACCATCGACCACGATTTCCGACTCGGTGGTTCCAATCAGGCCCTCGATGTCGACCGATCCGAGTCGGGTTCCCACGAACCACATAACAAAGGTGCCGATTGCTCCGGCGAGTAGCGCGGCGACCAACACGCCGATTAAGTCTTCACGACGCATTCTGGCAAGGCCGATGGTGACGATGAGTCCGGCAACCACAGCAAGCGCTGTAAAGGCAACGTCTGCTGCAAAAAAGCCTTCTGGCTGAAACACGTCGGGGCGAACGTCATCTCCCTTAACGACTATCGGCACTCGGGGAGCCAATTGCCACCACAAGACACCGAGGGCCGCGCCAGCCAGTCCGCCCATGATGATTCCGGCGCCGATAACCGCACTGGCTCGCTTTGTGGCACTCACGAAATCACCGCAGATCGGGCTTGCCTTAACTCAAACACGAAGGACCCAAGAGCGCTTTGAGATCGCCATACAGCGATGGAGACGGCGTCACTCGAAGCGCATCGTCGAGTCGGAGAACTGTTGTGTTGGCGCCACCCGTCAGGTGTAAGTGCACCTCAGTGGTTCCGGGATGAGCTGCCAAAACTTCCTTGAGTCTTTCCACTAGCGGAGGAATGCACCGAGCAGCAGCCATGCTCAATCGAACAGGCCCAGAAATCGCTTCTGATGTGTCCGGAGCACTGACCTCGAGTGCGATAACCCGCACGCCTTCGTCGTCAGATCGTTCCGCCCGCGCTTTCACGATGATGACGGTGTCGTCGACGAGCATCGTGCTCACTTGGTTATACGTTTGCGGGAAGACCATGATGTCAACGGATCCCTCAAGATCTTCGAGGGTGACGATGGCCCATGAAGAACCCTTTTTGGTCGTTTTGCGTTGCACGGACGTGACCAACCCACCGAGAGTGACAACCGCGGTGTCGAGTCGATCATCCATCAAGAGCGATGCAATGCTCCGGTCAGATGACTGCGCAAGCAAACCCTCGAGTCCTTGCAAAGGATGATCAGAAACATACAGTCCCAGCATGTCGCGCTCATGGGCTAGCAAAACGCTCTTTTCCCATTCGCCCACTGGAATGACTGGACGCTCGACAAGAGAGGTCACCTCATCCGTGCCCAATCCACCAAAGAGGTCAAATTGTCCGATCGCTTCTGCGCGTTTGATGTCGATCGCATTATCAAGAACAGATTCGTGAATGAATGTGAGGCCTTTTCTCGTGTGGCCCAAAGAGTCGAATGCGCCAGCTTTGATGAGCGATTCCACCACACGCTTGTTGCAGACAGAAGATTCCACCTTCGCGATGAAATCATGGAAATCTGCGAACCGACCCACACTTTTGCGGGTTGCCAAAATAGAATCGACGACGTTTCCACCCACGTTTCGGATTGCCGAAAGCCCAAAACGGATGTCTGTGCCCCGTGGCGTGAAATCAAAATCAGAGTCATTCACGTCAGGGGGTAGCACCTTGATGCCCATTCGTCGGCACTCGTTGAGGTAGATGGCTGACTTGTCTTTGTCATCTTTAACACTGGTGAGCAGCGCGGCCATGTACTCCGCAGGGAAGTTGGCTTTCAGGAATGCGGTCCAGTACGACACCAATCCGTAGCCAGCGGTGTGTGCCTTATTGAACGCATAGTCCGAGAAGGGGACGAGAATTTCCCACAGAGTGCTAATTGAGCCGTCTGAATAGCCGCGCTCACGCATGCCGTCTCGAAACGGGACGAATTCAGCGTCAAGAATGGATTTCTTCTTCTTGCCCATCGCGCGGCGCAGCAAATCCGCCTTGCCGAGGGAGTAGCCAGCCAGTTGTTGGGCGATGGCCATGACCTGTTCCTGGTAAACGATCAATCCGTAGGTGTCACCGAGAATCTCCGAGAGCGGCTCTTCTAGTTCAGGATGGATCGGCACTACAGGCTTTCGCCCATTTTTTCGGTCTGCGTAGTCGTTGTGCGCGTTAGCACCCATGGGTCCGGGGCGATACAACGCAAGCACCGCTGAAATGTCTTCAAAGTTATCCGGCTGCATCGAGCGGAGCAGTGCGCGCATAGGACCACCATCGAGCTGGAAAACCCCCAAGGTGTCACCGCGAGAGAGCAACTCATACGTAACCGGATCATCCAGCGTGAGCTCTTCGAGGACGATTCGAGAATCGCCGTTCACTTCAATGTTGTGAAGACAGTCATCTAAAACAGACAGGTTTCGTAGTCCCAGGAAATCCATTTTGAGCAAGCCGAGTGATTCACACACACCCATGTCGAATTGGGTGATGACCGCGCCGTCAAGTTCGCGTCGCCACAGTGGCACTACGTCAAGGAGTGGCTCGCGACACAGAATCACACCAGCCGCGTGCACGCCGGGTTGGCGCTTCAATCCCTCCAGGGCCTTGGCTGTATCAACGACTCTTCTCACCTCTGGATCAGTTTCATACAGCGCGCGGAATTCCGCAGCTTCGCCATACCGCGACTCACTCGGATCAAACACGCCTGCAAGAGAGAGATCTTTTCCCATCACCGCAGGTGGCATTGCTTTGGTGATTTTGTCTCCGACCGCGTACGGATAGCCCAGAACCCGTGCACTGTCCTTGATCGCAGCCTTGGCCTTAATGGAGCCGTAGGTGACGATTTGCGCGACGCGTTCTTCGCCGTACTTTTCAGTTGCGTAGCGAATCATGTCGCCGCGACGACGCTCATCGAAGTCGATGTCGATATCAGGCATGGAAATTCTCTCCGGGTTCAAGAACCGCTCGAACAGCAATCCGTGCTCAATGGGATCGAGATCTGTGATTCCCAGTGCGTAAGCGATCATTGCTCCTGCTGCCGACCCACGACCTGGGCCGACCCTGATTCCGCTTTCTTTTGCATGGCGGCAAAGGTCTGCGACCACCAGAAAGTAGCCAGGAAAGCCCATTTGATTCACGACGCCGATTTCGTATTCGGCCTGCTTGCGAACGTTTTCCGGGACCGCGCCTTTGTATCTGTGCAGCAGCCCCCGTTCGACCTCTTTACCCAACCACGACTCTTCTGACTCACCTACCGGCACGTCGAAGGCGGGCATCAGATTTGCGCCTTCGTTAAATGACACGTCGCAGCGCTCTGCGATGAGAAGGGTGTTATCGCAGGCCTCGGGGAATTCGGACCATACCGAACGCATTTCAGCGGCGGATTTGACGTAGAAATCTCGGGCATCAAATCGGAAGCGTTTGGGGTCGTCCATCGTGGTTCGGGTACCGATGCACAACAAAGCTTCGTGCATGTCGGCATCGCTCGCGTGCACGTAATGCAAATCGTTGGTAGCCACTAGCGGAAGCTTGAGATCGCGCGCAATCTTGATCAGATCTTCACGAAAACGTCTTTCGATGGCGAGCCCGTGATCCATGAGCTCACAGAAATAGTTTTCGGCGCCAAGAATGTCGCGCATATCCGCTGCCGCAGCCCGGGCTTTGTCATATTGCCCCGCCTGCAGCCAGCGGTTGACTTCGCCGCTCGGACACCCCGTGGTACCGATGATCCCCTTGCCGTAGGTCTGCAGCAGATCGCGATCAAAGCGCGGTTTGTGATACATCCCTTCCAGGCTGGCTAATGATGAAAGCCGGAAAAGATTGTGCATCCCGGGTGAATTTTCTGCCCACAGGGTCATGTGGGTGTAGCTGTGTTTACCGCGACCTGCGCCGGGGTCTTCCGGGGTCCCTTCGTCGAACCCACCACCGAAATCAAACGGCTTGCGCTCAAACCTGCCCTGCGGAGCGAAATAACCTTCGATCCCAATGATGGGCTTGATTCCATGAGCTTGCGCGGTCTTGTAGAAGTCGTAGGCGCCAAAGAGGTTGCCGTGGTCGGTCATGGCAACCGCCGGCATTTCTAGCCGTTTCGCCTCTGTAAAGAGGTCTTTTAGCCGCGCCGCTCCGTCGAGCATTGAATACTCGGTGTGCACATGGAGGTGTACGAACGAATCCTCCGAAGGCATCTCCCCACCCTAACTTTTTGACGGTTGCTGATCGCGCAGACGCTCCAGAGCAAACGCCAGATCCTCAGGGTAAGCGCTCCGAACAACTATCCGCTCCCCGGTCACCGGGTGATCAAATCCCAATTGCACCGCGTGCAACCACTGTCTCTTGAGTCCCAAGCGAGCCGAAAGGATGGGATCGGCCCCATATGTAATGTCGCCCACACAGGGGTGCTTCATGGCTGCCATATGCACCCGGATTTGGTGCGTACGCCCAGTCTCTAGATGGACCTGCACCAACGATGCGTGTGGCCAGGCTTCCTGAGTTTCATAGTGCGTGACACTTGGCCGACCGCCGGAGACCACCGCCCATTTGTATTCAGCCGTGGGGTGTCGATCAATGGGTGCATCCACCGTGCCGCGCAGCGGATCTAGTTGCCCCTGCACAACCGCGTGGTACTCCTTTTCAACGGTGCGCTCCTTGAACTGACGTTTCAAGGAGGTGTAGGCGATCTCACTCTTGGCAACTGCCATTGCACCGGAGGTACCCACATCGAGGCGGTGCACGATTCCTTGCCGTTCTGCCGCTCCTGATGTCGAGATGCGATAGCCCGCAGCTGCCAGCCCGCCTAACACAGTGGGTCCGGTCCAGCCAGGGCTTGGGTGGGCGGCTACGCCTACTGGCTTGTCCACCACCACCACATCAGCATCGTCGTAGAGCACTTTCATACCGGGAACTTCAACCGCAACAATGTCAGTTGCTGGCTGATCATCGACGGCGTCCATATCGACTTCAAGCCAAGCGTTCTCCCCGACTCGGTCCGACTTGATGGCAGCCTTGCCATTTATCGCTACGGCACCGGCATCAATGATGAGCGCAGCTCGGGACCTGGAAACGCCGAGCAGTCGGGTCAATGCGACGTCAATTCTTTCACCGGCGAGTCCCTCGGGCACTGGCATGGATCGCACGGTCATGCGGACACTTTCCGGCTGGATTTGCTGAATTCAACTCCGCGAACGGCAAGGACCACCATCAAGATTGATGATCCAACAATCGCCATATCGGCGACGTTGAAGATAGGGAAATTCGGAACTTGAATGAAATCAACAACATAGCCTCGGAACGGGGCAGGGTCGCGGGTCATTCGGTCTATGAGGTTGCCTAAGGACCCACCAAGCAGCCCCCCCAGGGCAATTGCCCACGCTGGGTTCGTTAAGCGCGAGGCAGATCGAATAATCACAATGACGACGACGATCGCCACCGATGTGAAGATCCAGGTGAAACCAGTACCAATACTGAAAGCTGCACCGGTGTTTTCTGCATATGTGAATTTCAGGAAACTTCCCACGATCTCGATGGCGCCTTCGCCAGATTCGAGCCGATCGCGGATCGAGGTTGCAGCCCAGTACTTGGAGATCTGATCCAGCACCACGACCACGGCCGCTACAACGAGTACCAGCCACAGGAGCCGTTTCGGTGCCTGAACCTGTTCCACTTCTTCACTCACGCACTCACTGTACGGGCAGGGGCACATGTCTCCTGCCACCGATTACTACATCAGCCGCTCTTCAGCCTGCTTACAACTCATGCACTGGGTTGCCCGGGGGAAGGCCTGGAGGCGATATTTGCCGATTGGCTTATCGCACACTTCACATTCTCCGTAAGTACCATTGCCAATGCGGACTATGGCGTGTTCCACCTGCAAGAGCATCGCTCGCGAGTTATTCGCCAGAGACATTTCATGTTCGCGTTCAAAAGTCTTGCTGCCAGCATCAGCTTGATCATCGCCTGCGCCGTCGCCTGAATCGCGGATCAGATCCTCAAGTCCAGCTTCGCTGACAGCGATCTCCTCGAGCAAGCGGACTTTCTCTTCCTCAAGCGCTTTGCGGACCTGCGTCAATTCAGCTTTTGTCCAGGGACTCTCGTCCTCGCGGACCACGAGCGGCTTCTTTTTCTTAGTCAGCGCGTTCTTGACCGGTGCAGCCTTCTTAACCGGAGCAGCCTTCTTAACCGGAGCAGCCTTCTTAACCGGAGCAGCCTTCTTAACCGGAGCCACCTTTTTTGCTGTAGCCACCTGCGCCCCCTCCCAAAGAGACCGCAGCCCGTAATGGGCTGCGCGTGCGCATGCTAAGCGCCAATCGGTGTCCGCGCCTCGTTGCCTCGCCGGTGAGGCCGATATCCTTCAAGGCCACCCTCACGGAGGAACACATGTACAAGGCTGTGCCAGCGCAGATCGACCTGCCTGGGCTTGAGCACGAGATCCTCCAGATGTGGGATGAGGAAGCGGTATTTGCCGCCTCCGTCGCTGCGCGAGCCGATAAGCCGCTCTGGACTTTCTACGAGGGGCCCCCGACCGCCAACGGCACCCCTGGCGCTCATCACGTCGAGGCGCGGGTCTTCAAGGATGTCTTCCCCCGGTACCGCACCATGAAGGGCTACCACGTTCCACGGCAGGCCGGCTGGGACTGCCACGGGCTGCCCGTCGAACTTGCTGTCGAGAAGGAGCTCGGTTTCACCGGGAAAGGTGACATCGAGGCGTACGGGGTTGCCGAATTCAACGCCCGCTGCCGGGAATCGGTACTCCGGCACGTCGGTGAATTCTCCGACATGACTCGCCGGATGGGCTACTGGGTCGATATGGACGGCGCCTACTGGACCATGGATGCCCAGTACGTGCAGAGCGTCTGGTGGTCTTTGAAGCAGATCTTCAATAAGGGCCTGTTGGTTCAGGATCATCGAGTAGCGCCCTACTGCCCGCGCTGCGGCACCGGACTCTCCGATCATGAACTGGCGCAAGGCTACGAAACAGTGGTCGATCCTTCGGTGTACGTGCGCTTTCCCATAACCGGGGGTGGCCTTGCAGAGCGTTTCCCCGGATGCGCACTTTTGGTGTGGACCACGACTCCTTGGACTCTGGTCTCTAACACGGCCGTCGCGGTGAATCCGAACGCCGAGTATTGCGTCGTCGAAAGTGACGGGGAGAAACTCGTCGTAGCGAGCGAACTCGTCGCACAGGTTTTTGGCGATACCGAGCACAAGGTTCTTGCGACAATTTCCGGCCGGGATCTTGAATACACCACCTACCAGCGACCATTCGACCTCATCGACATCCCCGATGCCCACATCGTGATCTTGGCCGACTACGTCACCACCGACGACGGCACCGGCCTTGTGCACCAGTCTCCCGCGTTTGGTGCCGATGACCTCATCTCTTGCCGCGCCTACAACTTGCCGGTAGTGAATCCGATCACGGCAGATGGCCACTTTGAGCCGAGTGTGCCCATGGTGGGCGGCGTGTTCTTTAAGAAGGCCGATGAGACTTTGGTCGCATCACTCCTCGAACGCGGCCTCCTGTTTCGCAAGGACCCTTATGAGCATGCGTACCCGCATTGCTGGCGCTGCCACACGCCACTCATGTACTACGCACAGCCCTCGTGGTACATCCGAACGACAGCGATCAAGGACCAGCTTCTTGAACAGAATGCAAAAACCAACTGGTTCCCACCCACGATTCAGTGGGGTCGGTATGGCGATTGGCTAACCAATAACGTCGACTGGGCACTTTCCCGCAATCGCTACTGGGGAACCCCGTTGCCGATTTGGCGGTGCCCTGATGACCATCTCACGGCCATTGAGTCATTGGCAGAACTGAGCCAACTCAGCGGAAAAGATGTGACTGAAACCGATCCGCATCGACCTTTTGTCGATGACATCTCATTCCCATGCCCGCAATGTTCACTCATCGCGCACCGCGTGCCTGAAGTCATCGATTGCTGGTACGACTCGGGATCAATGCCGTTCGCAGCACTGGGCTACCCACAGACCAATGCGGAAGCTTTCGCCGAGCAATATCCCGCTGACTTTATTTGCGAAGCCATTGACCAGACGCGCGGTTGGTTCTACACGCTCATGGCGATCGGCACTCTTGTGTTTGAAGAGTCCTCGTACAAGAACGTGGTGTGCCTTGGCCACATCCTCGACGAGGAGGGCCGCAAGATGAGCAAGCATCTCGGCAACGTCCTCGAACCCATTCCTTTCATGGACGCGCACGGTGCCGATGCGGTCCGGTGGTTCATGCTCGCGAGCGGCTCGCCCTGGCAGGCACGGCGAGTTGGGCACAACTCGATTTCCGAGGTAGTTCGCAAAACGCTGCTTACGTATTGGAATACGGTTTCATTCCAATCGCTCTACGCCCGGACCTCGCAATGGTCACCTTCCTCCAGTGATCCGGCGCCGGCCGATAGGCCACTCATTGACAGGTGGGTGCTCTCTGGATCCAACCGACTGGCCCGAGAGGTAGACATTGCCCTCGATCAATTTGATACTCAGCGAGCCGGACGTCTCATCGCCACCTTCATCGACGATCTTTCCAATTGGTATGTGCGCCGATCACGGCGACGTTTCTGGGACGGTGACCCAGCTGCGCTGGCTACGTTGCACGAAGCGCTTCAGACCGTCACCCTGTGCATGGCCCCATTCACACCATTTATCACTGAGCGGGTGTGGCAGGACTTGTTCCGCAGTACCGATCCCGATGCCTCCGGTTCGGTCCACCTCGCTTCGTGGCCGAAGCTCAGTGAAGACCTCATCGATGACCGCCTCGAATCAGACATGGCGCTCGTGCGGCGTCTGGTGGAACTCGGCCGAGCCGCTCGCGCAGACAGCGGAGTTCGCACGAGGCAGCCACTCGGACGGGCGTTGATCTCTGCTTCTGGGTGGAATGAACTCTCATCCGACCTTCGCGATCAGATCGCAGAAGAGCTCAATGTGTGGAACCTAGAAGGCCTTGGCGATAACGCTCTGGTGAACCTCAGCGTCAAGGCGAACTTCCGCTCGCTGGGCCAACGATTCGCCAAAGACACTCCGTCAATCGCAACAGCCATCGCTGGCGCTGATGCAGCTGCGCTGGTCGCCTCGATTAGAGCAACTGGCACAGGCCAGATAACTGTCACGGGGTTTGGTGACATTGATATTTCTGAAGAAGATCTCGTCATCACCGAAACCCCTCAGGAGGGTTGGACCGTTGCATCTGATGCGGGGGAAAGTGTTGCACTGGATCTCGCCATGAACGATGAACTGATCAGTGCTGGATTGTCTAGAGAACTGATTCGAGCCCTTCAAGAGGGTCGGAAAACTTCGGGGCTCGATATCACCGATCGCATCCAGGTTTTCTGGACTTCCTCCGACGAGAAACTCAGCGCGGCTCTGCTCACCCATGAGGCAGAAATCGCTGACGATGTTCTTGCCGTTCAGGTACAGAACGCGGCGGCACCGAGTGAGGCAACGGTGATAAAGACCGAACTTCCCGTTGAGTTAGCAATTCTACGAGCGGTCTAACAGTGCAAGCTGCTCGAGCAGCATTGCCCTCAGTTTCTCCTTGACAAGACCGGAATCGACGCTCGTTCGGTCACCCAATGGAGTCGTATCTCGCAAGGCCTTCTCCAGAAACTCAACACGAATGGCCAACTGCTCAAGTTGGCTCTCCAATACACCTTCTGCGTCGCGTGCGAGTCGAAGTTCCGAGGTTAACTGAGCGATATCTCCCTCGACCTGATCAAGGAATCGATCCACTTCATCAACGTCATAGCCAAGGCGAAAGCGCCGCGAGGAAAACTTTGCTGCCCGAATATCAGCCGGCGTGAGCGGCATGGTCAGAGCGTTCTCGCGAAATTCATCAAAATCTGAACGCCAATCAGCAAGATCAAGAATGCAAGATCAAATTGGACGTTGCCAAATTTGAGCGGTGGAATGACGCGTCGCAATAACCGAAGCGGCGGGTCCGTGATGGAGAAGACGCCCTCAGCAATCACCAGCACAAAACCGGTGGGTCGCCAGGATCGTGCGAAGAGTTGAACCATGTCGAAAACAAGTCGAGCAATGAGTACCAGCCAGAACAACAGCAGAACCGTTGCCAGAATCTGGCCGACGATGCTCACTGCGGGTCTCCTCTATTAGTGGCGGCGTATCAACTGTGCTCTTGTGAAATCTAACTTTGGTTGAAGAAACCGTCTTCAGCCAGTTGAGCGCGAGCTTGATCTCCTACGTCGACGTTAGACGGGGACAGCAGAAACACCTTGGGGGTGACTCTCTCGATGCTCCCCCGCATTCCAAAAACTAAACCTGCTGCGAAGTCAATGATCCGTTTTGCATCGGCATCATCTAGTTCACTGAGATTCATGATGACCGGCACACCGTCGCGGTAATCCTCACCGATGCGCCGGGCATCGTTGTACGAGCGCGGATGGATCGTTTCAATTCGGCTGAGATCTGCGGCCGGGCGGCGATCAGCCATCGGGGCTACCGACGGCCGACGCTCAGCACCGGATTCATTTCGGAAAGTTCTCACCGCCCGCGGTTCATTCACTGTTCGGACGCTTCGGGGGGTGTAGCGATCGTCGGTCTCTTCTGAGTACGAGTCGGCAAAACCACGACGGGTCTTTGAAGAGGATCGAGAATCACGCTGAGGTTGCTGCTGGTACTCGTCGACCTCTACATACTCCTCGTAGCGATCATCCTCAACGAGCCCGAGATACACGGCCATCTTGCGCATACCGCCAGCCATGGCCTACCTCCTTGAAAGAATTCTTGAGCACAGACACTGTGCCCCGCTGACGTTACTGCACAAGGGGCCGAGCTCCGAGTATCGAGCCGCCTATGCGCACCTGTGTCGCCCCGTGGGCAATGGCGGCCTCCAGATCCCCACTCATTCCGGCCGAGACAACTTCAAGGCCAGGAACTGAATCCCGAAGTGCGTGAACCATCTTGGCGAGGCGATCAAATGCTTGATCCGGGTCGCCAGGAAATGGGGCAACAGCCATCACACCCCGAACTTTCAGTGCGTCCAAGGACATTGCGTGATGGGCCAGTGCTTCGAGGTCAATCGGGCGACAGCCGCCCCGACCCTCCCTAAACGGCTCATCGAGTGACACCTGGAGCAGCACATCTACCGTTCGGTCCAGCGTTGTGGCTGCTCGATGAAGGGAATCGGCCAGTTCTAAGCGATCCACTGTCTCAATTAAGTCTGCCCAAGATAAGACCGACGCAGCCTTCTTGCGCTGAACTTGGCCGATCATGTGCCAGCGCAGATCCAATCCGGAACACTCTTCGAATTTACGTCGAGCTTCTTGACCTCGATTCTCAGCAATGTCGCGAACTCCGAGTTCCGCCAAAATGGCAATATCGGTCGCTGGAAATGTTTTTGTGACAACAACCAGTTGGGGCGGGACCTCGCGTCCAGCAAGAACCGTGGCTACTGCGATGCGGTTCTGGACCTCAACAAGGTTGTGCGCGATTTCTGCTCTACGCGTGTCATCACTCATAAGTATCAGTCTTGTCCATCGACGGTCCCGAACGCGACGACGATCCCTTGTCGACCGGTAACACCATCGCGGCGATGGGAGAACAGTGCCTCATCTTCGACGGTGCAGCCACCGATCACATGAGTTGGCACGCCAAGTTCGGTCAACCTCTCACAGACGCCAGCGCGAACATCGATGGAGGGCTGCCCATCGCTTGACGTGCTGATCGCACGGGCACCTACCCCAGAACTGACCGCGGATGCCAACTCCTGAATGCGCTCTGGCGAGACCGGATAGCACCGCCCACACACGGCGGGACCGATAACTGCTTCTAGTGACCCGGCACCCTCAGTCCGCATGCGCGCGACTGCTGCACCCACCACGTCAGCTGCTAGTCCGCGCCAACCGCAATGCACAACCCCGATGATTCCGGCGCCGGAAAGCGCAATAGTGGCGCAGTCCGCGCCTAGGGCCACAAGCGCAAGATCAGGTGAAGTGCTGATCAGTGCGTCGACGTCCTCAACGTGACCGGGCTCATTCACGACCCCAATTCGAGCACCATGCGCTGCTCCCATGGTCACGATACGGCTCCTCGGCAAACCAAGGAGGCCGGAGACCAACGCCAAGTTCGCGTCCACATTCGCAGGGTCGTCGCCCACATGTGCGGCCAAGTTGAGTTCGTTGAACGGGGGCCTACTCACGCCGCCAAAACGACCAGTGACCGCCCAGTTAGCTGGACGGTCACCAGGTGCGGCCGAGGAAAAAACCCCGGCCGCAAGGGGAAGATAAGAGCGCTTTCGCGTCGAGATGGTTTTCTCCCGAGCTATTTCAGGAAATCCGGTACGTCGAGATCGTCGTCCGTATCCTCAAAGACAATCGTGCGTGGCTCTTGGACGGGGCGGGAAGAGATCGTCGGGATCTCCCCCGTTGAACTACCGTCAGAACGCCTCGGCTCAGTGGCCTTTTTGGCCGGTGGCTCGCCACCGTCAAAGCCAGCAGCGATGACTGTGACTCGGACCTCATCACCCAAGGTGTCGTCGATGACGGCACCGAAAATGATGTTGGCATCGGGGTGGGCTGCATCACTCACTAATCGCGCAGCCTCGTTGATTTCAAACAGCCCGAGATCGCTTCCGCCCGAAATGGACAGCAGCACACCGTGCGCCCCGTCAATGCCAGCCTCCAAGAGCGGACTGGAAATGGCGCGCTCAGCTGCTTCAGTAGCTCTGTCCGACCCCCGAGCTGAGCCGATTCCCATCAGTGCAGAGCCGGCACCTTGCATGACACTCTTCACGTCGGCAAAGTCAAGGTTGATCAGGCCTGGGGTTGTGATGAGGTCGGTGATCCCCGAGACACCCTGGAGCAGCACATGGTCTGCCTGACGGAATGCATCAATGACGCTGATCTCGCGATCTGCGAGAGATAGCAATCGGTCGTTCGGGATGACGATCAAAGTGTCGACCTCAGCACGCAGATCCTCGACTCCTTGGTCTGCCTGGGCGGCACGCCTGCGTCCCTCGAAACCAAACGGGCGAGTTACTACGCCGATGGTGAGGGCACCGAGTGAACGAGCCACCTTGGCAACGAGAGGTGCACCGCCGGTTCCTGTGCCGCCACCTTCTCCAGCCGTGACGAAGACCATGTCCGCGCCACGAAGAACCTCTTCGATCTCTTCGATGTGGTCCTCTGCTGCCTTGCGACCAACCTCAGGGTTAGCGCCGGCGCCGAGTCCACGCGTGAGTTCGCGACCGATATCGAGCTTGACGTCGGCATCGCTCATCAGCAGAGCCTGCGCATCCGTGTTGATCGCGATGAACTCGACGCCCTTGAGCCCGACTTCGATCATTCGGTTGACGGCGTTGACGCCACCTCCTCCGATGCCCACGACCTTGATCACTGCGAGGTAATTCTGTGGAGCTGCCACAGCCCGTCCTTTCGTTTGCGTCGATGGTGAGATCGACTCCCTGCCGCAAACCCTCAACCTTAAGTTAAGGCTAAGAATTTGGTCCGTTTGCGGCCGCGCGGAGGTTAGGCGGTCACACCCCTGTGGCGCAAGGTGAGAATGGGGTTAAAGCGAAACTTTTTTGAAAATCTTTCTGAACTCCCCTATAAATCAGGATAAGTCTCCAGTTGTACTTTAAGGTTTTTTGGGCCGTTCATTGAAGGTCGTAGGCAACTCTGGGGCGCTCACGTCGTAGACCTGAGCCCGTCGAGCGAGTAGCGCAGTGAGCACCTGGCTCTTGAAATCAGCCTCATCCGCACTCCCCCACCGCACGAGGGCGCCCGAATTCAAGGTGAGCTCCACATCGTCGCGGGTTGTGGCCGAAACGGATGAAACTCGAGCCAGCAGATCAACAGGCAGCGACTCCAATACTTCGACACCTGCCCTTAATGCAACGCCAATACCAGAGACCTCGATAAGACCTTTACCTAAAGGTGCCGGAGGTGCGAATGCAACACCTTGTGAGTCGACTCCAAGCCATTGCCCATCCACCTTGGTCCGAGCTACGGCAGTGCGCGGCTGAACCGCAATCACTACCTGGGATGGCCAGCCCCGCCGCACTTCAGCAGCTGCCAACCACTGCAGGCTGAGCACCCGTTGCAGTGGCGCATTGGTATCGAGTCTTGCAATCGGCACCCCTAACGGAATATCCGCAAGCTCAAACACCTCGTTAGCGGCAGCCCCATCAACGCCCACCACTTCAACTTGCTGCACAGACAGCACGGGAGAAAACCACACCAGCCACAAGGTGAAGATGCCCACCAATACGACGATGACGGCAACAGTTCGCCGCAATCGTCGTCGTCGTTGGGCTTGGCGATCAATCAAAACTGAGCTATCGATGGGATCGCCCATATCTGCTGATTCGGTCACGAAGAAGCGCCCTCTCGAAGGAGTTCGATGACCTCACCGCACAGTAAACCGATATCGCCAGCACCCAAAGTCATCACAATGTCTCCTGGCCGAGCTCGTCGCGCCAAATGACCCGCTACTGCAGAGAGCGACGGCTCAAAAATCACATGCTCCGCACTCAGCGGGACGTGCGAGGCCATCGTTTGACCACTTGCCCCAGGGATCGCGGCTTCACCCGGCGCAAAAACCTCCATCACAACCACGTCATCTGCCAGGCCCAACGCTTGACCAAATTCCTTGGAGAAAAGCGCCGTGCGGTAGTAATGGTGCGCTTGGAACGCCACTATGACCCTGCCGGTCCCCACGACTTCGCGGGCAGCGGTCAAAGTCGCGGCGATTTCTGTGGGGTGGTGTGCGTAGTCATCAAACACGCGGATGTTGTTCACCACGCCCTTTAAATCAAAACGCCTGCGCGTACCGGTGAATTCGGCGAGCCCTGACCTCATTTGCTCTGGGGCTATACCGAGGCCAATTCCGGCAACCCAGGCACCGAGGGCATTGAGCGCGTTGTGGCGGCCAGGGACTTGCATAACAAGTGTGCCTAACCGGACGCCATCATGAACGGCCGTGAAACTCCATCCGTCTGGTCCCTTTTGCTCATTGACCATCAAATAGTCCGCATCGGCTGCGGCACCATAGGTACGCACATCCACTCCGGCGGCTCGAGCGCGGGCCGTCATTGCCACCGCACCTGGGTCATCGGCGCATGCAACAAGAAAGCCGCCACGATCTCGAATGCCCAGGGCAAACTCGTCGAATCCGGCTTCGATTGCCTCGAGGGAGCCCCAGTGATCGAGGTGATCGGCCTCAATATTGGTGACAACGCCGGCAATGGGAGCTAGTTCAAGGAAAGCACCGTCGCTCTCATCTGCCTCCACCACAAAGATGTCACCCGACCCCACATGCGCATTGGCACCGGATGCGTTGAGTTCGCTCCCAATGGCAAAACAAGGGTCGACACCGCAATGTTGAAGTGCCACAGTCAACATCGAGGTAGTGGTGGTCTTGCCGTGCGTGCCAGTAACGGCAACTCCCCGATATCCCGACATCACCGAGGCCAGCGCCTGCGCTCTCGTCAGGATCGGAATGCCTCGCTCCATCGCAGCCAGACGCTCGGGGTTGGTCGCCGGAATCGCAGTAGACACCACGAGGGTGTCGACGTCAGTTACCCAACTCGCAGCATGACCTACATGCGTTCGCACGCCAAGAGCTTGCAGTGCGGCGAGACGACGGGAATCCTTTGCGTCGCTTCCAGAAACTGTGACTCCACGATCAAGCATCACCCTGGCGATTCCTGACATGCCAGCGCCACCAACGCCCACAATGTGAACCCGGCCAAGATCAGTCAACTTATGCGGCAGCATCTCCACGTTTCCCACTCATCTCTCCCACCGAAAGTATCCAACGAGCCATGCGCTCGTCAGAATTACGATCTCCAAAATCAGATGCAGCACGGCTCATCGAAATCAATCTTTGTTCATCGTGCAGGATCTGTGGAACTGCGGCACGGAGCCACTCCGGGGTGAGTTCTTGATCACTCACCAGCAGTCCACCACCTGCATTCACCACGGGAAGGGCGTTTAACCGCTGTTCACCATTCCCCACCGGAAGTGGCACGTACACCGCGGGAAGACCAACAGCAGCGAGTTCGGCACACGTCATCGCACCGGCTCTCGTGAGAGCCAGATCGGCCACCGCATAGGCCTCGGCCATATCTGCGATGTACGGCACGGGAAAGTAGCCGGGCATAGAAGCCGGCTCTTGGTTTCTGGTGCCGTAGGAATGTACGACGACGATTCCCGCGGCTAAAAGATCCGGTAGTGCTTGCTCTAGCGCAGAGTTCAGCCGGGCAGCACCCTGCGATCCCCCAAATACGAGCAATACCGGAGCCTCCATTGGAATTCCCCAGCGATCTCGCGCACCCTCACGAGCTGACATCCGATCCAGTGAGGTAATCGACCGGCGCATGGGCATCCCCATCGAGCGGGAATGCGGAAGCACCCCGGCCACCACGCTTGCAGTGTGCGGTGTGAGACGCGCACCGAGTTTGTTAGCAAGTCCCGGGGTGGCATTGGCTTCGTGAATAACGAGTGGAACCCCTTGACGCCAAGCAGCCAGATATCCGGGTACCGCGGCGTATCCACCAAACCCGACAACGACGCGCGCCTGGGAACTGCGCAGGTGGGCACGGGCGGTGCGCACCGATGAACTCAGGGCTGGCCAGATACGTAGCAGATCTGTACTCACCCTCCGAGGAAATGGGACCGCAGCCGTGGTGACAAGCGGGTAGCCACGCGCCGGGACGAGTTCGGATTCGAGTCCCCGCTCTGAACCAATGAAAGAAATCGAGACTGACGAATCTAATCGACGCACAGCATCAGCAGTATTGAGCGCTGGTTCAATGTGACCGGCAGTTCCGCCCGCCGCAAAAACGATATGCATGCAAATCTCAACGTTTGCGCAATGAACGAGCCGTTGAATGCCTGCGCAGTGCGCGACGAGCACCCGGTTCTTGACGGGCGAAAGCCATGACCATGCCCAACGCAACCAGTGTTGGAACCAGTGAAGATCCACCATATGAAACGAGGGGCAGTGGTACACCCGTGATGGGCAGCACACCCAACACTCCACCAATGTTGATCATCGCCTGTACAACGATCCACGAGCCAACGCCTGCCGATGCCAAGCGAACAAAAGGATCTGACGTTGTTCTCGACAACCTAAAAATCGCAAAAGCCATGGCACCGAGGAGAACCAGAATTGAGAAGGTCCCTACCATTCCCAGTTCTTCACCGATCACCGAGAAAATAAAGTCGGTGTGCGCTTCTGGCAGAGAACCCCATTTTTCTCGACTGGCCCCCAACCCGACACCCCAAAAACCTCCGGTTCCCAGGGCGTACTGTCCCTGAGTTACCTGCCAGCCCACACCCAACCGATCCTCGTCGGGGTTTAACCAGGAGGTGATTCTGTCCATTCGATAGGGCGCGAGTAACGTCAAAACCCAGATGCTGAGGAGTGAAATCCCACCCATGAGAGCGAAGAGCCGAAGAGGCGCGCCAGCAGCGAAGAGCATTCCCGCCAAGATGGCGCCGAGCATGAGCACATTGCCTACATCGCCCTCAGCCAACACCAAGAGCATCATGATCAAACCAACCGGAACAACTGGCACCAAGAGCGATTGCCACGTGTGCGGTCCGCGACGTTCACGGGAGAGCATGAAAGCCCCCCACACAACAAGTGCATATTTGGCAAACTCTGACGGCTGCAATCGGAAGGGGCCGAAAATTTCGATCCAGTTCCGTTGGCCAGCCACCTCAACTCCAATGATGAGGACGGCAACGAGCAGAACCCCTGCTATTCCCAAGAGTGGCCAGGCGAATGACTTCCAGAAATGCGTCGACGTGCGAACAACCACGAACATGACCGCAACACCCAACACTGCGAACATAAGTTGGCGCAGGGCGATCGTGTACGGCGAGCCAAAAATCTCGACGCTTCGAATCGTTGAGGCAGATAGCACCATGATCAAGCCGAGTACCAGGAGCAACATGGTGCTGCCCAGCAGTATGTAATAAGTACTCAGCGGGTGACTGAGTAGCAACCTGAGCCCGCGGACAGCACTGGGAGGGGCAGGGTTCGGTTCGGCGTCAGATAAAACATCACTATCCGGGCGTTCATGCCCTGATTCACTCACGAGGAATCACCCCCGCGAAGGCGAACAGCCTCAGCGAAAAGATCGCCTCGGTGGGAGTAGTCACGGAACATATCCCACGAGGCACAGCCCGGGGCCAGTAAAACGGTATCGCCGGCGCGTGCAACTTCCATCGCACGATCGACCGCCAATGCCATGGTCCCAGTCTCACCGCCATCGAGCACCGTCACGTGGACATCTGGCGCGTGTCGGGACAAAGACTCCGCCAACACCCCCCGGTCTACCCCCAGCAAAATCGCTGCCCGCAATCGAGGAGCTGCGCTTTTCACTAATTCGTCGAATTCCTGTCCCTTTGCCATACCCCCAGCTATCCACACGATCGATGGATAGGCCGACAGTGACGTTTGAGCCGCATGCGCATTCGTCGCCTTTGAATCGTCTACATAATCCACATCGTTGATGCGTGCGACGAAACTAATCCGATGGGGGGCGGGTGAAAAAGCGATCAGACCGTCACGGACCGCAGTTGCCGGCACTCCATAAGCCCGCGCGAGTCCAGCTGCAGCCAGCGCATTCGCGACATTGTGTGGAGCAGATGGTTGAACGTCAGCGACGGTCGCTAATTCCTGAGCCGTGTTTCGGCGATCTTCAACAAAAGCCCGATCAATCAGAATGTCGTCGACCACTCCGAGCATCGAGACGTCCGGAACGCCGAGCGTGAAGCCAATCGCACGGGCTCCCTCAACTACATCGGCCTCTTCGACCATTCGAAGTGTGGCTTCGTCTTCGACATTAAAGATAGCTGCATGCTGAACTCGTTCGTAAATGCGAGCTTTGGCAGCGACGTAGGAATCCATGCTGCCGAAGTGATCAATGTGATCGTCAGCGATGTTTAGGCACACCGACGCCAGAGGACTGATGGAATGTACAAATGGCAGTTGAGGTGCTCCCACCTCAACAACGATCGCATCCATGAGGTCATGCATGACCACGTCGACGATCGAGTGGCCAATATTCCCAGCAGCGACAACCCGCAATCCAGCCGACTCCAACATGGATTCGCACATCAGGGTTGTTGTGGTTTTGCCATTAGTGCCAGTGACGCATAGCCACGGGGCAGCAGTTGCCGGCGCTCGCAGCTTCCAGGCGAGTTCAAGCTCACCCCACACTGGCACGTCCATGGCCACAGCGGAAACGATCAAGGGATCACTGGGCCGAAGGCCGGGTGAGACCACGAGCAGATCACTCTGCGGGATCGGTCCTTGATGAGCCAACTCAATGGTGGCTCCGAGCGCTCCCAATATTTCGGCTCGTTCCCGCTGTTTTTCTCCATCAGAACTATCAACGATGGTCACAATGGCGCCAAGTTGCATAAGAGCATCTGCCGCGGCAAAGCCAGCGACCCCGATTCCTGCCACAGTCACACGGACAGGAGTCCAATCCGAATCGCGGTGCAGGATCATGCCCGCACCCACTCCGCGTAGAACAGGGTTAAGCCGGCTCCGATGCACAGGCCTTGAATGATCCAAAAACGAACGACGATCTGAATCTCTGGCCAACCAAGCATTTCAAAGTGATGATGTAACGGTGCCATTCGCAAAATTCGGCGACCTGTGAGTTTGAAGGACCCCACTTGACCAATCACTGACAAGGTGGTGATCAAGAAGAGGCCAGCAAGAAGCGGCAACAGCAGCTCGGTACGGGTGAGGATCGCAAGACCGGCAATTCCACCGCCCAAGGCAAGAGATCCGGTATCTCCCATGAAGATCCGAGCAGGCGCGGTGTTCCACCAGAGAAAACCGAAACTCGCACCGGCCGCAGCAGCAGCAACCATTGCTAGATCTAACGGATTTTGAGTGTTGTAACAAAATGGCGTTACTTCGAAAGCACAGTTTTGCCCGTATTGCCAGATTGCCAGAAGAACATAGGCCAGAAAGCTCATGATGGACGCGCCCACAGCTAGGCCATCGAGCCCATCGGTGAGGTTCACACCATTTGTGGTGGCCGTAACTAAGAACCAGACCCATACAAGGAAAAGCCCGAGCGGTAACACGATGTTTGTATCGCGGACAAACGAGATCGCCATCGATGCCGCGGTGTTTCCGGCCTGGTCGGGAAACTGCACCGAGAGGTACGCGAAAGAGAACGCGACCACCGCCTGACCGAATAGTTTGGTCCGAGCTCGGAGTCCGGTACTGCGCTGCTTAAATATTTTCAGATAGTCATCAGCCAAACCCACTAAACCGAGTCCCACCATCAGGTAAAGAACCAGGAGGGCGGAAATCGAAACGGGCCGCCAAGTGATCAAGTGAGTGAGAAAGTAACCCGCTAGAACCGCGATGATGATCGCCACTCCACCCATCGACGGAGTTCCGCGCTTGGCTTCGTGGTCTGGGTAGAATTCTGTTGCAGTCGAACTTCTAATGGCTTGTGCGTATCCGTGTCGGGCCAGCAACTTGATCAAGAGTGGGGTACCGATAAGCGAGAAAATCGTGGCTATGGCGCCAGCGATCACCACAAGCCTCATGCGGTATCGCCTCCATGCGCGCCAGCTGCTTCATGAGAGAGAGCTGCAGCCACGGTTTCCAAACCTATTCCGCGAGAGGCCTTAACAAGTACGACGTCACCGCGGCGAGTCTCACTACGCAAAATGGCCAATGCCGATTCAGCGTCTGGGACCCAGCGCGATTCCTCGCCCCACGAACCTTCATTGCTAGCACCCAGGTGCATCACGCGAGTGCCCGCGCCAACACAAATCAACTGCGAAATATCGAGGCGCACCGCAAGGCGTCCTATTGCGTCGTGCTCCTCGACGGAGTCAGCCCCCAACTCGAGCATCTCTCCTAGTACTGCCCAAGTGCGGCCTTCACCCCGCATTGATGCCAAAGACTTCAATGCGGCTCGCATCGACTCAGGATTAGCGTTGTACGCGTCATTGATGAGAGTTATCCCACTCGGAGTTGTGGTCACCTCCATCCGCCACTTGCTTTCAATGCGAGCCACGGAGAGCAGTTCGGCCACCGAAGCCAACGGGATTCCTACTTCACGAGCAACTGCCGCAACTGCTAATGCATTAGAAACAAAGTGCTCGCCATGAACCGCAAGAGAAACATGGGCCTTCTCCTGTCCATTGACCAACTCAAAATGGGCTCGGGCCTGATCATCTAAGCCGACATTCTCAGCACGGACATCAGCATCTGCACCCTCACCGAAAGTTACAACCCGAGCTGATGTTCGATAAAGTTCGGCGCTGATCAATGGCTCACCTGCGGGCACAATCGCACACTGCGAATCTGAAAGACCCTCTAATATTTCCGCTTTTGCCTGAGCTATTGCACCGCGCGATCCCAGCACGCCAAGGTGGGCGGATCCAACATTGGTGATCACAGCAATATCGGGAGAAGCTACAGAGCAGAGATACCGGATGTGGCCTACACCTCTCATCCCCATCTCAAGAACCAAGAACCTTGTGGCGATCGGAGCTGCGAGAACGGAAAGGGGTACTCCTACCTCAGTATTGAGCGAACCTTGTGCTGCCACTGTTGTACCCGCTGACCGCAGAACCGTGGCGAGAAGATCCTTTGTCGAAGTTTTCCCGCTGGATCCTGTAATCGCGATCACCGAAAGTTGACCGGACTCTGCGAGTTTATTTCGCCACCATCGCGCCCACTGCCCCAATGCCTCGATGGGGTCAGGCACCACAATGCAAGGAATTGGCAAGATGCGAGTTGTTATTGCGACAACGGCGCCGGCACCAAGTGCGACTTCGGCAAAATCATGCCCGTCGACTTGCTCTCCCGCAATCGCGACGAAGGCCACGCCTGGTGTGACCAGGCGGGAATCAACCACTGCCCCGCTGACTATTTCTCGAGGATCACCGTGAAGTTCTCCTCCGATGATGTCGGATAGCTCACCGATGCTGATTACAGTCACGTGCGCTCCTCCGCCAGTGCGGCACGCGCAATTTCCCGATCATCAAAAGGCAAGATTTGAACGCCAATCTGCTGTCCTGTTTCATGACCTTTCCCCAGCACTAACACCACATCACGCTCAGATGCGATCGCGATCGCATGCCTGATGGCCGTAGCGCGATCTGCAATGTCTTCAACGTCCACCGGACCAGTGACGCCTGCGATGACAGCTGCTCTGATCGCTGCCGGATCCTCATCGCGCGGATTGTCGTCGGTCACCACTACATGATCACCCATCGAGGCAGCCGCGCCCATGAGGGGGCGCTTCGACTGATCACGATCACCACCTGCACCCAAGACGATGACAACACGCCCAGTCACGGCCTCGCGGGCAAGGTGCACCATCCGCGAAATGGCATCGGGGGTATGCGCGTAGTCAACTATCACGAGTGGAGCTTGAGGGGCTTCAATGATTTCACAACGCCCTGGAACACGGACTTGACCAATTGCCCCAGCAGCTGTCCCCGGCGCCACACCTAGATGCACAGCCATCGCAAGTGCAACCGCCGTATTAGCCGCATTGACCGCACCGGGCATAGGCAGTCGCATCTCGATCGTGACCTCATCAGGTCCGGTAATGTGCGCTGCCATTCCTTGGTGGGTAATGCGCCAATCTGCAGGTGACCCACTTGCCGAAACAGTGACGACCTGATGGCCATGTGATGCCGAAACTTCCCCTACTTGGGCGGCGAGTCGCTGGCCCCATTCATCGTCAACGCAGATGACACTGCATCGCGATCGTTCAGGACCGAACATCTGCGCCTTTGCCGCGAAGTAGGACTCCATGTCGTGGTGGTAATCAAGATGATCCTGCGTCAAATTTGTGAAGCCCATTACGTCAAAAACAAGTCCGTCAACGCGGTGTTCTGAGACTGCGATGCTGGAAACCTCCATCACTGCAGAGCTAATTCCTTCCTCTGACATCAAGGCAAGTATCGCTTGAATGTCTGGCGCTTCAGGGGTCGTGCGCACCCCTGAAATGTATTTCCCACCGAAGGTGACTCCCAAGGTTCCGATAGCACCTGTCGCCTTACCAGCGGCCGTGAGCGCAGCAACAAGCATGGCGGTAACCGTGGTTTTGCCGTTTGTGCCGGTGACTCCAGCAAGTGCGATGCGCTCTCCAGGGTTGCCGTAAATCAATGCAGAGGCCGGGCCCAGGGCTGAACGTGGATTGGGCACCACCACCACGGGCAGCCTTGACTTTTCTGCTTCCACTCGGCCTTCCTCGTCAGTGAGTACCGCCACTGCCCCCTGGTCAGCCGCGGCACTTGCGAACGAAGCTCCGTGCAGGCGCCGGCCGGGAAGACCAGCGAATACATCACCGTGGACGACCTCACTCGATGAATGCGTGATGCCCGTAATGAGAAGGCGAGAATCTATCTCCGTCGACTCTCTCCCACCTATATGAAGCGTCCCTTGTACTTCGGCAACTAGGTCACTGAGCTCTAGAGGGGCGACGTGAGGTCGGTGCAACCTGTCCTGCACGTCAGCTCAGCCCTTGTAGGTCAATGCCATAACTGGGCTCTTTAGCCCAGTCGGGGGAATCTCACGGGCTCGGAGTGCGTGGGTCATCACATCTTTGAAAATAGGTCCGGCTAAGGATCCGCCGTATCGACCATATTGCGGCTCGTTGACAAATACTGCGACGACGAGTTGAGGGTCATCCGCTGGGGCCATGCCGATGAACGAGGCGATCACCTCGCGGGAATATCCCCCACGGACTTGATCGACTACCTGAGCGGTGCCGGTCTTACCAGCCACTCGGTAGCCCGGGATTTTGGCTTGTTGAGCTGTTCCGCCTTCTCCGACAACGGCTTCAAGCATCAATCGCACCTGCGCGGCTGCTTCAGCGGAAACAACGCGGGTGGGCGGTGCAACTTCTGGCTCTGTGACCGTGCCATCAGCGCCTATTAACCCCGAGACGAGGCGAGGTTGAACCTTTAGGCCATCGTTCGCGATCGTTGCGAAAACGCTGGTTGCTTGGACCGCGTTAACACTCAGCCCTTGACCGAATGCGAGAGTGGGGAAGGTCGTGGGCGACCAATTTTCAAGCGGTGGCACGTAACCTCGGTTTTCACCAGGGATTCCCATGCCCGTTAGTTGGCCTACACCAAACTTGTCCAAATACCTGGCGAACTTTCTTTTGCCTATGCGCTCAGCGGCAAGGATCGTGCCAATGTTGCTTGATTTGGCCATAACACCCGTCAGCGTCAAGTTAAGGGTTCCGTGCGGTGTGTGGTCCTTGAATACTTTGTCTCCGCGCTCGAGTCCGCCAGGAACTTTGATCCACGTGGAGGGCGTTGCAGCTTTCTCATTCACCACAGCAGCCAAGGTAATGAGTTTGCTCGTTGAGCCTGGTTCGAATGCATCGGTCAAGATTCGATTGCCCCGATCAGCGTCATCACTGAGGGCCGGCTTGTTGGCATCGAAGGTCGGGGCCGTAGCCAGAGCCAGCAAATCACCAGTGCGAGGATCCATAACAACCACGGTGCCACTCTTTGCACCACTCGTTCGAACGAGCGATGCAATCGAATTTTGGGCCACGTACTGAATATCCCTATCAATGGTCAACTGAACGTCTTGGCCTGGGACGGCATCAATCGTGTTCGATGACGATGTGGGAATAACTCGACCCCGCGGGTTTCTTTCTGAAGTCTGGGAACCACTCACGCCGGCAAGTTGCTCCTGAAATGCATATTCGATGCCGCCCAGTCCTGCAGCATCAGCGCCAACAAAGCCCACAACATTCGCGCCAACCTCCCCTGCGGGATAAATCCTGCGGCTGGTTGACTCGCTCATGATGCCGGGCAATCGCAGTTCGGAAATTCGATCCCACGTTTGGGGTGTGAGCCCCTTTGCGATGTAGATAAAACGCTTGGTTCCCGTCAACCTCGTTGCCAACACATCCGCATCGACACCCAGTAATGGAGCTAACTGCGCACCAACAGCGGCCGCATCTTTAATCAAGGTCTGGTCTGCGGTCAGGTTTCGCGCTTCAACGGTGACGGCCAGCGGCTGACCAGCGGAGTCAAGAATCGCCCCGCGCAGCGCCGGGAGATCCGTCGTGCGTAAACGTTGATCCAATGCAGCCGTAGCGAGAGCCTCACCACGAATCCCTTGAATCTCAAAAAGTCGTCCAGCAAAAATTGTGAGAATGACGCCGGTGACAAGAAGCAGTGCCAGACCCCGCTTACCTGGATCAGCCAGAACTAAAGGGGAAGGTCGTCGACCACTACCTGCCCCACTCTTGCCTGATGACGGTGTTACCCGTGGCTTCGTTGCCGTTCGTGACATGCGCTCACTCCACCGGCACAGCGTCGAGTTGCCCATCAACACTGATGCTTTGCCCCTGTGAGATCACAGCCGCTGCTGGAACTTCCTGCCAGAGCGCGTCTTCACTTTTTGCTTTCTTTCCCGCTGCTCCTTTTGGACTCTTTGCCCCGGCTGCTCCAATCGCTGCAGTCTGGGCAGCTTCATTAGCTGCTGCATCCGCAGCGGCAGGGTCATAGTTCTCGCCAGGAGCGATGGGGAGGACTGTTCCCACGGAGATGTTGTCGACTGCTTCCGACGCAGTTGCATCTGCAGGGGTAGCAAGAACGGGGATTCCATTTACTTGCCCTGGTGCAGCCTTTGGCTTACCAAGAATGCGGCCGTCAGGCACTTCGATAAAGACCGGTGTCTCACTTGGCACCATGCCAAGGGCTCGAGCATTAGCCTCGAGAACACCAGGTGCTCCGACAGCTTCGACTTGCTCGGTCAAGGTAGCCAGTGCCTGATTGAGTTCACGTTGCTGACCTTTGAGTTCACTCAAGGTGTATGCCCCTTGAGCAACGGTCGTGTTTATCAAAAGCATGCCCACCAACCCAAGGCCCAACGCACCCGTAACCACTAACGCGAAAACACCACGGCTAGCACGCTCGGCGCGCAGAGGAGCAACGATTTTCAGGTGATGCCGACCCTTGCGGCGTACTCCCCTGGTCGCATATTCAGTAACAACAGGTTCAACTGATTCCTGTGCATCCATCGACGATTTCGATGTCGGATCGAGCTGTGGGGCCGCACTCATGCTGCCACCCGCTCAGCTGCACGAACCCGAACAGATGCTGCGCGTGGGTTCATCTCGATCTCCTTCGCCGATGCCTTCTCAGCTCCGCGCGTGAGCAAGGAAAAATGCGCTGCGGCATGTTCTGGAATAAAGGGAAGGTCATACGGGAGATCCACTGTGGTGGCCGAACGCAAAACTTGCTTGACCATTGCATCTTCAAGGGATTGATAGGACATAACGACAATTCGGCCACCAACGCTCAGCGATTCAAGAGCAGCCGGAAGGGCACGCCGTAGGGCTCCGAGTTCATCATTCACTTCGATGCGCAACGCCTGGAAACTGCGCTTGGCGGGATTCCCACCAGTTCGACGAGCAGGTGCCGGAATTGCTTCTCGGATGACATCTACCAAGCGCGCAGAGTTCGTGAATGGCTGTACTTCTCGTTGGGCGACAATCCGTTGAGCAATTCGGCGAGCGAATTTTTCTTCTCCGTATTGGCGAAGGACGCGAGTGATCTCATCTAGTGAATACGTGTTGACAACATCCGCTGCGCTCACGCCACTTGACTGGTCCATCCGCATGTCAAGTGGGGCATCTTGGGAGTAAGAGAAACCGCGATCAGCCTCATCGAGCTGCATTGAGGAAACACCTAGGTCAAATAACACACCCTGCACATGGGAGTAACCGAGCTCAGCCAACACGGTTGGCATTTCGTCGTACACCGCATGAACGAGGTTCACCCGCTCACCGAACGGAGCTAGGCGTTCCCGCGAGTGGGTGAGGGCAGACTGGTCGCGGTCCAAACCGATCACAGTGAGCGCCGGGAATGTTTGCAAAGCCAATTCCGCGTGTCCGCCTAGCCCGACGGTCGCATCGACCAGTACAGAACCTGGGTTGGAGAGCGCAGGTGCGAGTAGGGCGATTACCCGATCCCGGAGTACTGGGATATGCCGCATCTGTGAACTCATCATCATCAACCTCGTCGTCTGACCTGTTATGCCCAGTTCGAGACGACGATGGAAAGCCCGTATAAAACCGAGCCGGTCATGACCCCAGCTGCGAGAACAACAGCCCCTGTGCGGATCGAACGCACCATCGGGTGGTGGGCAAACTCCGTGATTGTGCTCATTTCTTCCCCTTCGTGGTGGACACGATTCGCGGTCGGGTCGTTTTCGGTGTGAGTTTTCTTGTTTGAGGCCGCGAGGCCAGGTCCCCGCCCGCTGTCTATTCAGCGGTTTCCTGGCACCGGGGAAGTGGCGTCAGGGATGCGGGAGCGGGAGGAGACCTCACCGCGCGGCTCACAAGATTCCGGGGATTACCTCCTCGCTGAGATCGGAGAAGCCCTCTTCTTGACCTTCGAGGTAAGTACCCCAAGCTGCTGCATCCCAGATTTCGACCGTGGTCCCGTTACCGACCACCATCACATCGCGGTCGAGGCCGGCGTACTCACGCAGCGCTGCAGGCATGGTGACTCGCCCCTGACGATCGGGAATCTCATCAAATGCCCCGGAGAACAGCACCCGCAGGTAGGCCCGAACGCGAGCATCTGACCGGGAGGCCTCATTTAGACGCTCGGCGTAAGCCGCGAACTCTGCCGCCGGCCAGACCACAATCGATCGGTCCTGACCTTTGGTCAGAACCACTCCTGCGCTCAATCCCTCACGGAACTTGGCAGGAAGAACTAGTCGGCCCTTCTCATCGAGGCGAGGGGCATGGGTACCAAGAAACATGTGCCCCTCCTTCCCCATCAGAACCATTAATCACCTTGGTAACTCCAAGTGCCGCCACAATACTCCACTTTCCTCCACAGTCAACCCTCTACCCGCAATTTCGGGGAGAAATCCTCCACTTCTGATCTACATCAGGGGCGAACGAGGCAGCTTCGTGCCGTGGCGAGCACCGGTTAGAGGACAAAGCGGCCTAAAGTCACGAGGTGATCACCCACACATCGGCTCGCCACATGGCGGTAGTGATCCTCGGCTGCGCCGTTCTGCTCAGTGGGTGCGCGAGCGGCACCGACGCCACTTCCCCACCTATGCCCACTGCCTCAGCGACATCTCCTTCAGCGAGTCCAACCCCAACCCCAACTCCAACTCCAACCCCGACACCAACCCCAACCGCGACCCCAACCCCAACCGCTGCCCCGCAGCCGAGGTCGCCCCTCACCGGAGAAATCCTTCAATCTCCGCAACCCGTACTAGTCGTAAAACTCGATAACACTCGCAATGCCCAGCCGCACTCTGGTCTCATGGATGCCGATGTTGTCTACATCGAAGAAGTGGAATACGGAATCACTCGGCTGGCTGCGGTCTTCTCGTCAAAAATTCCCGAACGCATCGGTCCAGTGCGCAGCGCTCGAATCACCGATATCGACCTACTCGAGCAGTACGGATCTCCAGCCTTCGCGTTCTCTGGCGTGCAATCGAAGATGTGGCCTGTCATAAGCGCATCGTCATTGATAGACATTTCACCCAACAAGATGGCGCAGGCCTACTTTCGTGACGGATCAAGAAGAGCTCCGTACAACTACTTCCTCGACGGAAAGATGGCCGTCAACCAAACTCCCAAGGCCTCATTGGACAAAGACATCGGCTTTAGTTTTTCCGACATTGCTCCCCCTTCGGAATTGCCAGGACAGAAGGCGAGCATGGAATGGTCCTACGCCTCAGCACGATTCGTATACGACCCGATTTCTGGTTTGTACAAGGTATTTCTCAACGGAGAGCCTGCTCAAGCCGACGAAAATGACATGGGCCAACAAGCCGCAACGGTCATCATCCAAGACGTCACACAGACTCCCAGCGCATACAATGACAAAGGTGGAGGCAATACGCCTCATGCCGAGACCATCGGTACAGGAACCGCAACTGTGCTGCGAGATGGGTTGGCTTACAAGGTTAATTGGACGCGCCCCGACGTCGAATCAGGAACCACTTTCACTCAGGCCGACGGTTCACCCATGCCATTTAAACCCGGACAGCAATGGGTGGTCCTTCTGGATACCAAAAGGCCAGCAACGATTCGCCCCAAACCCCTCACTGCTGTGCAGAAATTGGTCGCCCGGACTTCATCACCGAGTCCTACTGCGGTAGCAGCCAACTAGCCTGATCCATAGGCTGGCGTCATGGATCTACACGGGGAGATACGGCAGCTCTCTCGCACCATCGCCGAAGAGCAAATAGCCCCCTTTGCCGCTGAAGTTGATCGTGAGTCTCGTTTTCCAGAAGAGGCCCGACTGGCTCTGATTGCTGCTGACCTACACGCACCGCACATACCCGAGGATTTTGGCGGAGCAGGGATGGATGCAGTTGGTGTGTGCATCGTTATTGAGGAAGTTGCCCAAGGCTGCGCATCGTCATCACTCATCCCGGCGGTCAACAAACTTGGTTCAGCAGGGATGCTTCTTGCCGGCTCCCCTGACATCTGCTCCCGCTATCTTCCACAGTTGGCTTCCGGCGAAGTGATGTTCTCGTACGCACTTTCCGAACCAGATGCAGGTTCAGATGCGGCCGCTATGAAGACCCGCGCGGTATCAACTGATGCTGGTTGGCTGCTGAACGGAGTCAAGCGTTGGATAACACATGCTGGCGTGTCACAGTTCTATACCGTCATGGCTGTCACCGACCCAGATAAGGGTGCGCGTGGAATTTCTTCGTTCGTGGTGCACGCCGATGACCCTGGAGTGAGTTTCGGTGCTAAAGAAAGCAAACTTGGAATCAAGGGGTCTCCCACCCGAGAGGTGTACTTCGATAACGTCGAGGTTCCTGCAGATCGCCTCATTGGTGATGAGGGCACCGGATTCTCCACTGCGCTGCGAAGTCTCGATCACACAAGACCCACCATTGCCGCGCAAGCTGTCGGTATTGCGCAGGGCGCACTCGACTACGCCATTGGCTACATCAAAGAGCGACGTCAGTTCGGTAAGCCGATCTCGGACTTTCAGGGGATTCAATTCATGGTGGCTGAGATGGGGATGCAACTTGAAGCCGCCCGCCAACTCACTTACGAAGCCGCCCGATTGGCTGAGGACGGCCACATCCGTGCCACCTACGCCGCCTCAGCTGCCAAGTGCTTCGCATCCGATGTGGCCAACATGGTTACCGGTAAGGCCGTTGAGCTCCTTGGCGGATACGGATTTACCACCGACTATCCCGTTGAACGCATGATGCGAGATGCCAAAATCACCCAGATCTACGAGGGAACCAACCAAATTCAGCGGGTTGTCATGGCTCGGCACCTTTTGGCCTGACCCCGTGTGCGCGTTCACACGTGACGTGCCAGACTCTTAGCCCCGAAACCAAGCGCGATAGCGCTGCCGGTGAGGCCGACTAAGAGATACAGGAGTTGTGCACGTGTCATCGAGTTTGCAGGAGGAGCAGAGTTTTGTTGACTCTGCCTACGCGCTTCTCGGTGACTACCTCAAAGATCTTCGCCGCAGGCGAGATGCACTCACCAACGCACCAGCTACCGGTACCGGACAAGATGTCCTAGAACGTGAGGCACTCCTCGGTGATGTGCACCGACAGGAACGAGCCGCTCTCGCCGGATCCAACCGGCTTTGTTTCGGTCGCATCGATGCAGACGATGGCACGAGTCACCGAATAGGTCGCATCGGATTGCGCACCCCAGATGGCGAGCCGCTTCTGCTCGATTGGCGTGCCCCACACTCAGCCCCGTTCTATCAGGCGACAACCGTCGACCCCATGGGATTAGAAAGGCGACGACGAATCATCATCAAGGAAGATGGTTCAACACACGAGGTCACCCACGTCGACGATGAATTTTTCGGGGATCTCACGGGAGCGACCTCCGCCAATAACGATGCCGCTGCTGCTTCCGTGTTGGCGCCACGTGATGGACGCATGGCAGACATTCTGGCAACCATCGCAACGGATCAAGATGCAATTATCCGCAGCCCACTAGCCGGAGTCACCGTGGTTGAGGGTGGTCCCGGTACTGGCAAAACCGTGGTCGCGCTCCACCGCGCAGCCTGGCTCCTCTACACGTACCGAGATCGCCTAGCCCAAGATGGCGTACTCATCATTGGGCCGAGCCCGGTCTTTCTCCGCTACATCGATCAAGTTCTTCCAAGCTTGGGGGAAACCGATGTTGTGCTTCTAACTCCAGGCCAGCTTTATCCGGGCGTCTCTACGTCAAAGTCCGACGCCACAGAGGTTGCGCGCCTCAAGGGTGACCTCCGCATGGTTGAGGTGATTGCACGACTGGTGGACTCGTGCAAGCGAGTGCCCGACCAAGACATCACCATTCGTACCGAGAACGGTAGAACTATTGCAGTCACCACCACCCAACTGCGCTCGGCGTTGAAAGCTGTTCCCAAAAATGCGACGTTCCATGAAGCCCGCGAGCCATTCCTCCGGCGACTTCTTGATCAGATGGCCAGAACAATCGCCAGAAGCTCCGGCGATGACCCGGATGATGTGGATGTGCGCACCGACATCATCGGTGAAATCGTGGATGATGTTGGTATCCGACGCACCCTCAACCTCATGTGGCTACCCACCAGCCCAGAGCGCCTGCTCACTCGGTTCTTTAACGATGAGGCGTTCGCCGTGCAATGCGCTCAAGGAATTCTGACCCATGCGGAAATTCGCCTGTTGCAGCGAGATGCTGCAGCGCCCTGGACTGTCGACGACGTTCCGTTGCTCGATGAATGTGCAGACCTGCTTGGCATCTGGACTCCCCCAGCTCGCACAGCAAGCCGAAGCGATGTTGACGAACTTGATGCACGCTCTCTTCATACCGCGAACGCCCTTCATGTGGAACGAAGCGGATCCTCGATCGTCGAGCGAGCACTTTCAGATCGCGAGTGGGTATATGGCCATGTTGTGGTCGATGAGGCGCAGGAGCTAAGCCGGATGGCATGGCGCTCCGTGCAACGCAGAGCAGTCAGACGGTCAATGACAATTGTGGGCGATTTGCAACAAGGATCGCATCCGGCCGGAGCGCGATCTTGGCAACAAGCCCTTGAATGGGCGTCCGATTCGATTACTGTTCACCAGCTTTCGGTTACCTACCGAATCACAAGGCAGACGGCCGATACCGCAAGTAGATTACTCCAACAGGCCGGTGGTTCCGCGCCGCATCTCACTGCAATTAGAGATGGCAGTCCAACGATTAATGAGCGGATCAGCAAGCAGTCATTGTCGGAATTCCTCGTGCAGACCACGGCAGACGAGCCTGGACGGGTCGTAGTGATTGTCCCCGATGCGCAACTCGATTCGTGGAATGAGTTGTTGACTTCGGCGGAGTTTGGTCGTGGAGAAACAGCAGTTGATGCGCGGATCGCAGTACTCCCCGTGCGCGATACCAAAGGACTTGAATTCGACATTGTGTTTGTTGTTGATCCTGAAGAGATCAGTCGTCAGGCACCTCATGGAGCAGATATCTATGTTGCCTGCACCCGGGCCACCCGAGATCTGCACCTCGTGACCATCGAAGACTGAATGAGTAATCGAAGCATTGAAGACTACGAATCTAGAAATAGTTCCTCGGCCTCGGGAAGTGCCGGTGAATTCCTCGTCTCTCGCGGGGTTTCACTTATCTCTTCGGGTGCTTCCAGACTTCGCTGAGTAGACACTCCCAATTCACTCATCTTGCGCGCCTGAGTCATTACTCGGCTGTCAAAGGACCCGACAAAACTGTTATAGCCCTTAACGGCTTGCGTGAGCCCGCGCCGCATGCCATCAATGTGCTCAACTGCCGCACCAAGGCGATTGAGCATTTCAGCCCCGGCTTCCCGGATTTCTTCAGCGTTATCAGCCATCAACCGACGCTGATATCCGAATGAAATTGTGCGCAGCATTCCCAGCATCGAGGTAGGTGTCGCCAAAATGACGTTGCGCTGGAAAGTCTCTTCCAAGATGAGGCCATTCGCTTCTAGAGCACTAGATAGCAATGACTCCAACGGAAGGAACATGATGACGAAATCGGGACTTGATGATGAGTCTGAGTAACGCTTGCCGGATAGTTCTTTGGCCCGGGCCAGAACGTCGTCAGAGTGCTTTTTCAGATGCAGCGCCGATTCGGGCGTTTGACCCGCTTCGATGGCTTTCCAATAGGCATCAAATGGAAATTTCGCATCAATAAGGATTTCACCCCCGCCGGGAAGCATGATGACAATGTCTGGGCGAGAAGATCCGGTTGCGCCAAGGCGAGTGTCTTGGCGTTTGTAGTGGGTTCCTTCAATCAAGCCCGAGTGATCAAGCAATTGCTCAAGTTGCATTTCGCCCCATTGGCCACGAGATTGCCCAGAAGACATGGCTGCAACCAATTGCCTGGTGGCCCCCTCTAAGGATGTGTAACCGCGCTGAACACCTTCAATCTGTTCACGCAATTGGGCATCTGCTTCAGCCCGCTCCACATTGGCCCGCTGAGCTTGGATCCGGACCGACTCAAGAGCATCCTTGAGCGGCTGAATCTTCTCTTCAAGTGATTTACCCTCTGCCTGTTCCACCTGCAGTTTCTCGCGGTCTGCTTTGAGTAAGCGCAATTCGCCTTCTGCTCCGGCAAGTTCCGTGCGCAACTCGGCGGCGCCGACTTCACTTTCACGGCGCAACTGAGCATCGAGTTCACCCATTCGCGCTTTCCATGTGCGGGCAGCAACCAGCCAGCCGATGGCAGCGCCTATGACAACGGCAGCAACCACAACAACGAGTGACACGGCATTCATTCAGACTCCTTCAGGGCGTGCCTGCAAACTACCGGTCACCACCGACAATGTGCCGGATCACCACGTTCCCCTCCGACTGAGATCTACCCTTTTACCCGTCAATGAGTTGCGGGCAAGGGGAACTACAGACGCGTTGAGGCGCTGGATCGACCGCACCATGAGCAATCAGTCAAAGTTGCTCGAATCAGGCTGCCACGAGGAACAGTGCGAGCAAGTACCTGGCTGAAGGCACCGCGCCTGTCAATGGGGGCATTTATCGCAGTTGACCATTTCTTCGAACCAGGGACCTTTACCTGTATTCGCGCTATTCCGGTCGCTGGGAAGCCATTCGCCACGGCCTTTCCCTGAACCACGACTCCCGTGGCGTTGGTGCTAGCCCGAAGCGTACGAATAGCGCTCGGGGTTCGCTTCACATAGAAAGTCAATTCAGGAACGGCAGCCACCACCTCGTTTATCCCAGATGTGACAACAACCTGGCCAGCGAGGCGAAACTCTCCCGAGCCATCTGCTGGGCAAACAAACACTTCGTCGAGGCGGGTGCCAAAGACTGGATCAGCCGGCAAGATCACGAAGGTGCCCTCGTTGAGAACATCAGTGCCGGGGCGGGTCACGGTCAACTCCCCCAACATGATCGCTTCATCTGAGCGGCCAAACGTGATTTCCAGCGGAACATACAGGCACGAACTACTTTGAAACTCCAAATCGTTTTCCATTGCAATGGAAAATTCGGCGTATGGGGTGATCACCGGGGGCGTAGAGATAGTTTCCGCGTGGACCGCAGGTGCGGTCACCCCGAGGGCGAGCGTGAGAGCGGCGCAGGCGGCCACCCATCGGCTTAACCCCACGAGGCATCCACAACAATCCCATCTTGCAAGGTGAGATTGATTCGGTCCAGTCTGTAATCCATTGTCATGGGCAGAGATTCACCATCAATCATGATCACGCGGTAGGTGTAACCCGCGGCTTCAATGGTGGCAGCGGCCGTTGCTTCATCTACACCTTGCGCAATCAGATCTTCAGCGAAGGTGACCTGATCAGACGTGATCTCATTCATGGCTGAACCTTCCTCCTGACTGGTCATCGGGCTGCGTTCTGGGACGGGATCGGCACCCCCACACGCAGTCAATCCCAACACAATGACCAAACCTATGCTCGCTGCGGAAGAAATTCCTCGAACCTTTGTGGCGCTCATATGCTCACCGTCTCTCCCCAGTCATTGACCACACTCGTTCGTAAGACGACATCTTGGACCGATCGGTTCCGATTACTGACAACGGTCCAGAGCAAACCGAAAGGGAAAACGAGACAGAAAACCGATCGGAGCGCGGCACCACTCCACCTCATCCGTTCACCTTTGTGGTTGAGCACCCGTAGCCCCATGATCCCTTTGCCCAAGGTCCGGCCGGTGGTGGCCCAGGACCACGTCCAGTACAGCCACATCACAAAATATCCGGCTGCAAGGAAAAGATAAGGATTCAATTTGATTATGTTTGATTCGGGAAGGAAGATGAATTCGGCAGCCATTAACCCGAAGTACAGCACCACCATCAGCACGCTGACCGCAACAACATCAATTACATCCGCTGCTACTCGGGAGAAGAGCCCGGCCCGACTCCCCTGGAAGGGACGGGCCGCCGGCGGGATTCTCTGACTCTTGATGAGTTCGGCAGGGGGCACCGGATTTTTTTGAAACTCGCTGAAGGTCGTCATTTCTCTGTCTTCAATGAACGACCATCACGCCATACCAAGATGCGGTCGACGATTCTGGCGAGTGACTGATCACTCGAAATGGCTTTGAACCTCACTGCCTGCATCACTTGATCGGCGATACCTCCCGTGCTTCCTCGAATCACTTCAGGAAGATCGATCTCAGCAATCACGTAGTCAGCGATATCTGTGATCGGTACTCGATCAATGATGGGCTCCAGGTTTACGGCCGCAGCAATCTTGTTGACATCTACATTGTCAACCACGATTTGAGTTAAATCCAAACGGCTCAAGATCGCCCCGGAAACTTTTGGAACAACCACATCGAGAGTGACATTGATGGCCGACGTTGCCGTGTCCTGGGCCAGTTTTGCGGCAGATTGCGCTGTGTAAGAAAACAACCCCACCGCACTGGCAACTGCGTCTTGCGCAGCATCTTTTACGGCGCCAATCGGATTGGTTACGCCCCCTTCCGATTCACGTGGGCTGAAGGGTTCCGGCACAGGCCGGACCACGATAACTACCTCTTCGCGAGACTCCACGGCTCCATCATCTAGCACCTGTACGGTGGCGGTGTGCCGCACCTACCTTTTCGTGAAGTCTTGAAGTTGATTGGCATCGCGCTCAGCGCGATTCTCGTAGCTGGATTTATGGTCGGGGTGGGGATCTACCTCAGCGAACGGGTGAATACTGACATCGCCCAAGATCGCATTGCCCCCTTTTATGAGCCCCCACCGCTGAACGGCGCCCTCGCAGGAGACCTGCTGAACTTTGAGCAACTTCCGATCGCGGTCTCCGGCGGCACCGCCTACCGAATTCTCTACGTCACAGCCACTACTGACGATGAATTGGCTGCAGCATCAGGAACGGCTTTCATCCCTGATGCCCCGGCCGCTACGAGCGGTAGGCCAACCCTGGCGTGGGCCCACGGCACCGTTGGCCAAGGGGATGGATGCGCGCCCTCTCGTTCGGCAGACCCGACGAGCCAACTTGTAACCTTCCTGCCTCAAATGCTCGATCTGGGTTGGGCGGTTGTTGCCACTGACTACTACGGCCTAGGCACGCCAGGCATCGAGCGTTACCTGGTCGGTGAGCAAGAAGCCCGGGATGTAGTCAACAGCGTGCGAGCCGTGGCCCAACTTCCCGGAGCTGACACTTCTAAATCCTGGGGTGTGTATGGCCACTCCCAAGGGGGTCACTCCGCGATCTGGACCGGTCAATTGGCGGCCGAGCTTGCACCCGAACTGAATTTGGTGGGAGTCGCGGCGGCCGCACCAGCGGCTGAACTGACCCGGATTTTGGATGCTCAATGGTCCGGGCTCATCGGCTGGGTGATCGGTGCGGAAGTGTTGCGCTCATGGCCGCTGGAATATCCCGAATTACCCGTGGATTCCATCCTCACCTCCGAAGCCCAAAATTCTTACGAGAGTTTGGCCGAGGATTGCGTGAAGAACGCAGCACTCGAAGCCACGGTGCGACAGAACATTTACGGACAGAATTTCTTCGAGAAGAATCCGCTGACAGTTCCCGAGTGGCTTGCGGCTATGGAAGCTCAGACGCCAGCACCTCTGCCCGCCGATCTGCCGTTCTTCCTCGCTCAGGGCACTGCAGATGAAGTAGTGCTTCCAGAACCAAATGCCTACCTCGAAGAAAAGTGGTGCGCAGCCGGATCAACGCTCACGTCTTTGTGGATGGGTGGGGTCGGCCACATGACCGCGGGACTCGATGCGGGCCCGAGTGTGGTGCGCTGGATGTGGGAGAGATTTGAAGGTCTCCCTGCTTCAAGTACGTGCGACTTTCCTCCGCCGGTTGCTACCGAAGTACCTAGCGGGGCAGCGAGTTAATTACTGCTCGCCGCCTTCTGCGCGCTTACGCCAGCGATCTTCAAGTCGGTCCATGAATCCGTTGCCCTGAGCTGGCGGAGCCTGAGGCGCAGCGGCTTGAGGAATCTCGTTGCCTTCTTCATCAACAACAGTGACGACAGTGCGTGTGGAAAATGCGGTGTAAGTGATGACGGCACCAATAAGCATGACGACGAAACCAGCAACACCAAGTGCAATCACCGTGGCGGCCATGCCAGCCAAGATCAATCCCATGCCAGCGAAAAGTCCCAGCACACCGAGGGCAGCTCGACCACGGCTGGCTGCTCCTACAGATGTGGAGCGCAGGCTCGTAGCGAATTTGGGGTCTTCGGCATACAGCGCCTTTTCCATCTGTTCGAGCAGACGCTGCTCATGCTCAGATAGCGGCATTACGACCCCCTCTCGGTCGGGCGGGCTGGCAGGCAGCTCGCGTTTACTCCCCCAAGGATAAGCATGTTCTGCTTCGAGGGGAACCCGACCCTCATTCTTGCCCCTTTTGTTCAGTCTTGCCCGGTGTGAGGCGCCCCGGCTGCACCGCGGTGGCCCCGAATCGACTACGCAGGGCATCGATGGCCACCTCAGCATCTCTATGCCCATGCGCGGGTTCGTCAAAGGTCATCTGGTGGGGGGCTTCACTCGCATCTTCCAACCCTTCCATTCGCACCCCCACGAGGCGAATCCGAACCCGCTGAAGACCTAGCGCCTCATATAAACCGCGCGCAACGTCGAAGATCTCTTTGGCGGTATCCGTGGGAACTTGCATTGTTCGAGACCTAGTGATGGTGCTGAAATCGGCAAATCGAATCTTGATGCTGATAGTCCGACCCACGTGTCCGGCATTGCGCATTCGGCCGGCTACTTGATCTGAGAGCCGCATCAAATGGCGCAGGATCACTTCGGGATCGTCCACGTCTTGGTTGAACGTGCTCTCATTGCCAATGCTCTTATCCGGTTGATGAGGTGTGACGCTGCGGTTATCCCGACCCCACGAAAGTTCGTGAAGCTGGACTCCGGCTGCCTCGCCGAGCGCTCGTTTCATGGTGTCAAGGGGTGTATGTGCAATATCCCCGACCGTGCGCAGCCCTAACCGATGCAAAGACTCCTCGGTGCGCTCACCCACCCCCCACAGTGCACCGACAGGGAGCGGATGCAAAAACGCCAGTACTTTATCGATGGGGATGACCAGCAAGCCATCCGGTTTTGATCGAGTAGATGCCAACTTCGCGACGAACTTGGTACTCGCAACCCCAACCGAACAGGTGATCCCCTGCTCAGCAACTACTCGCGCCCGAATCAGATGGGCAATCGATGTGGGTGTGCCGAGTCTTCGCAAAGCGCCAGAGACATCAAGAAATGCCTCATCAAGACTGAGCGGTTCAACGATTGGAGTAATGGACTCAAAGATCTCCATCACTCCCGCGCTCACTTCGGAATACAGCCCATGCGTGGGTTCGATGAAGATTGCTTGTGGTGCAAGCCGGTGCGCGCGCGCGATCGGCATTGCCGAATGGATCCCCAATGCACGTGCTTCGTAGGTTGCAGAGAGCACTACGCCACGCCCACCTCCGCCACCGACGATCACGGGTTGCCCGATCAACTCCGGCCGCGTGCGCAACTCCACCGAGGCATAGAAAGCATCCATATCCACATGCAGGATGGGGCAACTGGAATCGTCGTCGCCGAAGCCCACGAAGCCCGCGGGCCGGCGCACCTGACTACGACTCATTCACCCATCCTTACCCCTACCAACCCGAACTCCCCGGACTGCTGTGCCAGAGCTTCGCCGGCGCGCCTGCTGGGGCCACGTCTGCGTATGGGGATTGCCGGAAACCACTTGGGTGCGTAAGGACTGGCCGAGAAGTGGGTGCGGTCGGATCGACCGGGTTCTCAGCCAATAACGCACGCACCGCGCCGATCCCCTCCTCCCGCCAGAGCCTGCGCAGGACACCTAACTCCCAACAACCGGTAGCGCGCACTGAAACCCCACGCGGACCGGTCCTTCGCAACTCACCTCGAATCAATAGCAACCAGGAGGAAAACACGGTCTGCGCGTAGGGACCCTGCGCATCTTCAAAGAACGCAGCGTCTACCGGCCCGGTGGAGTCATCGAGAGTTAAGAAAATGACTCGCCGACCACTACGAACCGGTGGGGTTTGCACAGCAACTTTCACTCCACCGATGAATACTTGCCGGCGCGACCGACCGTTTAATAGATCCGTGGCTTTGGTGGTGCCGATCACATCGAGTAGATCCGCGTAGAAATCGATCACATGCGCGCTGATGTCAAGACCGGTCACCTGAACTTCAGCCCGCACCCGCTCAGCTGGGTCCATCTCAGGCAGACCAGCGGGGACGTTGGCGGCAACATGATCAGTGAGATCGAGAGACAACTGCGCAGGAGGAAGCCCTGCTGAGGACCGGCGATATCGGTCAAGGTCAGCAATCTGCAGCAACAAATCACGACGAGTTATCCGCCTGCTGCGAGCAGCGGATGCTTGGCCCAACGAGTGCAGTGCATCAAATGCGCCGGCTACCACCAAACTTTCTGCAACAGGACGAGAGAGTCCGGCACGATTCCAGGTGTCAGAGAGATCTGCAAAGGGTTGGGCTTCCATCAGCCGCTCCACCTCAGCAGAACTCACTCCCGATACTTCAGTGAACGGGACTCGAATCCCCCATTTCCTATCTGCCACGTGTTCAACCCGATAGGTATCACGGGATGCGTTGACATCAAGGCCGAGAACTGCGATCCCGAAGTGACGCGCATCATCAAGAATTAACCGCTTGGGATACATCCCTGGATCGTGAGTCAGCACTCCAGCAAAGAAGGCAGCCGGATGATGAGTCTTGAGCCATGCGGATTGATAGGTCGGCAACGCAAAAGCTGCCGCATGCGCCTTACAAAATCCGAAGGAGGCGAAGGCGCGCAGTACCTCCCACACTTTCTCTACCGTGTCGAGGTCATAGCGACGACGCAGCGCCGCTGGGTAGAACCACGCGCGCACATCGTCCATTCCGTCCGGTGAACCCATCGAGCGCCGAGACTCATCGGCTTCGGCGAGCGAGCAGCCGGTCATGGTCGAGATGATCTGGAGTACTTGCTCATGGAAAACCACCACTCCGCATGTTTCTTCGAGGAATGGTTTCAGATCAGGATGCAGATACACCGGTTCACTCCACCCCTGACGGGCGCGCAGAAACGGCGTGATCATGTCGGATTTCACCGGGCCGGGCCGGAAAAGTGAAATGTCGATAATGAGATCGGCAAAAGTCTCTGGAGCGAACTTGCCAATCAACTCGCGTTGCCCCGGCGATTCGATCTGAAAACATCCGAGGGTGCGGGTTGTTCGAATTAACTCAAAAGTTGCAGCATCGGCTAACGCAGAATCATCAAGTTCTACATGCTCACCGGTTGTTCGGTTAATTTCATCTAGCGCATACGCCATTGCTGATTGCATGCGCACACCTAATACATCAAGTTTGAGCAACCCCATGTGCTCGACATCGTGCTTATCGAAGTGACTCATCATGAATCCTGCACCACTGCGTTCTACGGGCGTGCGATCGAGCAGACTCGCATCGGAGAGCAACACCCCACACGGATGCATTGCCACATGGCGAGGCAATCCATCAAGTGCCTCAACGAGATCAAGGAAATGATCGAGTTTGCCAGCAGCAGCAAGTTTGCCGAAGGAGGATGAACGCAGCTCAGGGAGATCGGCGAGTGCCGACCGTGCATGCCGGGCGCGTAGATGTGGAAAAGACTTCGCGAAAGTATCGATATCAGCCGCGGGTAAACCCATTGCGGCACCAACATCACGGACCGCGTGCCGCACCCGATAGGTCTCCATCATGGAAACGCAAGCAACCCGCTTGGCGCCGAACCGTTCGAATATCCACTCATACGCTTCAATGCGTCGAGCCGATTCAACGTCGATATCGATATCTGGCAAAGCTCTCCGCAACGGGGAGAGAAAACGTTCCATCAAAAGTCCGTGGCGAATCGGATCTGCTCCGGATATTCCCAAGAGATGAGTGACAAGACTGCCCGCTCCCGAACCGCGCGCAGCAACGCGCACACCCTTAGCTTTGATCATCTCGACGACTTCAGCAACGGTTAAGAAATAGCCAGAGAAGCCCAGGTGCTGGATCGTGGCCATCTCCGCATCGAGACGATCTGCGGCCACCCGCTGATCGTCAGCTCTCGGGTAGCGAACCGGAAGCGCATCACGGCATCTGCTCATCAAGATGTGATCGGCCTGAGTGGCTGAAACCGGCCGGCCGAGCAAGACATCAAGTTCTGGTACGAATACCTGGCCAATGCCTAGATCTGCCACCGGATCAAGGGCGCAGAACTGGGCGACCCGCATGGTGTCTGTGAGCAACTTTTCTGGATTGCGTTCCCCCGCAGCACGGCTGATCTCTTCAGCTATTTGCGCCATCTCTGCGCCCGATTTCACATACCCCTCACCGTTATCGGACTCCACCAGCTTTGACCGCAGTGGCACAAGCAACCGGGATGCATCAAGTACCTGGGCAACATGTGCGCCGGCGGGATCGAGATAGCGCACCGCATTAGTGAGCACCACCGGCAATTGCTGGCTACGCGCCCACCCAAGAGTGCGAGCAGCCACAGCGGTGGAATGCCGATGTCCGCGCGATTGCCGATGTGACGTGATGGCGATTCCCAACCATCGGCCAAAAACCGCACGCCACGGTCGCACCACCGCATCACATCGGTACGAACGATCGGCGGTCATGAGCCGACCGAGTTCAGATTGCGCACCTAACAGCGCCACCACGCCTTCATGATTCTGCGCGAGTGCTTCCCACGGCAGCCATGGCTTGCCGCGCTCGGTGTGCTCACCAGTGTGGGCGATGCTGACGAGTCGACACAGCGATGCCCATCCACGTGCATTGGAAGCAATGAGCATTACTCGAGGACGCCCTTCATCAACCCACGCACCTCCCCGGGCTGGAGTGCGACGGGCTGGGGTTTGACGGGCCTGACCTACTGCATGGGAAGTAACCGGGATTGTTGGCTCTACTGCGATATCCACACCAAGTACGGGCTTGATTCCGGCTTTTTGACATGCCAGTGCCCATTGAACTGCGCCATAAAGCCCATCGCGATCGGTGAGCGCCATTACCTGCTGACCAAGTTCAGCTGCACGTTGCACTAACGCCTCTGGATGGTTGGCCCCGAACTGCAATGAGTAACTCGACGCCACCTGGAGGTGGGCGAATGGGATGGATACAGACACAAGGATTCCTGACGAAAGATCGAGGTGATCAAAAAGAGGGAGGACGGGCCTCGGTATCGGGGGGATGAACCGAGGCCCGTCACGCTGATCGACAGACGGGAGGCGTCTTGATCAGTGCGACCGCGGGACCAGCGCGGTCAGATCGCGACAGCAACCGCCAAAGCGGGCTGATGCGCGAAACCTAAGGATTCACAGATCCGAGCCAAGAAAGTCTCCGAGTCACGCACAAGGTCATCTGCCTCTCGAAGGCTGACGCAGCGAATACCCGCCTCCGCACTCGCCCGCTTGCGCGCACCGGCTGCAAAGAATTCAGCCCATTCGGCGAACTCGGGAGCGATCTGGGGTAGCAATACCCAGACGCTGCGAACCCGTTGCCGACCAGTAGACGTGCTGCGGGCTGCAAGAACGGCGGCGGCGGCGCGAAGAGCGCAAAGGTGCGCGGCGCTGTAACGGCTTTCAGGGCTGGTGGCCAAAGTGGCCTCGGTCAAGCTCCGGCGGGCGGAGAGAATCAGATCTTGTGCTGCGCGAGTCATCGTGGTGCTTCCTTTCACTTGGCTAGCTATCCGTGTGCGTACTTCGATGACCCGCCAGAGGAGCCTCGGCTGCCGTCAGCCGGGGTCGAGGCGACCGGCGGCAACCGAGGCGATCCATCTAGCCCAGTACCCGGCCGCGAATCCGGGTCTAGGTGCCAAACAGGTGTTAACGAGTAATTTCGAACACCTGTTCGAACAGTGATCAAGGTATCTCTCGGGTCTGACACTCGTCAACCCCTCCCTCCTATGCGACCTTCCTGAGACAGATCCGGGAGCAGATCGTGACCAGAACACGAGGAAAAGCCCAGAAAAGGCGCCAACAATGGAGAGCGTGACCACCCTCACCACGATTCGATCCATCAGCCAGACAGATCACATCACTGATCTGCTGCCCCACCTGCCATTGCGGCGCATTCCGCTGCAAAAGCGCTCCCGGCAGCGGGTGATCGACATCTTGGGCACCGGAAACGAATTACTTCTCACCCATGGCACCGAGGGGGTCACCACCAGCTCAATTAGCGAGCACGCAGCAATCCCGATCGGCTCGGTATATCAATTCTTTCCCGACCGAGACGCCCTTCTGCTCAGCCTGGTCGAGCTCTCGGGCCATTCCCTCATCAACCAACTTGGCGAGGTCTACTCAAGTTCTGCCGTCTCACTCCCGCAACGCTGCTCAGATATGGTCGAAGCGCTCAGCGTGAACTGGGGCCAGGACGCGATTGGTGCCCGCTCGTGGAACATTTTGCTCTCCTCGCCAGCCACGGCGCAGGCAGCCGGCAGGCTGCACCAGCAAGCCGCAGCCGCCCTCCAGCAGGCGCTCCACTGTGAACAAAACCACCTTGTAGATGTCCCCCAACGATGTACCCTGCTCCTCACCACGATGACCTCTGTGTTTGCGACCTCTGTGTTTGCAGGGCGGGCAGGTCACTCACCCGAACCGGACAGCACCACGGTGGTGGCATTGCGGAAATGGGCAGGTCAGTTGCTCGTGTAAACCGAGAGGACGGTGGAAAAAGCATGATTGTTGAACTTGACTACTCCGTCGTCAATCCCGATTCCGTTCGCGAGTTTCGGACCCATGGAGCAACTGTTGTTCGAGGTCTTTTTTCACCTGATGAAGTAGCTCTCGTCGAACGCGGTATCGAACGCAACCTCGCCGAGCCTGGTCCACTCTTTAAAGTCGCAAGTACTGACGCCGATCCAGGCAAGTTCGTCGAAGACTTTTGCAATTGGCAACGTATTGATGAGTTCCGCACCATCGCGTTTGAATCCAAAGCAGCCGACGTAGCTGGTGCCCTCATGGGTAGTTCGGAAGTGCGTCTCTATCACGATCACATGCTCGTTAAAGAACCCAGAACACAACAGCACACCCCGTGGCATCAAGACCAGCCTTACTACAACGTCGATGGATTCGATAACTGCTCCATGTGGATGCCCGTGGATCCAGTTGCCCCTGAGTCAACCTTGGAATTTCTTGCTGGATCACACCGTCAAGGCTGGCTTATGCCACGCACGTTCATGGATAACCAGGCAAAGTGGTTTCCAGAAGGCACCCTTGCCGAACTCCCTAACATTGAAGCTAACCGCGAAGACTTCGAGATCATGGGCTGGGCTCTCGAGCCAGGTGATGCAGTCTTTTTCCATATGCTCACGTTGCATCACGCGTATGGAGTTCCCGGCAAAAACCGGCGCAGGGCTTTTTCGCTTCGCTTTCTTGGCGATGATGTGACCCATGCACCACGTTCGTGGGTCACATCCCCTCATTTTGAAGGACTTGAAGACGACCTTGCTGCCGGTGCCCCGATGGATCATCCGCTCTTTCCGGTGCTGCGCAATCTGAGCTAAGAAGCACATCAACTATTTCGAGAACACCTGGTCGATCTGCTGGCCGAGTGTGAAATCAAGTTCGGTAATTCCGTCAGATTCGTGGGTGCTCAGCCGAAAGTTGAGCGTGCGCCAGCGAATATCGATATCAGGATGGTGATCGAGTTCTTCTGCGATAACCGCGATTTGATCCACCCATGAAATTGCTTTTAGGAAAGTAGGAGCGCGCACCGATCCAACAAGAGCATCGCCCTCACGAGTCCACCTCGGGTGCGCCGCACAAAATTCAGTTATTGCTTGATCACTCTGCAGAGTTGCCATACATGTGATTCTCCCCTACAAAGACCGCAAAACGCTAGTTCGGAGTCGACCGAAGTCGAACCATAGACGGATCAAGTTGATCAATCGAGGTAACTCCCATGAGTTGCATCGTCGTCATAATTTCTTTACGCAAAATATTTACGACGCGACGCACCCCGTCTTCACCACCTGCCATCAACCCATACAAATATGCCCGACCAATCAAGGCACCACGCGCACCAAATGCGAGTGCTGCAACAACGTCTGTTCCGTTCAGGATTCCGCCATCGACATAAACCTCAACGCGATCACCCACGGCATCGACAACTTCGGGCAAAATCTCCAGCGGAACGTTCGCCTTATCTAGCTGCCGGCCACCATGATTGGAAAGCACCACAGCGTCTACTCCAAGATCGGTCACCAGGCGAGCGTCTTCAACCGACTGAATGCCTTTCACAATGAGTGGTCCAGTCCATATCGAGCGCAACCACTCGATATCGGCAGCATTAATCGTGGGATCAAAAACCTTGGTGAGCA
>JANQZS010000007.1 GCA_030728405.1 Candidatus Nanopelagicales bacterium | reverse complement strand
TGAGTTCACTCACGCAGTCCGCAGCAGACTTCCGCTGCGCCACCCCACCCGATGAATCGAACATGTGTACGAGTATACGCGATCACACTGACACGCACAACCCCCACAACAGCTATTTCTGTTGCCCCCCAACAACTTTATCCACAGGAAGGTCTTTTTTGAGCATCATGAACCGTCAGCGACCTAATTGATTGGGCAGCAGGCAATTTGGACAGGGCAGCGAACAACTTCAGCAGCATCGTCCACAGGCGCTCATTTTCCGTTGCCAGAGAGAACTTCACGCTTCTACTGTCGCGGTCATGCACGAGCATGTGGCCCTGGTTGAGCGAGTCCGCCAAGAGATCCGTCGTTCCGGCGTTGACCCGATCCGCGATGCTGCAGGTGCTCATGCGGTGATTGATGCGGCAATGGGTGCCTATTTTGCCGAACGGCTTGAGTCCAATACTGATGCCGCAATTGACCCGGCCATCCTGCGCCGCCAGTTACGTGACTCCATTGCCGGGTTTGGGGCACTACAGAAATTCTTTGATGACCCCGAGGTGGAAGAGGTCTGGATCAATGAGCCCGGGCGTGTATTCATTGCACGCGCTGGTCGCAGTGAACTCACCACCACTGTTTTGACCGTGAACGAGGTGCGCGACCTAGTCGAACGCATGCTCGTGTGGTCAGGCCGACGTTTGGACACCTCGACCCCGTTCGTAGACGCGATGCTGCCCGATGGCAGCCGCCTCCACGTCGTAATACCTGACATCACCCGAGAACACTGGGCCATCAACGTACGCCGGTTCGTGCATCGACCGCGTCATATCTTCGACCTGGTGCCGCTGGGCACGCTGTCCACCCAGGCTGCAGCTTTTTTGGATGCCGCCATTGTTAGCGGTCTCAATGTGATCGTGGCTGGTGGCACTCAAGCCGGCAAGACCACGCTGTTGAACTCACTACTGGGCTGCGTACCTGCCAGCGAACGCGTAGTTAGCTGCGAGGAAGTTTTTGAAATTCAGTTGCCACATCATCCGGACTGGGTAGCCATGCAAACTCGCAATGTAAACCTCGAGGGAACCGGCGAAATCCCACTCCGCCGACTCGTGCGAGAAGCGTTGCGCATGCGTCCCTCCCGTCTCGTGGTCGGTGAGGTACGCCAGGCAGAAGCCTTGGACCTCCTGGTCGCGATGAATAGCGGCATGCCGTCTGCGGCAACGCTGCACGCGAATTCTGCCCGCGAGGCCGTCACGAAACTGTGCACCCTTCCCCTCCTCGCGGGTCAGAACATTTCTGCTGAATTCGTCATCCCCACGGTGGCGGGGTGTGTCGATATTGTCGTCCATACCGCCACTTTTCGAGATGGCAGAAGGCGAATTCGCGAAATCTGCGCGCTACCGGGGCGGGTGGAATCTGGGGTTGTCGAAGTGGCGGATATCTTCCGCGGTGATCAACATCACCTCGTTCGGGCCGGCGGGTTTCCGCCACACCTTGATCGATTTGAAGCTGCCGGAATCGATATCGGGCGCATTCTCGCCGAAGACGCCGGAAGCGCCGCGCCATGACTACGCTGCTCGGCGCGCTACTTGGCTTGGGAATAGCTTTGGGCGTACTCATGATTTCGGTGGGCGCTCGCTCATCAAGGCCGAAACCGATGCGCAAGGCATCAAAGCTACGCAGGATCATTGAGCGCTCGGCTACACCTCGGCTCACCCCTGTCGGGCTACTTGCAATGTGCTTCGCCGTCGGGATTGTTGCTTGCCTTATCGCCCTGGCAGTAACGGCGGTTCCCGCAGTGGCACTGCTCGCATTCATCATCGCCTCATACCTACCTATCAGCGTATTGAAACGTCGTGGAAATCGACGTAGCCGTGTCTTGCGCAGCGGTTGGCCCGACACCGTAGACACACTCGCGTCTGCGGTTAAGTCCGGAATGGCCCTTCCCGAGGCAGTATCTGACCTCGCAGTCCGGGGCCCGCTGCTGCTCCGCCCGGCTTTCGATGAGTTTCGTCGGGAATACCGATCAACCGGCTCCTTTGATCGCGCTATTGCGGCACTGCAGCAACGCATGACAGACCCTGTCGCGGATCGCGTGATGGCATCGTTGCGTATTGCAC
>JANQZS010000006.1 GCA_030728405.1 Candidatus Nanopelagicales bacterium | reverse complement strand
CGGCTGCTGCGTGCAGCGTCCACGCTGGGTCATGCAGGTGCGGGCGACCGAGTGCGCACAGATCAGCGCGACCCGCAGCGATGATGGTGTTGACGTCATCCCAACTGCTGATCGCACCCACCGCGATCGTGGCCACGCCGGCAACGTTGCGGATGCGGTCGGCGAACGGTGTCTGGTAGCTGCGCCCGAACGCGGGACGAGCCGCCGCTGACGTCTGGCCGGTCGACACGTCGATGATGTCTACGCCATGCTCAGAAAAAGCCTCGGCGATGGCAATCGAATCTGCAACGGTCAGACCGTTCTCAACCCAGTCAGTCGCAGAAATGCGCACGCTCATCGGCTTGTCCTCCGGCCATACGGCGCGCATGGCGTCGAACACCTCGAGCGGGAAGCGAAGTCGATTCTCCAGGCTGCCGCCGTACTCGTCGGTGCGCTGGTTACTGACCGGTGTGAGGAATCCCGAGAGGAGGTAGCCGTGCGCGCAGTGCAATTCGACAAGGTCGAAGCCGGCCAACTCGGCGCGCTTCGTTGCTTCGACGAACTCGGCGAGGACACGATCCATGTCGGCGCGGGTCATCTCACGGGGGACCTGACTGACCGGCAGATAGCCGATCGGTGAGGGGGCGATGAGCTCCCAGTTGCCTGAGTCGAGCGGTTGGTCCATCCCCTCCCACATGACCCGGGTGGAGCCCTTGCGACCGGCATGACCGATCTGGATGCCGATCTTGGAGTCCGTGGTGTGCACGAAGTCGACGATGCCCTTCCAGGCCTGGGTCTGCTCCTCGTTCCAGATGCCACCGCAGCCAGGTGTGATGCGTGCTTCAGGTGAGGTGCAGACCATTTCGGTCATCACCAGACCAGCACCGCCGAGCGCCCGACTGCCCAGGTGCACTCGGTGGAAATCTCCAGGCAGACCATCTTCGGCGCTGTACATGTCCATGGGCGAGACGACGACTCGATTGGGCAGTTCGAGCCCGCGCATGCGGAACGGGAGGAACATCGGCGGTCGGGGGGTGGTACCCGCGGGAACACGGCCCTTCTCGATCTGATCGGCGAGCAGCCAGGTGTCGATCTGCGCAACGAAGGCGGGATCGCGCTCGAGCAGGTTGTCATATGTGATGCGACGACTGCGGGTCATGAGATTGAACGCGAACTGAACCGGTTCCTGTTGCGTGTAGTGCCCGATCTCCTCGAACCACTCCATGCTCGCTTGCGCGGAGCGCTGCGTGCTTTTGATCACCGGGACGCGCTCCGCGTCGAAGGCTTTAAGGGCAGCCTCCATGTTCGGCTGCTCACGGATGCATGCGGCAAGGCTGAGTGCATCTTCCATGGCCAGCTTGGTGCCCGATCCGATGCTGTAGTGCGCCGTGTGGGCGGCGTCACCGAGCAGCACGAGATTGTCGTGCACGAGCGTCTTGTTGCGGATGGTCCGGAACGAGGCCCACTTGCTGTTGTTGGCGATCAAGGAATGCCCCTGCAGGATGTCAGCGAAGATCTCGCCAAGGCGCTCGATGCTCTCCTCGTCGCTGACCCCCGGCGGCAGCGCGTTGGCATCAACCTTGTCGAATCCACAGGCACGCCACACGTCCTCGTGCATCTCGACGATGAACGTGGAGAGGTTCGCATCCATCGGGTAGGCATGGATCTGCATGACTCCGAAAGGCGTATCGCGCACAAAGAATTCGAAAGCTTCGAAGACCAGGTCAGTGCCCAGCCACATGAACTTGCACACCCGCGGGTCCTCCGTCGCACCGAACTCGGTCGCGAACTTTTCACGGATGGGGCTATTGATGCCGTCGCATGCGATGACAAGGTCGTAGTCCGCCATGAGTTCCTCGACGGGGGGCGCCTCTGTCCGGAAGTGGATGGGAACTCCGTGGTCGATTGCGCGGCGCTGCAAGACGTTGAGCAACTCTTTGCGACTCATGGCTGCGAAGCCATTGCCTCCGATGGTGAACGAGTGACCGTTGATGTCTACGTCGACGTCGTCCCAGTACGCAAAGGACTTGCCCATGTCATCAAAAACTGACCTGTCTGAGGCCTTAATCCCGCTCAGGGTTTGATCGCTAAAGACGACGCCAAAGCCAAATGTGTCATTGGGGGCGTTGCGCTCCCACACCGTGATGACGGCATCAGGGTTGGTCTGCTTGATGAGGCTGGAGAAGTACAGACCGGCCGGTCCACCGCCCACAACTGCGATCCTCATGACAATCCCCTCGCTTGGCCACCCATATCGGTATCCCAACTGACCCGACCTTTGTAGCGTATTGTTGACTATCGGAAATAATACGGGATACCGGGCGGTTGGCAACCGGTTTCAGCCAGCCCTGCGAGAGGATGCGCCATGACCGGAAACCGATTCAGCGGCAAGGTGGCCATTGTGACCGGCGGCGCCGGCGGACTGGGGATTGCCATCTGCTCGTCGATCGCTGCCGAGGGCGGATCCGTCGCAGTTTTTGATGCATCCCAAGAGCAGGTAGATCGCGCCGTTGCCGACCTCGAGGCAGAAGGTGCTCCGGTTATCGGACTGTGCGCCGATGTTCGAGACCCAGCTGCACTCGAAGCCGCCACAGCACAGGTCGTGGATCGCTTCGGTGGCCTCGACATCCTGGTTGCCGCTGCCGGCGGCAGCCTGGGAACTCCCCGCGATCTTGAAGACATCAGCCCTGAAGACCTCGACCTCGTGATTGACGTCAACATCAAGGGCACCTACTACAGCGCGGCTGCTGCTGTGCCGCACCTGCGCACCCGTGGCGCCGGAGCCATCGTCACGTTCTCATCAATCGGTGGGCGCAGCACCAGTCCGGTCACCGGAATCCCTTATGCCGCAGCCAAAGCTGGAATTTTGGGACTCACCCGCAGACTGGCGCGGGAGGTGGGTCCAGATGCAATTCGGGTGAACGCCATTGCACCAGGACTTTTCTTGACCGGGCGCCTGCAGGGGATGTTCGACGCGATGAGCGAGCATGATCGCAATGAGGTGCTGGATTCAATCCCGCTGCGCCGCATGCCCGGTATCGAAGAATGCGTTGAGCCCGTGCTGTTCCTCGCTAGTGATCAGTCTTCGTACATCACTGGTGCAGTACTCGATGTGAACGGTGGAAGGTTCATGGCCGGATAGTTTCTTGATATTGCTCCCAGGTCACCCGCGGCACGTCGTGCTGGGTGCCGATTTCTCCCCACGCATTTCCACCCAACCGCGAGATCAGATCCAACCCCTGCGCCCGAACGTAGGCGCCTTCCATCAGGTCTTCATCTATCGCGACTAACACCACCTCACCAAAGATGAGCACACCGTTGCCCATCTCGATGATGTCAACAACGCGGCACTCCAACGCGTACGGGGATTGCGCAACCCGCGGCGGAGCAACCCGTTCACTTGGCTCACTCGTCAAACCAAGTTCAACAAACTCGCTGCGGTCGGCCGGAAATTCAACCCCGGAAAGGTTTATCTGCTCGATCAGATTGACCGGGGCACCGCACACCACTAACTCGCCGGTCTCGCGGGCATTGCGCGCGGTGTCTTTCTCCCCCATCGTGGAAATCATCACGATCGGGGGTGAGGTGCTCACTATTTGGAAGAACGAGTGCGGCGCAAGATTCTCGACGCCATCAGCACAGCGGGTAGAAACCCATGCAATGGGACGGGGCACCACGAGTGCACCCAGAATCGAATAGATCCCTGCCGAAGTAGCCGGGTCAATGATTCTGCGCGTAGTCATGGTGCCCGCCACACTATCGAGGAAGGCGAACGCCTTTCGCCTCAAGGCGAGGCAGTACTTCTTGCGCGAAGTAGGGCAATTCCTCCGCGTAGTTCAGGAACGAGAGCGTCATGCCACCGAATCCGGCCTTAGCGAAACGCTCGATCTCGTTGGCGACATCATCGGGATCACCGATGATCGGGCAGGTGCCGTGTCCGGCAGCAAAGCGGCCGCGGAACATCTCAAGCATTTCCGGGGTAAAAGATTGCGCGTGCAGACCCTGCAGGCGCATCAAGTTATCAACGGCCACCCAGTCAGCGTTCTCATCCGCGTAGTAGTGCAGGTACTCCTCCGCCTCTTTCCGAGTGGGGCGAACCACGCAGTGACCGAGGGTGAAGAAACCCATCTGCCGCTTGTACTCATCGTTAGCGAGTTTGGTGAATGACGTAACAACCTCAGCACCATCGTCAGGGCCGCCCACAATCGTAAATCCGAAGTTGGCGTTACGGGCCGCGTAAGCACGACCTTGCGGGGATGAGCCAGCGTTCAAGATCGGCAGCGGGCCATCGAAAGGCTTAGGCAAGCTCTCCACGTGCTTGAGTTTGAAAAAGCGACCGTCCCAATCGAACTGGCCCTGTGTGGTCCAGATCTTCAAGATGACGTCGAGCCACTCCTGCGCGAGCGCGTAACGATCGTTGTGATCCTGAGGCAGATCCATCCCAAAGGTCTCGTACTCGGGCTGGTTCCATCCGGCCACCACGTTGATGCCTGCGCGGCCCTTGGAAATCTGGTCGACGGTTGCCATCTGCTTGGCCACGACGATGGGATGGTTGAACGCAGTGTGAATCGTGGAAAACACAAAGATTCGCTTGGTGGCTGAGAGCAGACCTGCCGCCCAGGTGATCGGGTCAAGTACACCCTCGTGAAAGTTGGTCTCGCCGCCGTAACCGATCCAGCGCGCGATCGGCAGCAAGAAGTCGATACCGACCTCGTCGGCAATCTGCGCCATGCGCAAGTTGTCATCCCAGCTACCGGTCCATCGCTCAGGAACCTTTGTCACAGCCATGCCCGATGAGCAGTTGGATGAGAACAGGCCGAGCTTGAAATCCTTGCCATCGACGATTGACTTGGTCATTTTTCCTCCTGTTGCGGTTCCGATTCATCCCACTGCTGCTGGTCATTCTCAGGTTTTTTCACACCCTGTGTCTATCCAGCACGCGCGAAGCTTTATCCGTTTTAGACGGCAACCACCGGGTTGCTCAGGGTCCCGATCGATTCGATGGTGCACGCCACCACATCGCCTGGCTTGAGGAAGGTGGGCGGATCCATCGCTGCACCCACACCTTGCGGTGAACCCGTGGCAATAACGTCGCCCGGCTCCAAGGTGACCCCGGAGGAAATATCAGCGATCAGAGTGGGGATTTTGAAGAGCATGTGCTCGCTGTTGCCGTTCTGGCGTTGGTCACCGTTGACGGTGAGGCTGAGCTGGAGGGTGTGCGGGTTGGTGATCTCGTCGGTGGTGACCACCATCGGGCCAAAGGGTGCGTAGCTGTCTTGACCCTTCGAGAAGAACCACTGTCCCGAGCGACGCTGGTCACGAGCGCTGATGTCGTTGACGATGCTGTAGCCAAATACGTGGGATAGCGCCGAGGATTCATCGATGCCCAACGCTGACGTCCCGATCACCACGGCCAGTTCGCATTCCCAGTCCAGTTGCTGGGTCATCGCACCGTTATGCCGGATCGGTTCACCCGGCCCAACAACTGCGGTGCCGGGCTTACTGAAGAGCACCGGTCGAGTCGGCAAATCTTTGTCGGTGTCAAGGGTTCGACTCGACTCTTCAACGTGCTCGACGTAGTTCAGTCCAACGCCCACAATTTTTCCTGGACGAAACGGTGCGTGCAGGCGCACATCGGCAAGTGCGAATGAACTGTCGGCGCCGAAGTCTGCCGATTGCGCCACTGCGGTGCGCACATGCGCATGGAGCATCTCACCAGCCTTGATGTAATCGAGTAACCCCTCGGGCACATCCACCGTGCCCTGCAACGCTTTACGAAGATCCACCACCCGGTCACCCATAACAATGCCCAATGTCGCGGCCGAGTCGTTGACGCTGAACGTAACGAAACGCATGAATTCTCTCCTGTGTGATGTAGCGGGACTTGTGTTTTATTGGGACTTGCCTTTTATGGGGACTTGCCTTTTATGGGGACTGCGGGTGCTGCACAAAATCGGGTGAACCGGGTTGTGTTCCATCGTCAGTGATGAAGTGCACCGGCCGCTGTGGGGTTTGGTTTACCTGTAACGAGAAAACGTCGAATCGGTTGTAGTGCCCCACGATGTCGTGCATTTGCTTGGGCTGTATGCACGCGTTGAGATCGATGTCCGCATAGACAATGCCCTCGTCGTCAATGAGTCCATCGCCGATGAGTCGACCATCCGGGCCAAAAATTCCGCTGAACGCAGCGTGCTTGCGTTCGAGCATTGCGCGGGATTCATCGTTATGCGCCACAGCGTCAACAATCTCCGGCGTAATGGCAGAGCAGGCCACCACGGTAAACACTTTGCCTTCAAAGGAATGGGCAGCCGCTCGAACTTTGATCGCCTCGACCATGTCGTAGTCGGCTGGAGCTGTGGGCAGTGAAATGTAATTGGCGGTGTGCACGTTCTCGCCTTGGGCAAGGAGTGCAAAACGAGCGAGGGTGTTGGTGTTCTCGCCGCACGCGAGGCCACCCAATCGACCAATGTCTGTCTCGTAGACGCGCAACGAACTTCCATCACCACCAGCCCACGTAAGTTTTTCAGCCCACGTGGGAACGAGCTTGCGATGCACCCCGAGGAGCGAGCCGTCTGATCCGAGAAACACGAGTGAGTTGTAGAGCGTGCCCATCGAGATCGGGTCACGTTCATTTACCCCAATAACGACGTACGCACCGGCCGCGCGTGCAGCGTTTGCCAGGGCGTCGATCTCTGGGCCGGGGATGTCGATGGCTGCCCGGAAAAGCCGCTCGAACCACGGGCTGCCCTGAACCGGGGTCATGGTCCAGTTCCAGTAGGGATATCCGGGCACGAACACCTCGGGAAACACCACGAGGGAGGCTCCGGCTGCTCCGGCTTCAGCGATGAGATCGCAGGCTTTGGCCACGGTGGCGTCGGTATCAAGGAAGATAGGGGCAGCTTGAATCGCGGCGGCCTTAAAGCGTGGGTAGTCCTTGCCCATGGCTCTTTTCGCTCCTCCGCACATCGTCGAAATCTGGGGTAACGGTAGCACTTGATCAAAGATCACGGTACTATTTTTAAGGAGAAGGGAGCACCTCATGACCGACACAGTTATCAGCGATTCCGCAATGGACGATGACTCCGTTGGGCGCTCACGCGTCAAGGACACCCCCGAATTGACGGACTACTACGCCCGGCTGGCCAAAGTTGGCTCCGGTGCCCTGTGGACCGTGGCAAATGAGATCGAACCCTGGTTCCCCCAGCCCAAGTCAGTTCCCATGCTCTGGCGTTATGAAGACCTGCGCCCCCTCGTGGTGGAGTCAGCATCCCTCGTCACTGGAAGCGACGCCGGCCGCCGGGTCGTGTATCTGGTCAACGATGAGCGCCGAGATGTCTCAGCCGCTGTCGGGTTGCTCTACTCCGGCATCCAAATCATGAACCCGGGTGAGTCCATGACCGCCCACCGTCATGCCGCCTCAGCTCTTCGATTCGTCATGGAAGGGTCTGGCGCCTGGACAATCGTTGAAGGCGACCGCCTTGAAGTGGGTCCCAACGACTTCGCGATCACCCCGGGTGGCACCTGGCACGAGCACGGCAACTCAGCCTCCGACAATTTCGTCATCTGGCAAGACGGCCTCGATATTCCACTCGTAAACGCTCTCGATGCGAACTTCTACCAAGTTCATCCAGACCTGCACCAGGTGCCCGGCAAGGTTGTTAACACCTCAATCCTCACGCACGGCAGCGGGATCTTGAAGCCAGATCGCCGCAGTTGGAATAAGGCGTACTCCCCGCTCCTCGGGTACCCGTGGGTGCAAACCCGCGAGGCACTCGTCAACCTTTCCAAGGTGAGCGATGGCACCGACTACGACGGCGTCATCATGGAATACGTGAACCCCGTTACTGGCGGTTCGGTCATGCCGACCATGGGCGCGCACATGCAGATGCTGGCTCCTGGCCTTGCCACAAAGGCCCATCGGCATACCGGTTCGGTTGTGTACCACGTTGCCGAAGGTCGTGGTCACTCCATCATCGCCGGGCGTCGCTTCGATTGGAAAGAGCACGACATCTTCTGCGTTCCTTCATGGGCGTGGCACGAGCACGCAAATGATGACCCCAGCAACCCGGCATTCCTGTTCTCATTCAACGATTTTCCGATGATCAACGCGTTGGCGTTGCACGCTGAACAGTCATACGACTCAGGCGACGGTCACCAAGACATCAGTTAAGGACTCCCCACAAAAAATGAGCACCCTGACAATCGCGGCAATCCCGGGCGATGGCATTGGCAATGAAGTGCTGCCCGCAGCCGTTCGGGTACTCGATCGAGCCATGGAGCAATCCGGGGAGAGCATTACGTGGGAATGGGTTGATTGGGGGTGCGATCACTTTATTGAGCACGGCGCGATGATGCCGGCCGATGGAATTGATCGACTCTCGCAAACCGATGCCGTGTTCTTGGGCGCGGTTGGCCGGCCCGATGTGCCCGATCACGTATCGCTGTGGGGTCTGCTGATTCCTATCCGCCGGGCCTTCGACCAGTACGTCAACCTCCGACCGACCCGCCAATTTGCCGGTGTCACTCCCCGCGTTGCTATTCCTGAGGGTGCGCATATCGACCTACTGATCGTTCGGGAGAACACCGAGGGTGAGTACTCCGAACTCGGTGGTCGCTTCGGTCAAGGCACCCCGCACGAGTTCGCAATTCAGGAGAACGTCTTCACCCGCCGAGGAATCGATCGAGTAGCTCGCTATGCATTCGAGCAGGCAAGCAACCGCCGAAACTCTCTTACTTCCGCCACCAAGTCCAACGGCATCATCCACACAATGCCGTTTTGGGATGAAGTTGTTGACGAGGTGGCCACCGATTACCCAGGGGTGAAGGCCCGCAAGGTGCTCATCGACGCCTTGGCTGCTGAGCTGGTCGGCCGACCACACGATTTTGATGTGATCGTCGCCTCGAACTTGTTCGGCGACATCCTCTCTGACTTAGCGTCGGCATTAGTGGGCAGCCTTGGCATTGCCGCCTCAGCGAACCTTGACCCAGAGCGCAGATTCCCTTCCATGTTTGAACCCGTGCATGGCTCGGCGCCCGATATCGCAGGTCGCGGGATCGCCAACCCGATCGCCGCCATCTGGTCCGGTGCCATGATGTTGGAACATCTCGGACACCAAGAGGCCGCAGGGCGCATAATGCTGTCAATCGAACGGTCGCTAAGTTCGCGCGATACCCGAACTGCGGATTTGGGCGGAACCGCCGATACTAAGACCGTCACCACGGCAGTAATGAACGGCCTGTAAGTCCGAGTCGGAAGAAAGGCACCACCATGGCTGAGCGGTCATTTGCCCAAGAGGTCAAGGAACTGCGACTCGGCGCGGGCGAGGAGTTCCGCGGAGAGGGCATCCTCGCCGTGACCAAGGCGCTGTTGCAGTCCGGTGTGGCGTACGTCGGCGGTTATCAGGGCGCACCGATCTCGCACCTCATGGATGTGTTGGGCGACTCCCAAGAGATTCTCGACGAACTTGGTGTCTACTTCGAAAACAGCGCCTCAGAGGCCACCGCTGCCGCGATGCTTGCAGCTTCCGTGCACTACCCATTGCGCGGTGCCATCACCTTTAAGTCAACGGTCGGTTTCAACGTTGCCTCCGACGCACTTGCAAACCTGTCCTCCGGAGGCGTCACCGGTGGGGCACTCGTCATCATCGGCGAGGACTACGGCGAAGGCTCCAGCATCATGCAGGAACGCACACACGCCTTCGCAATGAAATCGCAAATGTGGTTACTCGACCCGCGCCCGAATCTGACGTCGATCGTCGACATGGTCGAAAGCGGCTTTGAACTCTCTGAGGTCAGCAACACTCCCGTGATTCTCGAACTGCGCCTGCGCTCCTGTCACCTGCACGGCACCTTCGAAGCCAAAGACAACCGCAGACCGGCAATGACGATCAGCGAAGCAGTTGATAACCCGCGCAGAGACCTGTCTCGCGTTGTGTTGCCTCCTGCGAGTTTCTCGCATGAGCAAGAAAAGGTGAACACCCGCTGGCCAGCGGCGGTGAAATACATCACCGAAAACAACTTGAATGAATTTGTCTCTGAAAAGGACCACGACTTCGGCATCATCTTGCAGGGTGGCTTGTTCAACAACGTTAACCGCGCTCTCGAGCTGCTCGGCCTCTCCGATGCTTTCGGCAATAGCAAAGTTCCGCTCTACATCATGAACGTCACCTACCCGGTGATTGATCAAGAAGTAGTGCGTTTCTGCGAAGGTAAGCGTGCGGTGCTGCTGGTTGAAGAAGGACAGCCTGATTTCATCGAGCAAAACATTCAAGCAGTACTACGACGCAACGATGCCACCGTCAAATTGCACGGCAAGGATCTACTGCCCGTTGCTGGTGAGTACTCCCCCGCCGAGGTCACCAAGGGCGTCTTCGCTTTCATGCAGAAGTACGCATCACACCTTCTCGATCCGGCAAACCTGCCCACAATTACCCTGCCCCGCGAAGACCCGCGCAGCCCATATGCCCCGCGGATCAAGGCCGACCTCGTGCAAGGACGCCCACCAGGCTTTTGCACCGGCTGCCCTGAGCGTCCAATTTTTGCGGCACTCACCTTGGCCCAGCGGGAGGTGGGCGAACACCACGTCAGCGCAGACATCGGCTGCCACCTGTTCTCCATCAATGCACCGTTCAACATCGGTGCCACCACGATGGGCTATGGCCTTGGCTCTGCTGCCGCATCCGGCCTCAATGGCAAAGATGCCAACAAGCGCCCCATCGCATTCATGGGTGATGGCGGCTTCTGGCACAACGGACTCACCTCTGGCGTCGGCAACGCGGTATTCAATGAAAACGATCAACTTCTGGTGATCGTCGACAATGACTACAGCGCGGCGACCGGTGGCCAAGACGTGTTGTCGTCCCATGCAGAGAACCCGCTTCGCTCGACCAAACACCCCATCGAGCGTGCAGTACGGGGTATCGGCGTGAAGTGGTCACGAACCATCACCAACACCTACAAGGTCGCCCAGATGCGCGACCTGTTCAAAGAAGCACTCACATCAACGGACAAGGGCCCCAAGGTCATCGTCGCGCAGAGTGAATGCACGCTGAACCGAATGCGTCGCGAAAAGCCGGCCAAGGTCAAGGCGATCAAAGATGGCAAGCGCGTGGTGAATGAGCGATTTGGCGTGGACCCCGAAACCTGCACAGGTGATCACTCGTGCATCCGCATCTCCGGTTGCCCATCACTCACCATCGCGGAAAATCCCGACCCGATGCGCAAGGATCCGATTGCAACAGTGCTGAGTACCTGCGTGGGCTGCGGTCTATGCGGTGAGAATGCCCACGCAGCCGCTTTATGCCCGTCGTTCTATCGGACCCAAGTAATCATCAACCCATCTCGCTGGGACCGATTCAAGACCGCAATGCGCACGCGCTACATCGGATTCCTGCAAACGGGTGTTGAAAAGCGCCTCACCGGCATCGAACCCGTGTAACAACAACTCC
>JANQZS010000005.1:5728-11592 GCA_030728405.1 Candidatus Nanopelagicales bacterium | reverse complement strand
TTTTGGGATCCGAAAATGCCAGCAAGGACATCGAGCCGCGGATCGGGAACACCCACCACCCCGGTGTTGGGTTCGATCGTCGCGAAAGGGTAGTTCGCCGCGAGAACGTCATTCTTCGTCAGTGCGTTGAACATGGTCGACTTACCAACGTTAGGAAGTCCGACAATTCCAATAGTGAGAGCCACGACGGGCGAGCCTACGTGGCCAACGGCACCCGTGTGATGCCAGTCCCCCGCCGCACATCGCGGTAACGTGACCGTCGTGACGGATCAACCCGGCTCCCCTGGACCTGACGAGGCGGCCCCTGTGCCAACTGAGGATCCGTATGCGGCGCTCTTTCGGCCAGAGCCCGAACCAGTGCCCGAGCCCGAACTCGATCTCGAACCAGCACCAGTGCCAGCAACCGGGCGCCTGTTTCGCAGCGTGGGCGCATCCGCCGTTGAAGGAGCTGTCCCAGCGATCAGCGCATCACAAGCCGGCAAACTCCGTTCGATGGTCCCTGCGAGTGCACCCACTCCGCCACCAGTTGTTATCGCACCCGCTGCCGCGGTTGCTTCGGTAGTGACCATTGATGGCCCATCGGAGGTTGCAGTGAAAGCACGAGGTGGCGGGGCGCTCACCGGCATGGGCGTGTACGCGGTCGTTATTGGCGTGACCGTTGCGGTGGCCTTTGTGAACGTCCTCTTTTTTGGTCCAGACATCAACGCCATCACCGGAGTTGCACTGGCTATGGTTTCGGTGATTGCTGCGCTCTTAGTACGCAGAGCCGACGACGTCACTGCGATCATCGCGCCACCGCTCGCATTTGGTCTCGCAGCAGTTACCGCTGCGCAAATCGGCTTGACCACCACCACATTCGCTAACCGATTCATTACGGCGTTTTTTACACTCGGCAACAACTGGTACTGGATTATCGGTTCCACGCTCGCCGCGATGGCGATCGTTGCTGTGCGCAGACGCAAGAGCTAGTTACAGGGCTAGTTCGTAGATCCCTAGATGTGATCCGCTACTTCGCGGCGTTTGCCGCCTTGATATCTCGTCGCAATTCCGGTGGCAACGCAAAAATCAGAGTCTCTTGGGCAGTGGTAACAGTTTCAACATCACAGAAATCTCGATCGCAGAGCCATTGCAAAACCTCATCGACCAGAATTTCGGGAACAGATGCCCCGCTCGTGAGACCGACAATGTTGGCATTTTCAAACCATGCTTCTTCGAGTTCATCGAACGAATCGACGCGGTAAGAAGCACCTGCGCCAGCGTCGAGGGCTACTTCAACAAGGCGCACAGAGTTTGAGGAGTTACCAGATCCCACCACGATGAGCACGTCGCACTTTGCCGCGATCTCCTTGACAGCACCTTGACGGTTCTGGGTGGCGTAGCAAATATCGTCGCTCGGTGGAGCGATGAGGTTAGGAAAGCGCTCCTTGAGTGCGTCGACGGTCTGCATGGTTTCATCGACCGAGAGAGTGGTTTGGGAAAGCCAGATGACTCGGTCAGGGTTGCCGATCTCCACATCAAGTGCCGACGCGGGATCTTGAACCAGAGTGATTGCCTCGGGGGCCTCTCCCATGGTTCCTTCAACCTCTTCGTGGCCTTCATGGCCGATTAACAAAATGTCATAGCCCTCTGATGCGAAACGTCGGGCTTCGGCATGGACCTTGGTCACCAAGGGGCAGGTGGCGTCGATGGTCTTCAAATTCCGTTCGGCAGATTCCTCATGTACTGAGGGCGCCACACCGTGGGCGCTGAATACCACCGTGGCTCCCTCAGGAACCTCTTCCACTTCGTCAACAAAAATGGCGCCGCGCTCTTCAAGCTTGTGAACGACGTACTTGTTGTGGACGATCTGCTTGCGCACATAGACAGGTGGCCCGTAGAGATCGAGCGCCTTCTCGACCGTGACAACCGCACGGTCCACTCCAGCGCAGTAACCGCGAGGAGCAGCAAGGAGCACTTTCTTTGCGTCAGGCATTCCTCCATCGTAAGTGCACTCACCACCTTGAGCACCTTGCGCCCATACGCTGACTCCATGGCACTGGAGACCAGCCCTGAGGCACCCGCCGCGGTGCGCACGATCTCTCGTCTGCTCTCCGATTACATCGGCAAGCTCGGAGCGGTCTGGATTGAGGGCCAGGTGGCGCAGTTCCGCCCCCGCCCAGGGGCGAAAAGTCAGTTCCTCACCCTGCGCGACACCGACGCCGACGTTTCAGTGACGGTGATCGCCGACGCTGTACTCGTGGGGTCGATGAATCCGCCGCTGGAGGAGGGTCAGCGCATCCTGGTGTGGGCTCGGCCGGAGTTCTGGGCCGGGAACGGATCCCTGCGCCTGCGTGCCCGGGATATGCGCGCCGTTGGACTCGGCACGTTACTTGCCGAGCTTGCGCGCCTACGAGAACTTCTCGCAGCCGAGGGCCTCTTCGCCCCGGAACGCAAAAAGCCACTCCCCTTCCTCCCCCATCGGGTTGGGTTGATTTGCGGACGCGCAAGCGCCGCAATGGACGATGTGCTCGTCAATGCACGATTGCGGTGGCCATCAGTTCAATTCGAAGTCCGCGAAGTGGCGGTGCAAGGCGTGCAAGCAGTCTCCGCAGTGACCGCAGCTCTTGCCGAACTCGATGCCCTACCCGAAGTCGACGTGATCGTGATCGCCCGAGGTGGTGGCAGCGTTGAAGACTTGCTCCCATTCAGCAACGAGACCCTTGTGCGAGCAGTTGCGCAATGCCGCACCCCCGTCGTCAGCGCGATCGGGCACGAACAAGATGTCCCGTTGATCGATTTCGTGGCTGATGTTCGCGCATCAACTCCCACGGATGCAGCAAAGCTGATTGTGCCCTCATTTGAAGATCAGCAAGCGATCGTTACTCAATTGCGGGCCAGATCGCTGCGCAGTGTGCAGAGCCGTTTCGATCGGGCAGACCAAGGGATTGCCGATGCAACAAAGCGAATGCGGACCACGATCAGGCACCGGCTCGATTCTGAATCGCAGAGACTTGAGCAATTGCTTGCGCGCACGCGAGCACTTTCACCGCTTTCCACTTTGCAACGCGGGTATGCGCTGGTGACCACGGATAACGGCGCCGTGGTGCGTGCCAGTTCTGAAGTTCAGAGCGGTGAACTTCTCCAAGTAATGGTGGCTGAAGGTTCATTTTCCGTGTCGGTTGAGACAGTCAAGGAGTAACTGATGGCAAAGAATGACGATGAGACCCTCGGATTCGAAGAAGCACGCGATGAGTTGACTCGCGTTGTGTCTGCTCTTGAGGCGGGCGGTCTTTCTTTGGAGGAGTCATTAGCTCTGTGGAAGCGCGGTGAGGAACTAGCTGCTCAATGTCAGTCCTGGCTCGACGCTGCACGCGCAACGTTGGATGCTGCGATTACAGAGTGAGTGAAGCTACTGAGCGATTCTTAATGCGCCGGCGAACTGCTCGATCTCTGACCAGTCACCAGTACCGCTGACCACAGTCACATCGGAATCGGTCACGCGCACGAGCGAGGAACGTTCACTGGATTCCCAGCGCTGCCACTCTTGGCCATCGACGGTGACGGTGGCACTTGGACTACCCGACAACGTTTGTTCGGCGATGAATGACGTGGACTCAACATCGGTGGGGCTGACCTGCGCAGCGACTTGGGTGAACTGCAGGTACTCATCCGTAGGGGTAACGAATCCCACGTGCCACACCGGCGCTATGCCAGAAGCTTCAGTGGGCTCCCAACGCACACTGGTAGATCTCCAGTCATCGGGAAGACCCACCGGAACCAGAACGCCAAAATCCGCCTGCATTTTGGCGAGGATCAACTGCTGATCGATCGGCACGACCCGGACCGCATCTGGCTGCGGGCGCCAGGTGACCAACATGATCGCGCCAATTGCCAGCAAAACGATGGCTAGGGATCGCACCATGTCACCCACGGACTGGCGCAAACGTGCATTGGGGCGCCCGGTGGGTTGCGGCATGGTCACCCGACCATCATGGGCCATATCGTTGAATCCGACCCTTTGGGCCACTTGGTCTGGGCTACTGAGCCCAACTAGCGCCGCTACTCTGAGGTCATGACGGCCAGCAGTTTCACCACGCCCATAGGCGCAGAAGTGCCTGATCGCAACCTTGCACTGGAACTAGTGCGGGTGACCGAGGCGGCCGCCATGGCCGCTGCGCGTTGGGTGGGCCGTGGAGACAAGAACGGTGCAGACGGTGCTGCCGTCAACGCTATGCGTCAGCTGATCGGAACCGTCTCAATGGACGGTGTCGTGGTGATTGGTGAAGGTGAAAAAGATGATGCCCCGATGCTCTTCAACGGGGAGCGGGTTGGCGATGGATTAGGACCTGAAGCCGATGTGGCCGTCGATCCGATTGATGGAACAACTCTTGCTGCAAAAGGAATGCCCAACGCCATCTCCGTGATTGCCGTTGCAGAGCGTGGTGCGATGTATGACCCGAGCGCCGTTTTCTACATGCAGAAATTGGTAGTGGGTCCTGAGGCAGCTGACAAAGTCGATATCAATGCGCCCATCGCATGGAATTTGGCGCAGGTCGCAAAGGCCAAAGGTGAATCCGTGGCTGACCTGACCGTGTGCTTACTTGACCGCCCCCGACACGAATCGCTTGCAGATGAAATCCGCCTGGCCGGAGCCCGCATCAAGTTCATTTCGGATGGCGATGTTGCTGGCGCCGTGATGGCCGCGCGCGACGGAACTGGGGTTGACATGCTTGCCGGCATCGGCGGCACCCCGGAAGGAATCATCACGGCGTGTGCGATCAGTTGCCTTGGCGGTGTCATCCAAGGTCGGCTGTGGCCAAAGGATGAAGAGGAGCGCAGGCGGGCTCTTGACGCCGGGCACGACCTCGACCGGGTGCTCACCACCACGGATTTGGTGACCGGCGACAACATCTTTTTCTGTGCGACCGGAATCACCGATGGCGAGATCATGGAGGGGGTTCGCTATACCAGCGAAGGCCCCACCACCCACTCGATCGTTATGCGCAGCAAGAGTGGAACCATTCGCGATATTCGCAGCGAGCACCGCTTGGCCAAACTCTCTGCTTATTCGAGTGTCGACTTCACCGGTACCAGCAGCTGAAAAACTAAGGTCCAAACCAACCGGCTACACCTGCACAGCAAGTCGATTTCGAGTGAGGTTCTACTCTTAAGCCCGTGACCGAATTCCATTACAGCGAGATGCTCCCCCTCGGCCCGGATCTGACCCCGTATCGGCTGATCACCACCGAGGGCGTCGGCACCGAGGAAGTCGCCGGGCGAACGTTTCTCACCGTGGCACCTGAAGCGCTACAGGCCTTGAGTTTCGAGGCAATTCGCGACATCTCACACCTGCTGCGTCCGGAGCACCTTGCCCAGTTGCGTTCGATCATTGATGATCCCGAGGCCAGCCCGAATGACAGGTTTGTGGCGTTGGATCTGCTGAAGAACGCGAACATCTCCGCAGGTGGAGTGCTACCTATGTGCCAGGACACTGGCACAGCCATCGTCATGGGAAAGCGCGGTCAGCAGGTTCTCACGGCAGGTGATGATGAGGAACACCTTTCCCGCGGAATCTACGACGCTTTCCAGAAACTGAATCTGCGCTATTCCCAGTTGAGCCCAATGTCGATGTGGGAGGAGCGCAACACCGGCACAAACCTGCCCGCCCAGATCGAGATTTACGCGGATACCCATCCAGGTCATGAAGCACAGTACGAGTTCTTGTTCATGGCCAAGGGTGGAGGCAGCGCGAACAAGAGCTTCCTGTTCCAGGAGACCACAGCGCTGCTGAACCCAGCAAAATTTGCAGCATTTCTGGACGAGAAGCTTCGATCGATTGGCACCGCCGCTTGCCCGCCGTATCACCTTGCAGTGGTGGTGGGCGG
>JANQZS010000005.1:4516-5628 GCA_030728405.1 Candidatus Nanopelagicales bacterium | reverse complement strand
TGCCCGGTGGCTATCGCGGTGTCCTGTTCAGCAGACCGTCAAGCAAAAGCCAAAATCACTTCCGAAGGCGTCTTCCTGGAACAACTCGAGACCGAGCCTGCGCATTTCCTTCCCGAAGTGACAGAAGACCACCTTGACGATTCAGCCGTTCGCATCGATTTGAACTTGCCGATGGCACAGATTCGAGATCAACTCGCAAAACTGCCGGTGAAGACCATGGTGCTACTCACCGGTCCAATGGTGGTAGCCCGCGATCTTGCACATGCCCGGATCAAAGCGATGCTCGATCGCGGCGAGCCAATGCCCGAGTACCTTCGCGATCATGCGGTGTATTACGCAGGTCCTGCTAAAACTCCCGAGGGCTATGCCTCCGGATCGTTTGGACCTACCACTGCTGGTCGAATGGATTCCTACGTAGACCAGTTCCAAGCAGCCGGTGGTTCGCTCGTCATGTTGGCCAAAGGAAACCGAAGCAAAGCTGTCACGAATGCCTGCAAGGAGCACGGTGGTTTTTACCTGGGATCAATCGGTGGTCCAGCTGCCCGACTGGCCCAAGACAACATCAAAAAAGTAGAGGTTCTTGATTTCCCAGAATTGGGGATGGAGGCCGTGTGGCGGATCGAGGTCGAAGACTTCCCGGCGTTCGTCGTGGTTGATGACAAAGGAAATGATTTCTTCGAGGAGACCCTTCGGCCGGTTGCATTGACTATTCCGGTCGGGCCGCCCAGCTAGCGCTTGTTGAAGCAGTTTCGGCCGCCACCGCGCCAGTGGTGCTTGCCGTTGCCCTTATCCCAGATGGTCCAAAACGCACGGTCTTGCCAGTAACGGTTCCACTTGTGGATCGGCGTCTTGCGCAGTTTCTTCAGGATCGCGACGCCCTCGGCCCCCATTTCCTTGCGCACCTCACGAGTCATTTCCCAGGTGGCACCCCGGGCTAGCGGCTTGGACATTTGGTATGCACCGCGCCACAGTCCGCCTCGACTGATCGCCTTGTAGTTATGCCTGCTCTCCCGTTTCATGATGCAACGGCGAACCTGCTCACGGTTGGGCATGTAGTACTTGCCGCGGTACAGGCTCTTCTCAAATCCACGAAGGTCCGCTGCGGCCTTGCT
>JANQZS010000005.1:0-4416 GCA_030728405.1 Candidatus Nanopelagicales bacterium | reverse complement strand
CTACGTTGCCTAAAAGTCACAGGATTGTCACGTCCAGATCTCGTGGCGCATCTCACTCCCACACCCGCACAAATCGGACAGAGCTTGCTATTGGTCCCATCGCATGGGGATAAAGGTCCAACCTAGTGTGACAGGCGTCACGTATCTACCCACAGGTTTATCCACAGAAAAACTCGAAAACTACACCGGATAATCCTCGAGCATCTCGGTGACGAGGGCAGCAATCGGCGAACGTTCCGAACGAGTCAGCGTGATGTGAGCAAAAAGTGGGTGCCCCTTGAGCTTCTCCACCACTGCCACAACGCCGTCGTGGCGGCCAACCCTGAGGTTGTCGCGCTGGGCCACATCGTGGGTGAGCACAACCCGAGAGTCGCGACCAATCCGGGAAAGCACCGTTAAGAGAACGTTGCGTTCCAGCGACTGCGCTTCGTCAACGATCACAAACGAGTCGTGCAAACTCCGACCACGGATGTGGGTAAGCGGCAGAACCTCAAGCATTCCGCGGTCAACGATCTCCTCGACCACTTCTTGGGTGGTGATTGCGCTGAGCGTGTCAAAAACAGCCTGGCCCCAGGGCGACATCTTGTCGTTCTCTGAGCCCGGCAGATAGCCGAGCTCTTGGCCGCCTACCGCGTAGAGCGGACGGAACACAATGACCTTGCGGTGTTGGCGTCGTTCGAGTACCGCCTCCAAGCCGGCGCACAGGGCAAGTGCGCTCTTGCCGGTGCCAGCCCGACCGCCGAGGGAAATAATCCCGACGTCTGGATCAAGCAGCAGGTCCAATGCCACCCGTTGTTCGGCGCTTCGACCGTGGATGCCAAATGCTTCCCGGTCACCACGAACGAGGCGCACCCGCTTATCCGCCGTGACCCGACCAAGTGCACTGCCTCGATCCGATAGCAACACCAGACCGGTGTGACATGGCAGGTCGCGTGCGGCATCGAGATCAATGACGAGGTCATCAAAGAGCTCATCGATCGATTCCACCGACACTTCGAGTTCTGACATTCCGGTGAAACCCGACTCGACCACCAACTCCGCACGGTACTCATCAGCGATCAGGCCTACCGATGATGCCTTCACGCGCATCGGGAGGTCTTTGCTGACGAGCACGACGTCGTTGCCCTCATCAGACAAACTGCGTGCAACCGCGAGTATCCGGGTGTCGTTGTCTCCGAGTCTGAGCCCGCTCGGCAGAACCGATACATCCGTATGGTTGAGCTCGACCCGCAACGTCCCGCCAGCCGGTCCAATCGACATCGGTTGATCTAGCCGGCCATGCTCAATCCGCAGATCATCGAGAGCCCGCAACGCCTGCCTCGCGAAATATCCCAGTTCAGGATGACTGCGTTTTGCCTCAAGTTCACTGACCACCACCACGGGGATCACCACATCGTGTTCTTCGAACCGGCGCAGTGCTCCCGGATCGGAGAGCAGTACCGAAGTATCGAGGACGTAGGTTTTCCGCGCAGAACGACGTGGCACGTGGCCTCCTGGTAGCTGGGCACCGGCAGGATCTCTTGCCTCAAACTAGGACTGAGCCCACACCAACCCCTCTCGACACGCCGGCCGGGGGGTGTACCAAATGGATGAACATTGGATCAACGTTCAGTTGCCGAAACGACGCTGCCGTTCGGCATAAGCGCGCATAGCCCGCAGAAAATCCACGTGCCGAAAATCCGGCCAGAACGCTTCGCAGAAATAAAACTCTGAATGCGCGCTCTGCCACATCAAAAAACCAGAAAGGCGCTGCTCACCCGAAGTTCGGATCACTAGATCTGGATCGGGCTGTCCGCGCGTGTACAGATGCTCGGCAATGTGCTCAACGTCGAGAAGGGCAGCGAGCTCATCGAGTGTGGTGCCTTGCGTGGCATGTTCGGAGAGCAGCGATCGCACTGCATCGACAACTTCCCGGCGGCCGCCATAACCGACGGCAACGTTCACCAGTGATCCGTCGATGTTCGCGGTTGCCTCAGCTGCTTCTTTAAGCAGTCGGGCCGTCCGATCAGGAAGGAGGTCCAAAGCTCCTACCGGATGCAATCGCCATTTGCCCTGGCCCACCAAACCGGTGACGGTCTCTTCAATAATGGACATCAACGCATCAAGTTCAGGTTGCGGACGATTCAAGTTGTCCGTGGAAAGAAGCCACAGCGTCACTACTTCAACATCGGCTTCATCGCACCAACCAAGGAACTCGACAATCTTGGCAGCGCCAGCGCGATGACCTACGGACGACGTGGATCCTTGCAGCGATGCCCACCTGCGGTTGCCGTCCAGAATCACACCCACGTGCCGCGGACGACGATCCACCGGGATTTGCGTCTTGAGGGATCGTTCATAGATCCCATAGAGCAAGTCTCGGACAGCCACGAGGGAAGGTTACTCCCGTCCGCCCGAGAGATGGGCAGAAACCACTGCGGGGTCATCCGTGGGCAATTGGCAGGCGAAGTGTCGGCAGACCATGGCCTGACCCTGGCCGCCAGGATCCCCGTAGCGAATCACCGCGCCGGGTGCACTCGAGTGCCAGACGGCTCGTGTGAGGGCATCAACGTCATCGCCAGCGATAGTGACTTCGGCTGGGCCATCTGCCAGTGCCGTGAGCGCAACGAGACCCCAGCCAATCGCCCGAGGGGCCCGCTCAACGAGAGGCGTAGTGATCGCCAGCGCCTGCATCGCACGCGCCCGGTGCTCCATCGATTCGGTGATGGCTGCATACGTAACCAGCGCATTTGCCACTGCGAACCAGCCAGAAGGCTCCGCGTTGTCAGCCGGATCGCGGGGCCTGCGCACTAATGCCGGGGCGTCGTCGGCCGTGTCAAAGAATCCGCCATCACCATCAGAGAAATGTGAAACGGCTACGTCAAGCAACATGCCGGCGAAAACCAGCCATTCGGCCTCTCCGGTAACGAAATACACGGCGAGCAGACCTTCAGCAACGCTTCCGTAATCATCGAGAACTCCCACGTTGTTGCCCGGTCTACCATCTCGCGATGTTCGGCATAGGCGATCATCGTCGTCAGCTCCGAGATGAACCGAAATGAGCAGGTCCGCTGCGGTAATGGCAGCCTCAATCCACGCCGGTTCATTGAAAAGCGCACCAGCCTCGGCTAGCGCCGCGATTGCCACACCATTCCAAGAAGCCACGACTTTGTCATCGCGCCCCGGGTGCACTCGCTCTTCTCTCGCCAGCCACAGAGCATCGCGTATCCGATACCAGCGATCCCAATCGTCAGGATCGACAAGCAGCTGCAGGGTAGAGGTGCCGTGCTCGAAAGTTCCGGAGCCGGTCACCGTGAGAAGTTCAGCAGCCCACGTTCCGTCGTCGTAACCTAAAACTTCAATGAGCTCAGCCGGGGTCCACGCATAGAACTTTCCTTCAACACCCTCACTGTCAGCATCAAGTGCGGAAGCGAATGCACCCTCGGGGGTCGTGAGATCGCGAATCATGAACGCCGCGGTTTCGCGCACCACCCGCGCAGCAAGAGCCGAGTTTGTTTGGCGCCACCAATGCGCATATACGCGCAGTAACAACGCGTTGTCGTAGAGCATTTTTTCAAAGTGCGGAACTACCCACTCGGCGTCGACGGAGTAACGAGCAAACCCGCCACCTAGTTGATCGTAAAGACCACCGCGGGCCATCGCTTCGAGAGTGCCCTCTGCCATCGCGAGCGCACGCCTTCCATATTCACCCTCATCAGTTGCCGAGTAGCGGAGCAAGAACTCGAGCAACATTGACGGTGGGAATTTTGGCGCGCCGCCAAAACCACCCCAGCGAGGGTCGTAATCGGCGCTCAGTGAATTGATTGCACGCGTTAAATCTTCTGGCGTTGGCAGGCCATCACCGGAGGACACCATTGCCCGCGATGAGAGCGCATCAATGATCCGCTGCCCGGCCGCCTCAACACTCTCGCGCTTGGTGGTCCACGTATTGCTGATCGACATCAAAAGTTCGGGGAACGAGGGCATCCCATGGTGCGGGGTCGGCGGAAAATATGTGCCGGTGTAAAACGGGCGGCCCTCATGGTCCAGGAAAACGCTCATCGGCCAGCCGCCATGCCCGGTCATTGCAACCGTCGCCTCCATGTACACAGAGTCGATGTCAGGGCGCTCCTCCCGATCCACCTTGATCGAGACGAAGTGCTCATTGAGCAGCGCAGCGATCTGTGGGTTTTCAAATGATTCATGGGCCATCACATGACACCAATGGCAAGCCGAGTAGCCGATACTCAGAAAGACCGGCACATCTCGTCGGCGCGCCTCGGTGAATGCATCGTCCGACCACTCCCACCAATCAACAGGGTTGTCCTTGTGCTGGAGCAGGTAGGGCGAGGTTGATTCCTTCAGTCGGTTCACCTCGGTGTGCGCCTCTCAACCTCATCAGCCATCAGCTGCTCTCCAGAGGTCCGCAACCCACTG
>JANQZS010000004.1:32343-51193 GCA_030728405.1 Candidatus Nanopelagicales bacterium | reverse complement strand
CCTACTGGGGCAATCACGATTCAGGGACCGGCACATCTCGACACCCATTCACTGGCATTGGCCCTGCCAAACGGGCTGGGCATATTCGAAGTCGCCCCCGGTCTCTACCGAATTCTGGGTGCGGACTCACCTGCGATCGCCTCAACAGTCTCCGCATGGGCTGCCCAGCACGGAGTGAGCCAACAACACGTTCACAGCGATCGAGGCGGCCTTGAAGACTTGATCATGATGGCGATACGGGGCTCTGAACTATGAGAACTGTTAAGCGACTGTGGTGGCGGCAGACAATGTGGGAACTCACCCTCAACTTGAAGAACGGCGAACAACTTCTCTTGGTGGTTGTCATTCCGGTGGCCATCTTCTTAGCTGCCACCACGACAAACTTTTTACCAACATTGGCCGAATCGCCTGCACATGCGCTGGCCACTGTTCTTGCCGTTTCTGTGCTTGCGTCGGCCTTCACTTCGGTCGCGATCTCGACTGCATTTGAGCGACGTTCTGGTGCACTGCTGTACATGAGCACCACACCGCTGGGTAAGTCAGACGTCGTGTTAGCAAAAGTCATTGCCACACTTTTTACCGTCTTGCTTTCTTGTGGTGCCGTAGTACTTGCCGCTCTGGCCACTTCCTTCAGCACTGTGACAGGTCTGGCACTCATGCTGCCGGCAACGCTGGTGATTCTTGTCTGTGGAGCTGTCGCCGCCGCATCGTGGGCTCTTACACTTGCATCGACGCTGCGCGCTGAGGGCGTCCTGGCGTTAGCCAATGCAATTTTCGTGATAGCAATCCTTTTTGGCGGGGTACTTATCCCCCTCGACCAACTCCCCCAAGCGTGGGCCAGCGTTGCGCAGTTCCTGCTCCCGGGTGCTCTTACCACTGCACTCACGTCGGCATTGGTAAGTAATTCGATTGATTTTTTTGCATCCGCAGTCGTCCTAGTCTGGGCCATCACCGGGACGCTGATGGCCTCAAGATTCTTTCGTTGGATTTAGCACGTAGTCTCTTACTGTGACCACGATTGATCCCCGAATATCTCCGCCCCTGATTCGACGCATTTACAAAGCAAACCTGGTCGCTCAGGCGGCCATCGTCGTGACAGGAGCGGTTGTCCGCATTACCGGCTCTGGGCTGGGCTGCCCCACATGGCCGCAGTGTGCGGAAGGTTCGTATGTACCGACTTCCCGCCAAGTTGAGAGTGAACTACACAAGTACATCGAGTTTGGGAACCGTCTTCTCACGTTTGTGCTCGCAGCGCTGGCAATCGCTGCGGTAGTCGCAGCCATCATCGATGCTCGTCGCCGCTCCAGGAACGGGTTACCCCGGCGCAGAAGCTTGACTGTTCTTGCGACGATTCCACTGGTCGGCACAATTATTCAGGCGGTGCTGGGCGGAATCACGGTGCTGACGCAACTGAATCCAGTCACTGTTTCAGCTCACTTCTTGGTATCGATGGTGCTAATCGCTTCCTGCGTGTTCTTGGTCGCTCGCTCTGGAGATCCAGTTGACTCCCCCACCACGTGGCTTGTGCCACCGCCGGTGCGTCTGCTCGGCTGGCTAGTGATTGCAGTCACATCAGTGGTTGTTGTCCTGGGCGTCATTGTCACGGGTAGTGGCCCGCATAGCGGCGATGCGGAAGTAGAAGCCAGGTTCAGTTTTGATCCACGAACTGTTGCTTGGCTCCACGCAGATTCCGTGTTGTTGATGCTGGGCCTTCTCATCGGTTTCGCTATAGCTGTTCGGGTGACTACATCACCAAAGAAGCTCAACCGCAGAATAAACATTTTGCTTGTGGTGGTTCTCATTCAAGGATTTGTCGGCTACCTGCAGTACTTCACCGGGCTCCCGGAACTGCTTGTTTCGATTCACGTTCTTGGGGCGGTTCTGGTCTGGACCACTGCACTATTTGTGCTACCTGCGATGCGTGAAAAGGTTGGGAACTAAACCAAGAATTAAACCAAGAACGGGTCAATCCCCACGAGCAAGAAGATCACGGCCAGGTAGGTAATTGATCCGTGAAAAAGGCGCATGGCCGCCCGCTCAATAACCTCGGGATCTTGGTCGCGGACTCCTCTCAACCCGTAAGCGAGGTATAAGAAAAACGCCCCGCACGCAATTGCACCAATTGAGTAAACCCAACCCATCGATGCAACGGGTATCAAGACCAATGACGAAGCAAACATCACCCATGAGTAGGCAACGACATGCCGAACCACCGTTGACATCGGTGCCACCACCGGAAGCATCGGAACACCAGCAGCGGCGTAGTCCTCCCGATACTTGATCGCGAGTGGCCAGTAATGCGGCGGAGTCCAAAAGAAAACAATCAGAAAGAGCACAACCGGTGTCCAGCTAAGTGAACCGGTCACAGCGGCCCACGCAATAAGTACCGGCATGCAACCGGCCGCTCCACCCCACACGATGTTCTGGGGTGTTCTCCGCTTAAGCCAGATCGTGTATCCCACGACGTACATTCCGATTGCTAACAGGCTCAAAATCGCTGCCAACACGTTCGCCATCGCGGCGAGGACGACTGCGCTCGCCACACCAAGGATTACTCCCTGGGCGATCCCTGCCCGGACCCCGACTGTTCCTTGAACCGCGGGACGATGCCCGGTCCGCTTCATCAGGGCGTCAATGTCACGGTCATACACGCTGTTAAAGGTATTGGCCGAGCCTGCCGAAAGCGCTCCACCGACGAGTACAGCAATGGCAATACCCACGCTCGGGAGTCCCTGAGCGGCCAGAAACATGGTGGGAACGGCGGTAACAAGGAGGAGTTCGATGATTCGGGGCTTGGTGAGCCCTATGTGCGCTCGGACGTGAGTTCCAAAAGCATGGCGGGGAGCAGCTATCGGGTTTGCCGACACCAAGAGCCCCTTCGCTGACCGAACATCCTCTGAACGTTTCCAGACTACCTAGTGTCGCCCGCCCCATGGATTCCCCCTCATCGTTAGGGTCAGTCCATGACGAAAACAGGCACGAGCAACCTTGCGTGGGACGACATCGACGACAAGGCTGTCACCTTCCTGCGTGGTTTAGCTATGGATGCCGTCCAGAAGGTGGGCAACGGACACCCCGGAACGGCCATGAGCCTGGCTCCCGCTGCCTATCTTCTTTTTCAGAAAGTTATGCGTCACGATCCCTCGGACCCACAATGGTTAGGCCGCGACAGGTTTGTGCTCTCGGCTGGTCATTCAAGTTTGACGCTATATAGCCAGCTTTTTCTTTCCGGGTACGGCCTCACGATGGCCGATCTCCAATCCTTTCGAACCTGGGGAAGCCTGACTCCCGGACACCCTGAATACGGCCACACCCGTGGTGTCGAAACCACCACCGGCCCCCTGGGTCAAGGTCTCTCGACCGCAGTGGGCATGGCAATGTCGGCGCGCTATGAACGCGGGCTCTTCGATCCCGACGCTGCCCAAGGAGTGAGCCCCTTCGATCATCGAATCTGGGTTATTGCCTCTGATGGTGACCTTGAAGAGGGAATCACTTCTGAGGCGTCATCACTTGCTGGTCTTCAAGAACTCAGCAGCCTGTGTGTCCTGTGGGACGACAATCACATCTCCATCGAAGGTGATACCTCGGTGGCCTTCAGGGAAGATGTGGTGAAGAGGTATGCCGCATATGGTTGGAACACATTGTTTGTCGATATGCGACCTGACGGCAGCATTGATGAAGACGCGCTTTTCACCGCGCTGGAGACCGCACGAGCGTCAACTTCAGCTCCAACCTTCATCCAACTTCGAACAACCATCGCTTGGCCAGCCCCCAAGCTGCGTGGCACCGCCAAATCGCACGGCTCCGCCCTAGGAGCCGATGAGGTAGCGGCCACCAAAGTCGAAATGGGCCTTGATCCCACTGTCGATTTTGCCTTTGACGAGGCTGTGCTCAATCAGGTGCGTAATCGACTCACACATCGCACCGAATTGGCTCGACGTGTTTGGGATGAATCCTTTGCCGACTGGAAACTTCGCGAACCAGAGCGCGCAAGTCTGCTTGATCGACTCATGAAGGGGCAACTGCCTTCGGGGGTTATTGATGCGCTTCCGACGTATCAGCCGGGTGCTGCAATTGCCACCCGCAAAGCATCAGGAGAAACGATCAATGCTCTTGCGGGTCTGATGCCAGAGTTGTGGGGCGGATCGGCAGACCTAGCAGAATCCAATAACACCACGATCGAGGGCGGACTGAGTTTCCTCCCCGAGTTCTCACCCACGTCATCACCGTACGGACGCATCATTCACTTCGGAATTCGCGAACACGCCATGGGCGCGATCATGAACGGCATAGCACTCGATGGGCTTACCCGGGTCTTTGGTGGAACGTTCCTCGTTTTCAGCGATTACATGCGCGGCGCGGTTCGTCTTGCTGCTCTGATGCAGGCGCCGGTCACATACGTCTGGACTCACGACTCCATCGGACTTGGTGAAGACGGCCCAACGCATCAACCGATTGAACACCTATGGTCCCTTCGCCTCATTCCCGGATTGAGCGTGGTGCGCCCGGCAGATGCCAACGAAGCTGCGGCAGCTTGGTTGGCCACTATTGATCAACGACGTCCTGTGGGCCTCATTCTTTCTAGACAAAACCTGACAGTTCTCAACACTGACATCAATCTGGTGCGAGAAGGTGTTCGCCAAGGCGCCTATGTAGTCGCAGATTCGGATGATCCACAGGTGCTTTTGCTGGCAACCGGTTCCGAAGTCGCACTCGCTGTTCAAGCACATGCCGAGTTGCAGGCCCTGGGGATGCAAGCTCGCGTGGTGTCAATGCCCTGTCTCGAGTGGTTCGATGAACAAGATGCCAAGTACCGCGAAGGAGTTATACCCAGCAAGGTACGTGCTCGGGTTGCAATCGAAGCAGGTGCCACGCTCGGCTGGTACAAGTACATCGGGACCGAAGGAGTAGTGATTGGCATTGACCACTTTGGTGCCAGCGCCGCCGCCGAAACCCTTTTCACTGAATTTGGCATCACGGTAACGGCAATCGTAGAAGCTGCCCAAACCAGTGTTGCACGCGATCGCGGGGTGAATGCGCTGTGAGCACTTCGGCACTTCGTGATTTAACCGGACTAGGACTCAGCGTGTGGCTTGATGATCTCAACAGGTCTCGTCTGACGTCTGGGAATCTGGCAGAGCTTGTGAAAACTCGTTATGTGCGAGGAGTCACAACAAACCCAGCAATTTTCGACAAGGCGATCCGATCCGGGGCGGTCGACTACGCAGCGGACATAGCCCGATTATCTGCAGCTCAAGCAAATGCCGAGACTGTCGTGCGAGAGTTAACAACGTCAGACGTTCGAGCTGCTTGCGATGTTCTTCATGACGTCTGGATCGCAAGCAACGGAGTCGACGGCCGTGTCTCTATTGAGGTTGATCCCCGCCTGGCTCGCAATGCACCTGCGACTATTGAGCAAGCACAGGCACTGTGGCGTGAAGTGGATCGACCCAATGTCCTCATTAAGATCCCCGCTACTCGCGAAGGACTCTCAGCAATCACGGAAGTAACCGCATTAGGCATAAGCGTTAATGTCACCTTGATTTTTTCTGTTGAGAGATACCGGGAAGTCATGCATGCCTACGCCCAAGGCCTAGAGAAAGCGATCAAGGCAGCCATCGATGTCACGAAGATCCATTCGGTGGCTTCTTTCTTTGTTAGCCGCGTTGACACAGAAATTGATCGGCAATTAGAAGCCATTGGTAGCCAAGAAGCCCTAGACCTTCGGGGTCGCGCAGCCATTGCAAATGTCCGACTCGCTTGGCATGCGTACGAGGATTTTGTGTCCTCGCGTGAATGGGAGGCGCTCAGCGCTCACGGCGCAAATGTCCAAAGACCGCTTTGGGCCTCAACAGGTGTGAAGAATCCTGATTATTCAGACACTCGCTACGTTATGGACATAGCTGGTTCGGGTTGCGTCAACACCATGCCTGAAGCAACCCTTGAAGCAGTCAATGACCATGGACAGTTCCGTGGCGATACTCTCAGCGGCAATCACATCGAGGCTCAAGAGGTTTTTGTGGCCCTCTCTGACGTCGGGGTCCACATCAACGAGGTGTGCGAAATCCTGGAAGAAGAGGGAGTCGACTCTTTCATCGCTGCATGGGAAAACCTGCTGGCCAACGTCGAGACAGCCCTCGCGCAGTCATGAATTTAGCGGACGGGCATTACAACGAAACGGATCATCTCGCGCCGCTGAACCCATTGCGGGACCCACGCGACCAACGACTGCCGCGGATAGCCGGCCCATCAGCCCTGATCCTTTTCGGAGTGACCGGTGACCTGTCACGAAAGAAGGTGATGCCCGCAATCTACGACCTCGCCAACAGAGGACTACTGCCTCCAGGATTTGCATTAGTGGGCTTTGCCCGCCGGGATTGGGCTGACCAGGATTTCGCCGAGATCGTCCACGATTCAGTTCGGGAACATTGCAGAACCCCGTTTCGCGAAGATACGTGGCGCCAATTAGCTTCGGGAATACGTTTTGTGGCCGGAGATCTCGCAGATGCTGCTGCATATGAATCTCTGAAGCGAACGGTGGCCGAACTAGACGAAACACGTGGAACGCAAGGAAATCATGCGTTCTATTTATCCATTCCGCCGGGAATGTTTCCCACTGTCCTAGAGCACCTCAAGTCCTCCGGCTTAGCCGAGAGCGGATCCCCGAATTCATGGCGTCGGGTGGTGATCGAGAAACCGTTCGGCCGAGACTTGGCGAGTGCTCAGAAGCTCAATCGCCTCGTCGATGCAGTATTCCCGCCGGGTTCAGTTTTTCGGATTGACCACTACTTGGGTAAAGAGACCGTTCAAAACATTCTGGCAGTGCGATTTGCCAACATGATGTTTGAGCCGCTGTGGAATGCGAATTACGTACGGAATGTTCAAATCACCATGGCTGAAGACATCGGGATCGGTGGCCGCGCGGGATACTACGACGGCATCGGTGCGATGCGAGACGTCATTCAAAATCATCTACTCCAACTGCTTGCACTCACTGCGATGGAGGAACCGATCTCTTTCAGCGCTGATGATGTTCGCGCGGAAAAGGTCAAGGTTTTGTCGGCTGTCACCAGACCGACCTCCGTTGAAAAACATGCCTCTCGAGGGCAATATGCGGCAGGGTGGCAAGGAGGGATTCCCGTCAAAGGGTTCCTCGAAGAGGACGGCATATCTCCCCATTCACGGACTGAAACCTTTGCCGCCATCCGTTTGGACGTGGCGACGCGCAGATGGGCGGGCGTGCCTTTTTATCTACGGGCGGGAAAACGGCTCGGAAGACGAGTCACCGAGGTAGCTATTGTCTTTAAGAATGCCCCGCATTTGCCCTTCGACAGTTCATCAGTTCAAGAGCTCAGCAATAACGCCTTTGTTTTCAGGATCCAGCCCGATGAAGGCATCACCGTGCGATTCGGCTCGAAGGTGCCGAACACGTCGTCCTTGCAAGTTCGCGATGTCAACATGGATTTCCAGTATGGCGACTCATTTGTCGATACGAGTCCTGAGGCATACGAACGGCTCATCCTTGATGTGTTGCTCGGTGATCCACCTCTGTTTCCTCGCCATGAGGAAGTTGAGTTGGGCTGGAAGATTCTCGACCCAATCTTGGACAGGTGGGAAGAGGAGGGTTCGCCTGAGCAGTACGCGTCGGGTGGCTGGGGACCGCCCTCTGCTTACGAGATGATCGAGCGTGATGGCAACACCTGGAGGCGGCCATGATCAGGTTGGACGACACCAGCGGAAGCGCAGTAGCTGCAGCAATCGCATCGGAACGCCACCGGCAAGGCTCCCCTACTACCGGCATGGTTCTCACCATGTTGATCCTTACCGATGAGGAACATCAGGCGGACGCAACTGCGGCGGCTGTCACGGCCGCACGGCAACACCCGATGCGCATTGTCACCCTGATTCCAAGACCGGGAAAGGGTGAACCTCGACTCGATGCGGAGATTGCGGTCGGTGGCGACGATGGGCCCGGAGAAGTAGCCGTTCTACGGCTTCGTGGCGCTCTGTCCGAGCACGCCAACTCTGTGGCGATTCCGCTCCTGCTCAGTGACACCCCTGTAGTGGCCTACTGGCCTGCAGAGGCTCCGGAGTGTCCTGCGGAGGACCTGATTGGGCGGCACGCCCAAAGACGCATCACCGATTGTTCGACGGCGCTGGACCCACTTGCTGAACTCGCACGGCGTCGCCATGGATACCGTCCCGGAGATACAGATTTGTCGTGGACCCGGATAACTCCATGGCGTTCGCTCATCGCATCGCTATTCGATCAAACCATTGCCGAGGTCGAGTCAGTCTCCATCAGTGCTGAGTCGCTCAACGCAAGCGCGGAACTGCTTCGAACCTGGTTAGCAAACGGTCTCTCCACGAAAGTAGAAGTCATCGAAACACCCGGCTTGGGAATTTCTGCTGTCCAGATGCTGTCAACTCAAGGTGACATATCTATTCGGCGACCGGATGGCAGCACAGCACAGTTGCATGTTCCCGGCTCAGCCGAATCGCAGGTTGCCCTTCCCCGCCGAGATTTGGCTGAACTACTCGCAGAGGAGTTGCGCAGGCTCGATCCCGATGAGGTGTATGCAGCCACTTTGATGGGTACAGGTTCCTAATGCCCGTTCAACTACGAGTTTTCCCTGACACTCACCAGTTGGTGGATTCCGTGGTGACCGGCATCATTAAAGCAATCTTTAGCGAACTCGAAACTCACAATCGAGCTGACATCGTCCTCACCGGCGGTGGCGTTGGCACAGCCGTCGCCCTTCGATTGATTGCTGCCATTCCCCAGACAGCTGTCGATTGGTCGAGGGTCAACCTGTGGTGGGGCGATGAGCGCTTTGTTCCCATCTCATCGGTTGATCGCAATGACGTGCCGGTTGTCTCAGCGCTGGCAGAGCTCCCCCCTCCTCGACCCACCCTCTACCGGGTGGGCGAGCCTTCCCCCGAGCTTTCCCTGTCAGATTCGGCGTTTGGGTACGCAATTGACGTCGAAAAAATGTTTGCACAGAAGTCTGACTCACCTGGGTTCACCGTAGTTCTGCTGGGACTTGGTCCCGACGGTCACGTGGCGTCAATTTTTCCGGGACATCCTTCTGTGGACTCCGCATTAACTTGCTTGCCGGTCGATGACTCTCCCAAACCTCCTGCACACCGCGTGAGCATGAGCTTGGCGACTCTCAGCAACGCTCGTCACGTCTGGATCTTGGCTAGCGGTGCGGAGAAGCATGATGCTCTAGACAAGCTCATGACCGAAGATATCGAGACCACCGATATCCCGGCCCGCGGGGTGCGCGGGCAAGAGTCCACGATCGTGTGGGTGGACCGTCAAGCTGCATTCGGAGCTAACTAGAAGGCATTGGCGCAGTGTGATAATTGGTTCTACACGCCGTGGAGCTTGTCAATCGCCTCTTGCAAGATGGCCGCGCCGTCTTTGTCTGAGCGCCGCTCCTTCACATAAGCCAAGTGCGTTTTGTACGGCTCCACCTTGGTAGGTGCAGGAGGATTGTCTTCATCTGGCCCTGCCGGCAAACCGCACCGGGGGCAATCCCACTCTTCGGGAATCTCGGCATCAGCAGCGAAACTTGGCCGGGATTCGTGTCCACGTGAGCACCAAAACGAGACAAGAATTCGGGGGGCAGCGTCGCCTCTTTCGGCTTCGCCCATCGGGCCTGCTCCAACTCGACTGCCGCGAATGGCACTGCCACCAGCCATGCTTGCTCCTCTTTCAGAAATGAACGTTCAAGGTGGAAAAAGTCAGGACTTACACGCCCGTGCGCACCAGCAGGCCGACCGCGACGATGGCGGCAGCCCAAATAAGGCCAATGCCCACGGTAAGACGATCAAGATTCTTCTCGGCAACCGATGATCCACCCACGGATGAACTCACGCCACCGCCGAAAAGATCGGACAAGCCGCCGCCCTTGCCGCGGTGCAGCAGAATGAGGACCACGAGGAGAACACTGGTGATCACCAATATGACCGCCAACACGATTGTCAGTGCGGTGATCATTCATACTCCTGTCAAGTAACGGGCTGCTGAACCGAGTTCTGCCGCAAAGGGCCGGCCCACAGGATAGCCCCTAGTGGTGTGTGGTCTATGAAGCGAGGTCGGCGGGGTGCAGTCGGTATCGCACAATGCCCACAAAATCATCTGAATCCAGGCTCGCGCCGCCCACCAAAGCCCCATCAATGTCTGGCTTCACCATGATCGCGGCTACGTTGGCAGACTTCACAGAGCCCCCGTAGAGAACCCGAACTGAATCCGCAGCTCCATCGCCCCAGACCTCGCGCACGCGGTCCCGGATGGCTTCACATACCTCTTGGGCATCTTCAGGGGTGGCCACCTCACCCGTGCCAATGGCCCAAACCGGTTCATAGGCGATCACTAGCTCGGCCACTTGTTCACCGGTCAAACCAGCCAGGGAACCGTCGAGCTGCCCCAGAACCACCGTAACGGCATTACCGGCCTGCCGGACGGTCAGGTCTTCTCCTACGCACACGATGGGGATAAGTCCGTTCCGAAGGGCAGCAACCGCCTTGGCATTGACAATCTCGCTCGATTCACCGTGTTGAGCACGGCGCTCGCTATGTCCAACAACGACGTAACTGCAACCCAGCTTGGCCAGCATCGCGCCAGAAATTTCCCCGGTGAATGCCCCGGAATCCTGAGGGGAGAGATCCTGCGCTCCGTACTTGATGTCGTATTTGTCGCCCTCAATGAGCGTCTGGACAGAACGAATATCGGTGAACGGCGGAAGTACAACCACCTCAACTGATTCAAAATCTTTATCGTTGAGCGCAAAAGCTAGCTTCTGAACCAAGGCCAAAGCCTCAAAGTGATTGAGATTCATTTTCCAATTGCCGGCCATGATGGGCGTACGGGTCATTCGTGTGGTCCTTCCAAAACGGTCAGTCCGGGAAGAACTTTGCCTTCAAGAAATTCAAGGCTGGCGCCACCACCGGTGCTGATGTGAGAAAACGTTGATTCGTCAATTCCTAGAACTCGAACAGCCGCGGCTGAATCACCGCCACCAATCACTGTGAAACCTTCACACGCCGACACGGCTTCAGCCACGCTTCTGGTGCCGGCGGAAAACGCCTCTATCTCGAAGACTCCAACGGGGCCGTTCCACACCACCGTACCTGCTCCGGAAATCGCTTCGGCAAAGAGTTCACGCGTGCGAGGACCAATGTCCAAGCCCATCCAATCGTCAGGAATCGAATCGAATGCAACGATGCGAGTATCCGCATTCGCAGCGAACTCGTTGGCTACGACAAAGTCGACCGGGAGGATCAACTCCACGCCAGCCTTCTCCGCTTGGTCAATGAATCCCCGCACAGTGTCAATCTGATCGGCTTCGAGCAGCGATGTACCTACGCCGTATCCCTGAGCCGCAAGAAAGGTGTACGCCATACCGCCACCGATCACAAGCCGATCGACTTTGGTGATTAAATTGCCAATGACGCCAAGTTTGTCGCTGACTTTTGAACCACCAAGAATAACGACGAAGGGTCGGGCCGGATCGGCAAGAATCTTGGAGAAAACCCCCGCCTCGCGCTCCACCAACCGGCCAGCTGCGCCCGGCAAAACCCGGGCAACATCTGTCACGCTGGCCTGCTCCCGATGCACAACACCAAATCCGTCTGAAACGAAGGCATCGGCCAGTGTGGCTAGTTCGGCAGCGAGTTCAGCGCGCTCGGCCGCAGCCTTGGAGGTCTCGCGTGGATCAAATCGCACATTTTCGAGCATCAAAACTGAGCCAGGAGTAAGTGCGTTCACAGCTGCCACAATGTCAGGACCAGTTACTCCTGGAGCCAACACCACTGGTACGCCCAGCAAATCCCCCAGTCTCGTGGCAACGGGAGCAAGGCTCAGATCTGCACTCACAACGCCCTTGGGCCTGCCCAGATGGGCTGCAATAACAACCCGTGCTCCTCGGTCTAGCAGTTCCTTCAAGGTGGGCAACGCAGCCTTGATTCGGCCATCGTCAGTGATCACCCGAGTACCATTAACGTTCTTTACCGGCACGTTGAAATCAACACGCAACAACACAGTTTCCCCGGCTACCTCGAGATCCTCGAGAGTCTTCATCTGGTTCAACCGAACGATCTAGAGCTTTGCGCCAACGAGGTTTACGAGGTCTACTAAGCGATTGCTGTAACCCCACTCGTTGTCGTACCAGCCAAGCACCTTCACCATGTTCCCATTGGCGTTGGTTAGCGATGAGTCAAAAATGCACGAGGCTGGGTCGGTCACGATGTCGGTGGAGACGATGGGATCTTCTGTGTATACCAGGATCCCCTTCATCGGGCCTTCCGCAGCAGCCTTCACAACTGCGTTGATCTCTTCTTTAGTGGCTGCGGTGCGCAATTCGACCACAAGGTCAGTTGCCGAACCGGTGGGCACGGGAACGCGCATCGCATAACCATCGAGTTTGCCCTTGAGGTGTGGCAATACGAGCCCTATGGCCTTTGCGGCGCCAGTGCTGGTCGGAATCATGTTCAATGCGGCAGCGCGAGCCCGACGCAAATCGGTGTGTGGGAAGTCCAAAATGCTTTGGTCGTTGGTGTACGCGTGAATCGTCGTCATTAAGCCACGCTCGATGCCAAATGCATCATCAATCGCTTTAGCCATGGGAGCCAGGCAGTTGGTTGTGCAGGAGGCATTGGAAATGATGTTGTCGGTGGCGGGGTCGTAATCGTGGTCATTTACGCCCATCACGATCGTGATGTCTTCGCCTTTGGCAGGTGCGGAGATGATGACTTTCTTCGCGCCAGCAGTGATGTGCTTGCCAGCATCCTTTGCGTCTGTGAAAAAGCCCGTTGACTCGACCACAATGTCAGCGCCGACCTTTCCCCAAGGAAGATTGGCAGGGTCACGCTCGGCGAAGACAGGAATGGACTTGCCATTAACGATGATGGCGCCTTCAGCGGCCTCGACGGGGATGCCAATACGGCCCAAAATCGAGTCATATTTCAGCAAATGAGCGAGGGTCTTGGTATCGGTGAGGTCATTGATACCGACAATTTCGACGTCAGCACCACTCACTAAGAGGGCGCGAAAGAAATTGCGACCGATACGTCCGAAACCATTGATACCGACCTTGGTGGCCACGTGAGACTCCTCAGACTGGGTCGACGCCGAACCGACGACAACGCTTACATGTGAGGACAATCATAGTCGGGGCTGCGGATGATTCCACGCACAGGAGTCAGGAGAGGTCGTGCTCAGGCCCTAGAGCAGCCTCAGTGTCTGGGATGCCCAGATCGCTCGCTTTCTTATCGGCAAGAGCCAATAACCGTCTAATCCGTCCCGCTATCGCATCCTTGGTCATAGGGGGATTCGCGAGCGCACCCAACTCCTCGAGGCTGGCCTGCTGATGCTCAACGCGAAGACGACCCGCCTCCACCAGATGGTCAGGAACTTCATCGCCCAGAATTTCAAGGGCACGGACTACTCGAGTACTCGCGGCAACCGCTGCCCGGGCTGATCTACGCAAATTTGCGTCGTCAAAGTTGGCGAGTCGGTTGGCCGTAGCCCGAACCTCTCGTCGCATGCGCCGTTCTTCCCAGGCCAGGACAGATTCATGAGCTCCGAGCCGGGTCAGCATTGCTCCTATCGCATCGCCATCTCGGATGACAACACGATCTACGCCACGTACTTCCCGGGCTTTGGCTGAAATCCCCATACGACGTGCTGCGCCAACAAGAGCTAACGCTGCTTCTGGGCCGGGGCAGGTGACCTCGAGGGCTGAGGATCGTCCCGGCTCGGTGAGAGAGCCGTGGGCTAAGAAGGCGCCGCGCCAAGCAGATTCGCAGTCAGCCACCGATCCAGAAACGATTGCTGGGGGTAGTCCACGTACTGGCCGCCCGCTGCCGTCGACGATCCCGGTCTGTCTGGCCAACGCTTCCCCACCATCGACAACCCGAACTAGGTACCGCGTGCCTTTGCGGATTCCGCTGCCCTGGACCATGGCGATGTCGCTGTCATGACCGTAGATATCGAAAATGTCCTTACGGAGACGCCGAGCCGTGGCACCCGCATCTAGGTCAGCCTCAATAACGATTTTCCCGGCGATGATGTGCAAGCCGCTCGCAAATCGAAGGATCGTTGAGACCTCCGCCTTCCGACAGGAAACCTGGGTTACCTCCACCCGGCTGAGCTCATCTTTAACTGCTGCGGTCATTGCCACGACATGCTCCCGACTAGGTTCACCGGAGCACCGTATCGAATGCCACCGAGAGCCGGCGAGGATCATGCATCGCCGGGTCTTTCGACGAGGCAAGCGGGTGGAGTGCTAGCTCTGCTCCTATCAGTTCGCACTCGCTCGTGAGAGCAGCAACATCTGGCACGTGACCGGGGTCAGCCAGCACCACATCTACCCGCAAATCCGGTGTGGACTCTCGAAGCACCCGGACATATTCCTCCGGCTGAAACCCGGTCGTCTCCCCCACCTGCGGCAATAAATTCACCACGAGAATTCGCTGCGCCGATGTGTCTATCAGGGCTTGCCGCTGGGCGGGTATCAGCAGATGCGGCATCACCGAGGTAAACCACGAGCCAGGTCCGAGCACTACCGCATCTGCGCTACCAATAGCCGTGATTGCTTCTGAGCAAGCTGGCGCATCAGTGGGCTCAACCCACACATCAAGGACCCGGCCATGCGTTGTGGCAACTTCAACTTGGCCGCGCACTTGAACTACCTCGTCGGGAAATTTCGGATTATGTCCATAAATGCGCGCGACAATGTCAAGTGGAGTCTCACTCAGCGGCAACACTCTTCCTTGTGCTTCCAAAAGCGCTCCGACCCAATCGAGTCCTTCCACCGCATCATGGGTGCTCTGCCACAAAGCCGTGATGAGCAGATTTCCCATTGCGTGGCCGCCGAGATCTCCATCCCCAGGAAAGCGGTGCTGCACAACTTTCTCCCACGTGCGACCCCACGAATCGTCACCACACAAGGCGGCGAGGGCCATGCGTAGGTCACCCGGCGGCAGCACACCAAACTCTGATCGCAGTCGACCACTCGAGCCGCCATCGTCAGCAACCCCCACAATGGCGGTCAATCGATTGGTAACCTGCCGAAGGGCTCGCAAACTTGCGGACAGTCCATGACCACCACCGAGTGCGACGATCGAAGGATCCGCCGAAACGCCAGCGACCGGAATGTGTCGCCTCACTCGCGACCCAGATCACGATGGAGAGCGACCACATCAACCGAGATTGCTCTCAGCCTCGTGGTGAGGGCCTCTACCATCGCCACACTCCGATGTTTGCCGCCTGTGCACCCGATGGCGATGGTCACAAAGCGCTTTCCTTCGCGCAAGTAGCCTTCTCTGACCACTTCAACAAGCGCCTCGTAGTGGTCGAGAAAATCAGAAGCGCCCGGTCTTTCCAAAACATCCCGCGAGACTGCATCATCTCGACCGTTCAGCGGGCGCAATTCTTCATCCCAGTACGGATTCGGGAGAAACCGAACATCAGCAACCATGTCTGCATCAACGGGAATTCCGTACTTAAAACCAAATGACATGACGACCACCCGAAGTGACTCAGAGACGGGAGATGCGAACAGCGTCTCGATTCTCCTCCGGAGTTCGTGCACATTCAGGTGAGTTGTGTCGATGACAACATCAGCCTCGTTCCGAATGGGGCCGAGGATTTCGCGTTCACGCAGGAGCCCATCGACAATTCTCTCACCACGCTGGAGAGGGTGCGGCCGTCTAGAACTTTCGAACCGCCGCACCAAAGACTCATCTGAAGCTTCCAGGTACACAATTCGGAGCAGCTCCCCGGCAGCGGTAAGGGCCTCGATCGACTTACTCACAGTCGCAAAAAATGATCCACCCCGGGCATCAAGTACCACGGCCACTTTGTAGACATCGGTGCTTCGGTGAGCAAGATCTATGGCACCGCTGAGTAAGGAGGGCGGCATATTGTCAATGACAAACCAGCCCAAATCCTCGAGAGCACGGGCTGCGGTGGAACGTCCAGCTCCCGACATTCCGGTGAGGAGCACCAAATCGAGGGCGTGCATGTCAGTCTCGGCTGCTGGAGCTTCAGTCACCAGAGGCCTCCTGCTCAGAACTTTCTTTAGAAACATTAGACACGAGTGCATTCTTTACTACTACGGCCATTTTGGGGCCGATTCCTGGTGCTGTCGCGAGTTCCTCAATGCTTGCGGCCCGGATTTTTCCGACGCTACCAAAATGCTTGATCAAGCTCTTCGCCTTCGAGGGGCCTAATCCAGGAATCGAATCAAGGGCACTCACCTTGCTGGCCTTGGTGCGTCTCTTTCGATGGAAACTGATTGCAACTCGATGTGCTTCGTCGCGGATTCGTTGAAGTAAGTACAGGCCTTCACTTGTACGGGGAAGGATCACAGGATCTGGCTCCCCGGGCACCCACACTTCTTCGAGTCGCTTGGCAAGGCCAACAACTGGTAGATCATTCCTGCCAATGTCAAGAAGTGTTTGTTGAGCGACTTGCACCTGCGGAGCTCCACCGTCAACCACTAAAAGGGCTACGTCGTATGAGAATCTACGTGCCGCGCCAATTTCGGATTCGATGTTTGCGTCATGCAAGGAATCTTCTGATTGGTCTGAGTCTGCGGTTCGGGAGTAACGTCGAGTTACAACCTCTCGCATGGAGGCAAGATCATCAGCATGTGGCGTTCTGATCACCATGGTTCTGTACTCATTTTTTCGAGGCAGACCATCTTCAAACACGACAATGGACGCCACCGTGTTAGATCCCTGCAGGGTGCTGATGTCAATACATTCAATCCTTAAAGGCGCATCCCCCAGATCCAAAAAGTCACGTAGCTCCTCAAGAGCTTTGCCTCTTGTCGATAGATCAGCAGATCGATGGGCATGGTGACGAAGGAGTGCAGCTTCAGCATTGATGCGCGCGCGATCGAGAAGGGTTGCTTTCTCACCGCGCTGAGGGACCCTGACATCAACTTTGGCACCGCGGAGCTCGCTGAGCCATTCGATCACTTGGTCTACATCGGCAGGAGTGTCAGTAACGAGAACTTCTTTGGGGGGCCGACCAACAGATCCGGGTGCCGTTTCGGCATACAGTTTCTGGAGCACCCGAAACATATAACCAGACAGTTCTAAGTCTTCTGATTTCTCAACGACGATGCTGCGTTCGCCCACAATCCGACCAGCTCTGACATGAAACACCTGAACGACCATGTCGAGATCCGCATCGGCAATCGCCACGAGATCGGCGTCCATACCGTCGTTCAGGACCACTGCATTTCGCTCCGCTACGGAAACAAGTGCACCAAGACGGTCCCGCAGCCGGCCGGCTTCCTCATATTCTTGGTGCGCGGCTGCGGCCTCCATACGCTTCTTCAGATCTTTGATGAACGAATCGATATCTCCTGCCATAAACGAACACAGATCGTCCACCAGATCGCGATAATCATCCTCGGAAATCCGATCGACGCAGGGCGCGCTGCACCTGTCGATATAGCCAAGCAAACAGGCTCGCTGCGTCTGCTGCGCTCTGCGGAACACACCGTCGCGGCATGTTCTCACTCCAAAGACTTTGGTCACCTGTTCCAGCGTGGCCCTGATCGCCCAAGCCTGGGCGAATGGTCCGAAATATCGAGTTCCGGACTTTTTTGCCTCGCGCACAACGCCCACTCGGGGGAACTTTTCACCTGTCGTGACCGCTAGATACGGATAAGACTTGTCATCCCTAAATCGGACGTTGAAACGCGGATCGAATTCCTTGATCCACGAGTATTCAAGGGCTAATGCTTCGGTGTCTGAACCGACAATCACCCAGTCCACAGAGGATGCCGTGGTGACCATTCGCTGGGTTCGCGGGTGCAAACTGGCGAAGTCAGCGAAGTACGAGGACAGTCTCTGCCGCAGATTTCCAGCCTTGCCCACGTAAATGACTCGACTGTGTGGGTCACGGAACCGATAGACGCCTGGCTGGGTGGGGATTGATCCAGTCGGCGGCCGGTACGTGGAAGGATCGGCCATGCCCTACGCGATGTCTGTCATTACGCCAGTGACACTTCGCCATTGGCTACGGTCACTGAAGCTGCTCCGAGTGCCTGGTCTGCTGGCCCTGCGATTACTGCTCCATCAATCGCGGAGAAAAGCGACTGGTGGCATGGGCAAATAATTTCATTGTCAACGACCTCGCTCACCAAACATCCTTGATGCGGGCAGATCGCTGTGAATGCCTGAATTGTCCCAGCCTCGGGCTGAGTGATGACTATGGGTGGATTCTCAATCACGACTCCCCCACCAACGGGAATATCCGCCACCGCGACCAGACTAGAAACGTCGGAGACTGCCGGCTGATCGGTGGTGTTTTCTTCAGTGGGGGTAGCTGCTCCATCGACATTCAAGTCCGAACCCGATGAACAAGCCACAAGGACACCACCTGCAGCGACAACCCCACCTGCCGCCAGGACCGCCCTACGATTCATCTGTGTCATGAAATCAGCTCTTCCTTCCCTTTTTGGCGGTCACCGGACCGTGTATAGAGAGTACCTCCGCTAGGAAGTTTCCGGTGTGACTGGCTTTCACTTTCGCAACCTGCTCGGGGGTCCCGGTCGCGACTACCCTCCCACCTCCAGAACCACCCTCGGGGCCCATATCAATGATCCAATCGGCAGTCTTGATGACATCAAGATTGTGCTCAATGACGATGACGGTGTTTCCTTTGTCTACCAAAGTGTGTAGGACGCCAAGGAGACGACGAATATCTTCGAAGTGGAGTCCCGTGGTGGGCTCATCTAATACGTACACTGTCCGACCCGTTGAACGTTTTTGTAGTTCAGCCGAAAGCTTCACCCGCTGCGCCTCGCCACCAGAAAGAGTG
>JANQZS010000004.1:22226-32333 GCA_030728405.1 Candidatus Nanopelagicales bacterium | reverse complement strand
GGCGCGCTCTGCCCCATGCGGACATACCCAAGGCCCACTTCGACCAGGGTGCGCAGGTGGCGAGCAATGGGAGGAATCGCTGCAAAAAAGTCCAATGCTTCCTCAATCGGCATATTGAGCACTTGGGAGATGCTCTTACCCTTGTAATGGACTTCTAGTGTCTCCCGGTTGTATCGGTCTCCATGACACACTTCGCAGGGAACGTAGACGTCGGGCAGGAAATTCATTTCAATTTTGATGGTGCCATCACCGGTGCAGGCCTCGCATCGGCCGCCTTTCACGTTGAACGAAAAGCGGCCCTGCAAATATCCCCGTACCTTCGCCTCGGGAGTCTCAGCAAATAGTTTGCGAATGTGGTCAAAGACTCCCGTGTATGTAGCGGGATTACTGCGAGGCGTTCTGCCGATCGGCGATTGATCAACATGCACGACTTTGTCGACCATCTCGAGTCCAGTGACAGTGGTGTGCTTACCTGGCACCACCCGAGCGCCATTCAATTCCCTGCTCAACACACTGAAGAGCACATCATTAACCAACGTGGATTTGCCAGAACCACTGACGCCGGTCACCGCAACCAAACGTCCGAGTGGGAAAGCAGCTGAGACATCGCGAAGATTGTGTTCCCGGGCCCCCACTACGACAAGTTCGCCAGCGTCTGGAGACCGGCGTTCGGTAGGCACCTCGATTTTGCGTCGGCCAGTCAAATACGCACCGGTGATTGAATCGGGATGATCGAGCAACTCTTGCACTGGTCCGCTGACCACGACTTCGCCGCCGTGCTCCCCTGCACCTGGCCCGATGTCGACGACCCAGTCCGCCGTGCGAATTGTGTCTTCGTCGTGCTCAACCACGATGAGGGTGTTTCCTAGATCTCGCAGTCTGATCAAGGTTTCTATAAGCCTGCGATTATCCCGTTGATGAAGGCCGATGCTGGGTTCGTCAAGAACGTACAAGACGCCGACGAGGCCAGAGCCAATCTGGGTAGCCAAGCGAATACGTTGCGCCTCACCACCAGCTAACGTGCCTGCAGCGCGATCGAGTGAGAGGTAATGCAATCCGACGTCGATCAGGAATTGGAGTCGTTCATTTACTTCCTTCAAAACCCGTGAGGCAATCGTCGCATCTCGCTTGCTCAGTGTCAGGCCAGCCAGAACAACCGCTGATTCACCAATCGGCATCGCAGCGATGTCAGCGATCGAATAGTCCGCCATGGTCACGGCGAGGGACAGAGGCTTCAGACGTGCACCCGCACATCCTGGGCAAGGAACTTCCCGCATATAGCCTTCAAAACGCTCTCGAGAGGTGTCGCTCTCGGCCTCAGAGTGTCGACGATGAATGAATGGAATCACGCCTTCAAAGCTCGTGTAGTAGGAGCGCTGGCGTCCGTAGCGATTCTTGTAGCGAACATGAATCTCAGTGGGGTGGCCATGCAAGATTGCTTTTCGAGTCTTGGCTGGAAGCTTCACCCACGGGGTGTCCATGTCGATCCCGACTTCTTCGCACAATGCCTCAAGCAGGCGCCCAAAATAGTCGCTAACCTGACCCTTGGACCAAGGTGCGATCACGCCTTCCGCCAAAGTGAGCGAGGGATCAGGAATGATCAATTCCTCATCCACCTCACGCGCGGTGCCCAAGCCTGAACATTCTGGGCAGGCGCCGAAAGGTGAGTTGAAACTGAAAGATCTTGGTTCAAGTTCCTCGAAAGAGAGCCCGTCACGTTCACAAGCCAAGTGCTCTGAATAAGTGCGTTCCCGATCCAGATCGCTCTCTGGCGCATCTACAAATTCAAGTGTGACGAGCCCTTGCCCAAGGCTCAGCGCCGTTTCAATGGAATCAGTCATTCTTCGCCGAGACCCAGGGCTCACAGTGAGTCGGTCAATGACAACTTCGATGGTGTGTTTCTCTTGTTTTTTAAGTGCCGGTATCGCATCAAGTGTGTGCACCACACCATCCACTCGGGCCCGCGAATAGCCCTGACCCTGCAGTTGCCTAAATAGCTCCGAATACTCACCTTTGCGCTCACGAACAACTGGCGCCAGGACCTGAAAACGGGTCTCGTCCGGGAACTCGAGGATCTGATCCACGATTTGCTGAGGGGTTTGCCGAGAAATCGCATCGCCACAGATCGGGCAGTGCGGCTTGCCAATTCGGGCGTACAACAAACGGAGATAGTCATAGACCTCGGTAATGGTTCCTACCGTCGATCGAGGGTTCTTGGAGGTCGACTTCTGATCGATGGAGACCGCTGGTGAGAGCCCCTCAATGAAATCGACATCGGGCTTATCCATCTGGCCGAGGAACTGACGCGCATAGGCCGAAAGACTTTCTACATAGCGGCGTTGACCTTCAGCGAAGATAGTGTCAAAAGCCAAGCTAGATTTCCCAGAACCGGATAAACCAGTGAAAACAATGAGCGCATCTCGCGGCAGGTCAAGAGAAACATCTTTCAGGTTGTGCTCGCGGGCACCCCGAACCACCAGGCGCTCGTTCACTCACCACTCCAGGATTAGGGTTTTGTCATGTATACCGGAAACGTCAGCGTAGGCGGTCCAGCTCAGGTCCGCGAATTGCCCATGCTCATCATCTCGAAGATGGCGGTGGGGCCACACAACAACAACACCTACCTGCTCAGGTGTCGCTCTACCGGCGCCCAGCTCCTCATCGATGCGGCTGCTGATGGGCCTCGGATTATCGATCTCATCGGCCCTTCGGGCCTCTCTGGGATCATCACCACACATCGACATGCTGATCACTGGCAGGCATTGACAGAGGTGCACGACGCGACCGGCGCTCCCCTCTACGCCCATAGCGAAGATGCGCCCGCAATAGAAGCACCCACCGATCACCTTCTTGCTGATGGTTCACGCATTTCTTTCGGAGATTGCCAGGTGCAGGCGATCCATATTGTGGGCCACACACCCGGATCGGTTGCCCTTCTGTACGAGGACCCAGAGGGCCCACCACACCTTTTCACCGGCGACACCCTGTTCCCTGGTGGCGTTGGTAAAACGTGGAGCACTTCTGATTTTGACCGGTTGTACGCCGACGTAACCGAGAAGGTCTTCGCGACATTGCCCGATGAGACATGGGTGTATCCAGGCCATGGTGGCGACACCACGCTAGGCAACGAGCGGCCATTCCTTGCCGAATGGAAATCTCGAGGCTGGTGAGACCTAGATAGAGGAAGCTACGAAGCGTCCTCAGGCGGGTCCGTCAAACGGCCAGCGTGTGCAATGGCAGTGGGGTCCTTGCGGACCTTGATCCATGAAGCCACCGCCACAACCACGAGCACGATGCCGATGAAGGCCAGGCTCACATTCGTCGGGATCTTCGGGACGGTATCTGGGAAGACCTCGTGGAAGTAGGTGAGCACGAGCTTGATGCCAATGAAAACCAGGATGACGGACAGACCCGTGCTCAGGTACACGAGCTTGTCGAGCAGACCCTTGAGCAAGAAATACAGGGCGCGCAGGCCAAGCAGAGCAAACGCGTTCGCGGCGAAGACGAGGTACGGCTCCTGCGTGACCCCGAACGTGGCCGGAATCGAGTCCAGGGCGAAGAGTAAGTCGGTAGCGCCAATCGCGACCATCACCAACAGCAGCGGTGTCGCCATTTTGGCGCCATCGACCATGGTGAACAACTTCGTACCTTCATAGGTCTCGGTGAACTTGAAGCGCGAACGGACCCGCTTGATAATCGGGTTGTTCATAGGGTCCGGATCCTGATCCCGGTGTCGAGCGAGCTGGATGCCCGTCCAGATGAGCAGGGCGCCGAAGAGCACAAATGTGAAGGCGAAGGTTGAGATGGCTGCCGCGCCCACGGCGATAAACACTGCACGGAAGATCAGCGCCAGGACCACGCCCACAAGCAGGACTCGCTGGTGCAGATTGGTAGGTACCGCGAACTGCGTGAGGATGATGATAAAGACAAAGAGGTTGTCGACGCTGAGGGACTTCTCCACCAGATAAGCGGCGTAATACTGCGTCCCGAAGTCGGATCCGAACCACGCCCACACCCACGCTCCAAAGCCGATGGCGATGGCGATGTAGAAGATGCTCCAGAACATCGCCTCCTTGAACATCACGTCGTGAGGCTTGCGGCTCACCGTGATGAAATCGAGGATGATGAGGAATGCGATTCCTCCTAGGGTCGCTGCCCAGATGCCCAGAGTGATGTCCACAGCCCAAGGCTATCCGTGTTAGGAGGAAAGGCCCGTCGTCAGGCTGTGCCAGCTTCCTGCATGCCCCGCAGTTCACGTTTGAGGTCGGAGACCTCATCGCGCAGCCGGGCAGCCAGCTCGAACTGCAAAGATCCAGCAGCAGCGTGCATCTGCGCCGTGAGATCCTCAATCAGAGTAAGCAATTCCTCAGCCGCCAAATTGCGTGACCTACCGGTCCGCGTGGCAACCCTGGCTTGCTCAACTAACGCCTCCGTATCGGCATCTTCTCGGGCCAGAAGGTCGGTGATGTCGGCAATCTTTTTCCGAAGGGGCTGAGGATCAAGACCGCGTTCTTCGTTATAGGCAACCTGTTTTGCCCGTCGGCGATCAGTTTCCCCGATTGCTTTGGCCATCGAGGCAGTGATTTTGTCTGCATACATGTGCACTTCGCCTGAGACGTTCCGAGCCGCGCGGCCGATCGTCTGAATGAGGGACGTCTCGGACCGAAGGAACCCTTCCTTGTCAGCGTCCAAAATGGCCACCAAGGAAACTTCAGGGAGGTCAAGGCCCTCCCTCAGGAGGTTGATACCTACGAGTACGTCAAAAACACCCATCCGGAGCTCACGAAGAAGCTCCACCCTGCGAAGGGTGTCGACCTCGGAATGTAGATACTGAACACGCACTCCGCGTTCGAGTAAATAGTCGGTCAGATCTTCAGCCATGCGCTTAGTGAGCGTTGTGACGAGTACCCGCTCACCTAATTCAGTACGGAGCCGGATCTCATGGAGCAGGTCATCAATTTGGCCCTCGGTCGGTTTGACAATCACTTGCGGATCCACAAGACCTGTCGGTCGAATCACCTGTTCGACAACGTCACCTTGCACTTTGGTCAGTTCATATGGGCCGGGCGTAGCGGACAGATACACCGTTTGGCCGATTCGATCCTCGAATTCAGCAAACCGCAAAGGCCTGTTATCCATGGCGCTGGGCAATCGAAATCCGTGTTCGACAAGAGTGCGCTTGCGACTCATGTCTCCCTCGTACATGGCGCCGATCTGAGGAACCGTCACGTGCGATTCGTCAATCACTAGCAAAAAATCCTCTGGGAAATAGTCGATCAGGCAGTGCGGGGCGCTACCTTGCTCACGTCCGTCAATGTGGCGCGAGTAATTCTCAATGCCGGAACAGAATCCGAGTTGCCGCATCATTTCAAGATCATGTTGGGTGCGCATGCGTAACCGCTGCGCCTCAAGGAGTTTGCCTTGACCAACTAGTTCAGCGAGTCGAACTTCTAGTTCCGCTTCAATGTCTTTGGTGGCTCGCTCCATGCGTTCTGGTCCTGCAACGTAGTGCGTCGCTGGGAAAACGTAGATCTCTTTGTCGTCAGTGATGATCTCTCCGGTGACCGGGTGCAGGGTCATGAGTCTGTCGATCTCATCACCGAACATCTCGATGCGCACCGGATGTTCCTCATATACCGGGAATATCTCGACGGTGTCTCCTCGCACCCGGAAAGTGCCGCGCTGGAATGCAATGTCGTTTCGGGTGTATTGGATATCCACAAACATGCGCAGCAGCTGGTCTCGTGGAATCGATTCGCCGACTCGCAGCCTGACCATTCGGTCCACATACTCCTGAGGGGTGCCCAGTCCATAAATCGCCGACACCGTAGCTACCACGATGACGTCCCGACGCGTCAACAGTGAATTGGTAGCCGAGTGGCGCAACCTCTCTACTTCCTCATTGATTGAGGAGTCCTTTTCAATGAACGTATCTGTCTGTGGAACATATGCTTCGGGTTGGTAATAGTCGTAGTAGGAGACAAAGTATTCGACCGCGTTGTTGGGGAGCAGTTCCTTAAATTCGGTGGCCAACTGGGCAGCGAGTGTTTTGTTGGGCGCCATCACCAAGGTGGGTCTTTGCAGTCTCTCCACCAGCCAAGCCGTCGTTGCGGACTTTCCTGTGCCGGTGGCTCCCAGAAGTACTACGTCTTGTTCGCCCGCCTCAATCCTTGCGACAAGGTCTTCAATCGCTGCCGGTTGATCCCCAGCTGGAGAGAACTCTGAAACAACCTCAAAGGGTGCGACCTTCCTTTGCAAGTCTGTCACCGGTCTGGACACCCCTTGAAGGTACTCCTCATTCTCACCGGGAAGTGAAGGTGGCCTGAGCTCTTACACGTTGAGAAGTCTGAGTCGTTCCCACAGCGCATCCACCTCAGCTACTAACTCTTCACGAGTCCCCACATTGGCGATGACTATGTCCGCTGCATCAAGACGATCCGAACGTGATACCTGCGCCGCCATGCGCCGAATGACGTCGTCCTTGGGTAGTCCCCGTAGATTCACCGCACGGTCTATTTGGACATCTTCTGGTACATCGACGACAACTACGAGATCAACGAGAGATCGTTGCCCGGTCTCAATCAGGAGCGGCATCTCGTAGACGGCGATGCCTTGCTCTTCTGCAGCTTGAAGGTCAATCTCCGCCTGTTCACGAATAGCCGGATGGGTGATGTCGTTGAGGTGCCGCGTACCTCGCTCGTCAGCAAAGGCAATACGCGCAAGTTCGGCACGGTTCAATCGCCCTTCCGGATCCAGAATCCCTGCACCAAATTCCTCGACCAGGTTCGCCAGAACCGGTGATCCTGGCTCCACTATTCGCCGGGCAATCACATCAGCGTCGACGACAATGGCGCCGCGCTCAGAGAGCAACGACGCCACAGTCGACTTACCTGATCCGATGCCACCGGTCACACCGATTCGCATCGCTGTCCTACCTAGTCGTTCGTCAACTTGTCACGCAGTGCCTGAAGTGCCTCATCCGATGCCAAGGTACCTTCGTTGGTCTGAGAATCCGACGAGTAGGTAGTTGCCTCCCCTGCTTCGGTCGCAGCCGCTTGATCAGCTTCGCGTGCCTCACTAGCCTGCTTGCGGTGGGCTTCCCAACGCGAATGAGCCTCGGCGTACTCGAGCTCCCATGCGGTGCGCTGTTCTTCAAAGCCAGCTTTCCACTCGCCTGTTTCAGGATCGAACCCTTCGGGTCCAACGTAATTGCCCGCGGCGTCGAACGCCGGTGCCATTCCGTATAGGTAGGGATCGAATTCCTCCACCGCTACCGCATCGCCAGAATCATTGGCCTGTTTGAGCGAGAGTGAGATTCGACGACGCTCAAGATCAATGTCGATGACTTTGACGTAGATGTCATCGCCCACCTGAACAATCTGCTCGGGCAGTTCGATGTGGCGCTCGGCCAGTTCGGAAATGTGGACGAGACCCTCAATTCCCTCCTCAACGCGAACAAATGCGCCGAATGGAACCAGCTTGGTGACCTTGCCGGGCACCACCTGGTTGAGAGCGTGGGTCCGAGCAAAGTGCTGCCACGGATCTTCTTGGGTTGACTTCAAGGATAGTGAGACGCGCTCACGATCCATGTCGACGTCGAGAACTTCAACGGTTACCTCTTGGCCAACTTCGACAACCTCTGAGGGGTGGTCAATGTGCTTCCAGGAAAGTTCAGAAACGTGAACGAGGCCGTCTACGCCACCGAGATCGACGAATGCGCCGAAGTTCACGATGGATGAGACGACACCCTTACGGATCTGACCCTTGAGAAGTGCGGTGAGGAAGGTCTGGCGAACTTCGCTCTGGGTCTGCTCGAGCCATGCGCGACGGGACAGGACCACATTGTTGCGGTTCTTATCGAGTTCGATGATCTTCGCTTCGAGGACCTTGCCAACGTAGGGCTGAAGGTCACGAACGCGACGCATTTCAACCAACGATGCGGGAAGGAAGCCACGGAGACCGATGTCAATGATCAAGCCACCCTTGACGACCTCGATGACCTGCCCCTCAACGACGCCATCTTCTTCCTTGACCTTCTCAATGGTGCCCCATGCCCGCTCGTATTGAGCGCGCTTCTTGGACAGGATGAGTCGTCCTTCTTTGTCTTCCTTTGTAAGGACTAAAGCCTCAACGTGGTCGCCAACCTTGACGACCTGTGAAGGGTCAACATCGTGCTTGATGGAAAGTTCACGGGAGGGGATAACACCCTCTGTCTTGTAGCCGATATCGAGGAGGACCTCGTCGCGGTCTACTTTTACGATGGTTCCCTCAACGATGTCACCATCATTGAAGTACTTGATCGTCGCATCGATCGCTGCAAGAAAATCTTCGGCGCTGCCGATGTCATTAATGGCAACCTGATTGGGAACGGCTTGCACAGTGGTAGAGGTCATGGAGTGAAATTGCTCCGGCGGATCGGGATAAACGAAATTTTTCGTGAATCCAATGGGTGTGCGCACCGCTCCCCATACGAATGGGGGCCATGCATTTCCCTAGGTCTGGAACTACACGCCGGCAGGCAACCTTCACAGGATAGGCCACCGCGGCTGATGCCCTTAAATCAGGGCTGGAACGGCCAAGGGGGCAAGGCGAACCTCGGGTCGAAGCCGGATCCCGATCCAAGGGCAGCGGATAGACCCTCAGCGGTAGGCGTAGCGTCTGTTTCTACCCACTCCGACAGCGCCTTGATGGCACCTACTCTGGTGGCGTCGGTGAAATTGCAGTGTCCGGCGCCGTACGGAGCACCCGGGTCTTGAGGATAAGTACCCGGAGCAACGGTGATGCCCGTGGCCAGAAGGTCCTCAAATCCGCGAGCTGCAACTGCCTCTGTAAAGACCGTTTGATTCGCCACGATGACCAACGGATCAGCTGCCGTGTGCAGGCTGAGGACGGGAACCTGCAGTTCACCGGTGAGGGTTCCCAACTCGATGGCCCCAGTCCGAGCCGCTTCATCAGCCACCACGGGGGCACCGGCTGACCAGGCTACGTCAATGATTTCCGCTGTACCTGGGAACCTGTCTTCAATCTCGGCAAGTTCTGCCGGATCTATGCGATCAAGGAATGTTGCAGGATCGCTAGACGCGGCCGATCCACCTACGCGTTGATCGAATTCATAACGGGCAAGGGTTCCGAAAGTTATGGCCGTGACAATCCCTTCAATAACGGCCGAAAGTCGCGAAGACGGCGTGGCACCATCAAAAGTCCGAGTCTGATCGGGTGCCTCGGCCATCGCTCCAATCGCCAAGAGCACCCCTGCCCGCGGGTCGTCGTCGTTTTCGGCAATCTCCAAAAGGGTTCGGAGGGATGGCTCCAATGCCCGAACGGCATCTTCGTAGCCACCGGGGAGGTCCAGAGGCAATTCCGGCAAGACTGTCAACTTGGCGGCCAAGGTGACATCAACTGCAAGGTCAAAATTCAGATTTGGTCCGGCAAGAACACCGCAGAAGGGGGCCGCACCATCGAGAAGATCAGGTATTTCCGCAAGATTCGCCGTGATCAGGCCACCTAGAGAATCACCCCACGCCAAAACAGATCTGGGTTCGGCGATGTTCTCTGTGAAGAATGCAATCAGGTCCTGACCAGCAGCGACTCCTTCAGAAACCGCCCACCCGTTTGCCGAATATGCCGAGCCGGCCAAAGCGAAGCCCTCTGCGAGCAGCGCCTCACCCACAGACTTGTTGCCAGATGCCCAGCCAGGCGCTGGCTCAGCCGAGCTGTCTACCGGTTCAAACTCGGGCGGCGTTGGATAGGCGCTTCGGTATCCGTGGGAGTAGAGCAGCAAAGTGCCGTTCCAATCCTCTGGCAGAACAATTTCATAGGCTGCTCCGTTGAGAACCCCCGTGCATTCGACGTCGATGCAGGTGGGCAAGTCCTCCAGTTGATTCGTTGAGCACCCGGTGAGCACAAGTCCGGCCAGAGCCAAACCAACCGCGCTAGTGCGCAGCGCTTTCCCAGTTCTTGCCGATCCCAACACTGACATCGAGTGGGACAGAAAGCTCAGCGGCACCGGCCATCTCCTTTCGAACGATTTCCTCCACCACGGCGCTCTCCCCCGGTGCTATTTCCAACACCAGTTCATCATGAACCTGAAGAAGCAGCCTGCTGGAC
>JANQZS010000004.1:0-22216 GCA_030728405.1 Candidatus Nanopelagicales bacterium | reverse complement strand
TGCTGGACAGATTTTGTTCGCGTAGGGCGTGATGAACTTTCACCATCGCCACTTTGACGATGTCAGCGGCAGTTCCCTGGATGGGAGCATTCAGCGCCATCCGCTCGGCCATCTCTCTGCGTTGCCGGTTATCGCTATTGAGGTCAGGAAGATAACGACGCCGACCCATCATCGTGGCGGTAAATCCCGTGGCCCGCGCATCCTCAACCACGCTGGAAAGGTAATCCCGAACTCCACCAAATCTCAGGAAATACTCCCCCATCAAACTCGAGGCTTCGTCTGGAGCGATGTGCAGTTGCAGTGCGAGACCATACGGTGAAAGTCCGTACGCTAGACCGTACGACATGGCCTTGATGCGGCGTCGCATTTCCGCGTCGACCGATTCGGTAGGAACACCGAAAACTTTCGAAGCAACTGTGGTGTGCAGGTCTTCACCGGAGATGAATGCATCGATCAAGCCCTCGTCTTCCGAAGCATGCGCCATGATCCGCATTTCGATTTGGCTGTAGTCGGCGGTCATGAGAGATTCGTAGCCGGCACCAACGACGAAACATGACCTGATGCGACGTCCGGCATCTGTCCGGACCGGGATGTTTTGAAGGTTTGGGTCAGAGGATGAGAGTCGACCAGTTGCCGCAACTGTTTGCCTAAACGTGGTGTGAATCCGGTGATTCGCATCCGCCAGTGGAATCAATCCTTCAACAGTTTGCCGAAGTTTGGCTCGATCTCGCCACGCCAATAATTGTTCCAATAGCGGATCAGAAGTGCGCTCAAAGAGACTGGCGAGTGCCTCAGCATCGGTGGTAAATCCAGTCTTTATCTTCTTCGTCTTGGGTAGTCCTCTTTCGCCAAAGAGAATTTCCTGAAGTTGTTTTGGCGACCCAAGATTGAATTCGCGACCTACGAGCGCAAACGCTTCATTTTCCGCTTCTCGCATAGCTGCTGCAAACTCATTTGATAGCTCTTGAAGACCAGCAACATCAACACAAATTCCCACATGTTCCATCTCTGCGAGAATGATGCTGGTGGGCAACTCAACATCTTCTAGTAAATGGCGCAAATCATCACGATCAAGCGCCGAACCAAGTTCGATCCCCAGAGCGCCAATGACCTGTGCCTTGGCGCCTGCCCCCTGCGCATTGGCACCGTCATCGAAAGTCAACTGGTCAGCGCCACTCGTAACGTCAATTTCGACGCCTAATACTCGGGCGGCAACATCAGATAACTCATACGACCGTTGTCCAGGTGAAAGGAGATAGGCGGCGAGGGCAGTATCCATTCCCAAACCCGAAACCGACCAGCCCATGGAAAGTGTGGCGAGGAGTGGACCCTTCACGTCGTGGGCACACTTCGACACACGAGGATCGGCAAGCCAGGCAGAAACGGCTAATTGTGTCTGCGTCGAGTTCAGATCCATGTACCCAACACCCTCTGCGCCTTGAATTGCAATCGCATTGAGTTCGCCTCTGCCTTTGGCCCACTCGCCGACAAAATAGACGGACGAGTTGGTGCCGGTACGGGCAAGCCAGTCAGCCGTCTCTTCTGGCAGCACCCGAAGCACGTCGATCTCAACCATCGCGTCCTGAGCAGATGAGGTGGTCTCACCTTCACGTGGAGTGGATCCTCCCGTTGTCGAGGGAAGACTAGAAAGTCGGGAACGCAGTGTTCGAAACTGCAAAGCGTCAAAGAGCGGATCGACAAGCGTCGAATCCCAACCGTCCCAACGGGCATCTGCTACCTTGGCGGGAATTGGCACGTCGGAAATCAACTCGGTGAGTTCTCGATTGATCAGAACTTGGGGCAGTGCATCGCGAAAAGACTGTCCCACTTTGCCCGGGACGTCTGCTGCCTGATCCACGAGCTGCTCCAGGGATCCGTATTGATGAATCCACTTGATCGCCGTCTTTTCACCAACACCGGGCACCCCCGGCAAGTTATCGCTCGGATCCCCACGCAGAGCGGCAAAATCTGGGTACTGCGTGGGCGTCAGGCCGTACTTTTCTTCGACGGCTTCGGGGGTCATGCGGGCGAGTTCAGAAACACCCTTAACGGGGTAGAGAACTGTGACATCAGGCGATACCAATTGAAATGCATCTCGATCGCCTGTCACAATCGACACTGGTACGTCTGTCTCAGTCGCTTGCCGGGTCAAAGTTGCGATGATGTCGTCGGCTTCAAACCCCTCAACAGCAACGGACACGATTCCCATTGCGGTGAGAACCTCGCGGATAAGTTCCACTTGTCCCTTGAATTCCGGAGGCGAGGCAGATCTCGTCGCTTTGTACTCGGGAAACTTTTCAGTCCGGAATGTCTTTCTCGAAACATCGAATGCCACAACAACATGGGTGGGTGCTTCATCACGAAGTACGTTGATGAGCATCGAAGTGAAGCCATATACGGCGTTGGTCGGCTGGCCCGTGGTGGTGGAAAAATTCCCCACGGGAAGTGCAAAAAAGGCCCGATAGGCCATCGAATGTCCATCAAGGAGAAGAATCCTTTCGGTGCCCACGATGCGATCCTAGGTCCGAGGTCAGGTGTCGATAATCTGCCGACATGAATGAAGATGCATCTAAACACCTGACCGCCTACTTACAACAGTCCGGGATGGGGGCACTGGGAGTACGTATGGGCATTGAGCTCCTCGAAGCTCGCCCTGGACTCGTCGTGGCGACCATGCCCGTGGCCGGCAATACCCAGCCCTACGGATTGCTTCACGGCGGCGCCAGCGCCGTGCTGGCAGAAACAATTGGATCCATCGTGAGCGCGATTCATGCGGGTCCGGATGCCATAGTCGTTGGCGTGGACCTCAACTGCACCCACCACAAGTCCGCTCGAGAAGGGCTCGTGACCGGTCGAGCAACACTCATTACAGCTGGCCGAACGCTCGCTTCATCTGCAGTCGCCATCACCGACGAGACAGGTAATCCCATCTGTACGGCCCGCCTCACCTGTCTCATCCGACCCAAATAACACAGCAATTCCGACATCGTTACCAAACGGGATAACGGGAAGGCTGCCCATGCACTCTTACTCATGGGTAAGGTTTCGCATTCATTAGTACTTTTAACTCCGTCGCATCCTGATGAGCCCCGGGAGGTCGTAACTCGTGCAGCAGCGCAGGCGCGCAATTATCGGGGCTTTCCTCATGATGTTTGTAGGGCTTTTCGGTCTTGCCGGAACGGCCCCGGCCATGGCAGAGAGCTCAGCGATCGTCGGAGTCATCACCGATCCGAGTGGGAACCCTGTTCCAAACGTCCTCATAGGCGTGGCTGCTGAAGGATTCACTGAAACTGGGACGTCCGGCCCTGACGGTGCATTTCGGATCGAAATTCCCAAAGGTGGCTCATATGAGGTGAGCATCGATGTGACGACCCTCCCCGAGGGTATTTCTCTGGCAAAGGCCGAAGACGAGTCTCGGACACTGCTCGTGCTTGGCGGTGAGAAAAAGATCATCATCAAGTTGGTGGATGGTGAGGGAACCGAAAGCGCCGCTCCCATAGATCCAGAAACTGGCGAAGCCAGCACTTCCGCCGCTGGTGGAACCGGGCAACAAGTTATCCAACTTTTCTTTGACGGAATCCTTTTCGGAATCTTGATCGCTCTTGGTGCTCTGGGCCTGAATCTTATTTTTGGAACCACCGGCCTCACGAACTTTTCGCACGGAGAGCTACTCACCCTCGGCGCTTTCACCGCGATCGTTCTCAACGAACTCGGCGTGCACATCATCATCGCGGCGCCGATTGCCGTTATATTTTCCGCTTTGATTTACGGCGGTGGCCAGAACAAGTTTCTGTGGAAGCCTCTTCGTCGCCGGCGAACCGGACTTATTGCCAGCATGATTGTGACCATTGGCCTAGCAATCACGCTTCGCTACACACTCCTGCTCTTTTTCGGTGGTTCCCCTCGTAGCTACCAGCAGTACGCCGGCATGTCGGGCATCTCGATCGGACCATTTAGCACCACACCCAAGGCGCTCATTCTCGCCGCCATCGCTATCGTCGTACTTGCCGCGACAGTTTTCTGGCTGCAAAACTCACGGATTGGCAAAGCAACTCGCGCGGTCTCTGATAACCCTGCACTTGCCTCAACAACCGGTATCAACGTTGAACGAGTGATCTCGGTGGTCTGGATCTTGGGAGCCGGTCTTGCAGCCTTCGCCGGAATTTATCTCGGGCTCACCCAGGACGTGACCTGGAACATGGGCCAGCGCCTCCTCCTCGTCATGTTCGCAGCCATCACCCTTGGCGGCTTGGGCACTATTTGGGGTGCGATCGTGGGCTCACTCGTTGTGGGTGTGTTCATCCAAATGACAACCCTGTTCATCCCGACAGAGATGAAAACGGTTGGCGCACTCTTCTTGATGATCGTGATCTTGATGGTGCGGCCTCAAGGCTTACTCGGCCGACGAGAGAGGGTGGGCTAATCATGGATATCGGCTTCGTTCTTGCCCAATCCATCACCCAGGCTCTGGGCGTTACGGCAATCATCTACTGTCTCGCTGCTATCGGGCTCAACATTCAATTTGGCTACACCGGTTTGCTCAACTTCGGTCAGGTTGCCTTCGTTACCGTCGGCGCCTACTCGATCGGGGTCGTCGTTGTCACGATGGGCCTCAGCCTGTGGCTGGCCATTCCGGTGGCCCTACTGGCATCAGTTGTCTTGGCCTTGATACTGGGTATCCCAACCCTTCGCTTACGCGCTGACTACCTAGCCATCGTCACAATTGCCGCTAGCGAATTGCTCCGGCTCGTGGTGCGCTCTATTGCCCTCCGCGACATCTTTGGCGGCGTTAACGGCATCAACGGCAAGATCGGCGCGCAGTTCCACGCGCTGAACCCTTTGCCCGAGGATTTCGTCACTCCATACCTCACGTTTTCACGTCAAGATGCGTGGGTCGTGTTCGTTGGTTGGGTACTTATCGCGATCGTCAGTTTTGGCGTGTGGCTGCTCGTTCGAAGCCCATGGGGCAGAGTGGTTCGCGGCATTCGCGAGGACGAGTACGCAGTAGTCTCGCTCGGTAAGAACGTCTTCGTGTACAAGATGCAGGCACTCATTCTCGGCGGCATGGTCGGGGCCCTAGGTGGCATCATCTGGGCGATTGCCAAGCAGTCCGTCCAACCCGACACCTTCGTGCCGGACGTTACCTTCTTCACCTACACAATTCTGCTGCTCGGCGGCGCTGCCCGAATTTTTGGTCCGATTGTCGGCGCGATTCTCTTCTGGTTCCTTCTCGCCGGCGTGGGCGAATTCCTGAGCCAGGCAATTCAGGCTGGCTGGATTGACTTCCTCAAGCCAACGGACGTCGGACCTATTCGCTTTATCTTGGTCGGAATGGGTTTAATGAGTCTGATGATCTTCAGACCGCAAGGGATCTTCGGGGACAAGAGGGAGTTGGCACTCGATGGCCGTTGATACGCACTCCACACTAGGACCGCGCGGCCAAGCCTCTCAGGCGGCCCTTTCGAATGTTCCTAATGTCCCCGGATCAGCAAAGCCTGATCCGATTCTCGATGTGCACTCCGTCAAGCGCTCCTTTGGTGGTCTCACGGCAGTCGACGTGGAACAAGTGCAAGTGCAACGTGGCGCAATCACAGCTCTCATCGGACCGAACGGCGCGGGCAAGACCACGTTCTTCAATTTGTTGACCGGATTTGATGCCCCAGACACTGGCGAATGGACCTTCAATGGTCAGCAGGTGGCGGGCACCGCGCCTTACAAATTGGCACGTCGGGGAATGGTTCGTACCTTCCAATTGACCAAAGCTCTAAGCCGCCTCACGGTCATGGACAACATGCTGCTCGGTGCAAAGGGCCAAACCGGCGAGCACATTTACGCTGCGTTCTTCCCATTTCTGTGGTCGAAGCAGGAGCGAGCCAACCGTGAGCGTGCGATGGAGTTGCTCTCCCGCTTCAACCTGGCCGAGAAGTCTGTTGATTTTGCCGGATCCCTATCTGGTGGTCAGCGCAAACTTCTAGAAATGGCCAGGGCTCTTATGTCTGACCCAGAATTGATCATGCTGGATGAACCAATGGCAGGGGTGAACCCCGCACTCACCCAGTCGCTACTACATCACATCAAAGACATCCGCGAGGAAGGCACCACCGTGCTCTTCGTGGAGCACGACATGGACATGGTCCACGACATTGGTGATTGGGTCATAGTCATGGCGATGGGTCAGATCATCGCTGAAGGCCCTCCTGGAGCCGTCATGAAGGATCAGAACGTTATTGACGCCTACCTTGGCACCCACCACGACAAGGAACTCACCGACTCCGGCAAATCCTTGACGGTCGATTCTGACCCAGAAGGGACACACTCATGACCTTCACCGAACCCAGCGATCTGCCACCGGAGAATAGCCCCGATAACCCCAATGAGTTCGCGGCCGAGCTTTTCATTGATGCTGAGCAAAAGACCACCGCGGAACGCGCAACTGTTGAACAGATTCACAAATCTGAATCGATGGGTGCCCTCGTTCGCGCTGACGGCCTTTTCGCCGGCTATTTTCCTGGCGTGAATATCCTCAACGGTTCGGATTTGTATGCCAAGGAAGGCGAACTGGTCGGCATCATCGGACCAAACGGGGCTGGGAAATCAACGTTGCTCAAGGCAATCTTCGGCCTGGTCCATGTAAACGAAGGGGCTGTCCTCCTTCGCGATGAGGACATCACCAATCTGCGGGCAGATCAATTGGTCAGGCGAGGCGTGGGCTTTGTCCCCCAAAACAACAACGTTTTCCCATCCTTGACCATTGAAGAGAACATGCAGATGGGCGCTTTCCAGGACCCGAAAAAATTCACCGAGCGCTTTGACAAGGTCGCAGGACTTTTCCCCACCCTCGGAGAGCGACGTAAACAGCGAGCAGGCTCACTCTCCGGCGGCGAGCGTCAAATGGTTGCCATGGGTCGCGCCCTCATGATGGAGCCAAGTGTGCTGCTCCTAGACGAGCCAAGTGCCGGTCTGTCCCCCGCACTCCAGGATGAAGTCTTTGTGCGGGTTAAGGGCATCAACGAGACTGGCGTCACGGTGATCATCGTGGAACAGAACGCCCGGCGTTGCCTTCAAATCGTGGATCGTGGCTATGTGCTCGATCAGGGCCGGAATGCCTACACGGGTACCGGGGCCTCGTTGGCCAACGATTCCAAGGTTATTGAGCTCTACCTCGGCACCCTTGCCCGCGCCTGATCAGTTCCCTGCCATTTCACTGGTCCCTTCCAACCAAGACAGGCCACATAACAGAGGTCCCGCCTCCCCTGAGGGAGACGGGACCTCTGTGTGAAGGTGCTTGCCTTACGGCAGGGGTACCTCTGCGGTAACGCGACCGATCTCAGCGAACTCCGTGTTCGAGGAGAACTCGTTGATCTGGATCGTTGCTGTTGCTGGGTCGCCGTACTGGTTGAAGTCCAGCGCACCAGTTACACCGTTGAAGTCAATATCGGTGCCAGCGGCGAGCAATGCGATGCAGTCGGCGTAGGTCGTGCAAGCCTCGCCACCATTGCCCGCAACGTTCGCGAGCTCTGCTGCAATTGAGGTGCCATCAGCGCAACCAGCCTTGGCCGCAGCAAGTGCGAGCAGGATGGTGGCGTCGTAGGCCTGAGCGCCGTAGGCGAAGTCCGTCAGTGCCGGATCAACCTCAAGAAGGCTCTCATTGAATGCAGTGAGGTCGGCCTCGCCCGTCGGAACGGTCGCGACAACGCCCTTCATGGTGCCCTTCGGGAAATCTGCATAGGCGGTCGTGGAGATGTTGCCGTCCACGAGGTACACCTGCAGGTCCTTAGGACCAACACCCTGCTTGATCATTTCCTGGAGCAGCCTGGTGGTCTCCTCAAAGCCGATGACTGCCACAGCCTGTGGGCCACCTGCCTTGATTTCAGCGACCTCAGCCTCGAACGAAGCGGCTTCGCCGTCGTAGAGGATTTCAGAGGTAACGGTGCCACCTGCAGCCGCGAAGTCCTTGGCTGTTGCAGCTGCAAGCCCTTCACCGTAAGCATCTTGACGGGCAATAACACCCATCGTCTCAACGCCTGCGTCGATGGCTGAAGCTGCGATAACTGCTCCCTGAAGGACGTCCGAGGGAGCAACGCGCCAGTAGAGATCGTTGTCCGGGTAAGTCGTCAAGTTAGGTGCAGTGTTAGCTGGCGACATCATCACAACACCGTTTGAGGTGATCTTGTCGATGACGGTCAGGGTCACACCTGAGGATGCAGCACCAATGATGGCCTGGACACCCTGTGCGATGTGTGAATCTGAGGTCTGCGATGCGATATCTGTTGAGGTATCGCCAGAGTCACCCTCGATGTAGGTGACGGGGGCACCAAGAACTCCGCCAGCGGCGTCGATCTCAGCAATTGCCTTCTCGACACCAGCGAACTCCGGTGGGCCGAGGAAAGCGAGGTTGCCGGTTGCCGGAAGAAGCGAGCCGACTATCAGAGCACTCGGGTTCTGGCACTCTGCAGCAGCTGCTTCCTCTGCGGTTTCCACTGCTGTTTCTGCTTCTTCGACAGCAGTCTCTGCTGCCGACTCTGCCGCGGTCGCTGACTCGGTGGCTGTCTCTTCACCACTGCTGCAAGCAGCAAGGGCGAGGGATGCGACACCGAGCACAGCCACGGTCTTCATGACCATAGTGCGCTTCATGCATTCTCCTTGGAAAACGGAACAACGGCCGATCGCCGTCGCGATAACGAGAGCCTAGGCCCTTGGGTGTTACGCGCGGGTAACCTGACCCCGATCCGATGGCAGTTCGTAACCGGTTTGTGACCTGAATTGGGTACCTTGGCTATCCTTGGAGAGGGGGGTGGACCCGTCCCTCGCACACTTCGGCTGACACCTCAGCCAAAGTGAGCCGGCGATCCATCGCTTGACTCCGGAGCCAAGCAAAGGCCTCAGGCTCCCCTATCCCGGCCGATTCCTGCACCAGAGCCTTGGCCCGCTCCACCCGTTCCCGGGCATTTGCCCTTTCGGTGGCTCCTGCCAGATCCGCGGCGAGGTCACGTGCCTGCTCCCATCGAGCCCTGGCCACGGCAATCGCAGGGGTCAGGTCAGCAGGTCCAAAAGGCTTCACCAAGTAACCAAAGGCGCCAGCTTCCGCCGCACGCTTGACTGTCTCCGACTGGCTAAAGGCCGTCACCATCACCACGGGTGCCCAGCCCTCACGGCTGATCTCCTCGGCAGCAGAAAGTCCGTCTCTAATAGGCATTGCTACGTCGAGGAGCACTGCATCAGGACGCATGGAAGACACGGCGTCTACAGCCGCCTGGCCATCGCCCACCGCGGCGACGACCTCATAACCTTGCTCCTGGAGCATCTCGACGAGATCCATGCGAATGATGGACTCATCCTCTGCAACGACGAGCCGCAGAGGTTGATCCGATACTCGGGCTGCCATAACCACACCCTAGGGGTGAATCACGCCAGCCATGGATCGGCCTAAGCCCGCCGGCCACTAACCTTATGCCTGCGCCCCGGTATCCCAACCGGCAGAGGAAGCGGTCTCAAACACCGTCCAGTGTGGGTTCAAATCCCACCCGGGGCACATTCATGGCAGTGCAGTATCTACAGGCTTCTAGGGCGTCCCACTCGTCTCATACGGATTTCGGGTGCACATTAGGTGCACATGACATTGACTTCGCAGCGATGTCGGCCATGGCTCCGCATCCCCAGTGTGCCTCACCTTCGAGGACATATTCGTAGACCCGCAAGGTCACCTGTGGACTGGCAAGGCCAATGGGCACTGAATGTGATGCCCGTGTGCTGGCGTACCCGCCGGATCTCGCTATCTCCCGTGGTGCGCTGAAGTCGGCCCCCATATGGAGACATCCACAGTGATCCCGATGGTGTTGCACCGTCTGGCCCCCGCCGGTCTGCCAATATCCCTTTCCCCTGCTTCGGTCTTCGGCAGTGGTTCTATCTGGCTTGCTCCATGTTCCGTGGTGAGTTGCTTCGCGATGGACATCGTGCCAGTCATGAAGTGCACGTGGACCACACCTGGACCTAATGCCTCACAGGTCAGGAAGTGATCAAACTCGGGGCAGTCCCCTCTGCCATCGTTCGTCCGCTTGCGGAGCCACGGGTGTACCCGCATCCCGCCCTGAATTCGAAAGAGAGGAGCCCCTGAGCCCCTCGCGGGCTCTACGCTTGCCCAAAACGGCGCGCCGAGGAGACAGACGTGGCACTAGCCATTGCGAAGGATTACCGAACAGGACGCGTCGTCGGTTTCGCGGCCACCGCCGCCTTGGGCGGCTTTCTCTTCGGCTACGACTCTGCTGTCATCAACGGCGCCACGAGTGCCATCAAGTCGTTGTTTGGGCTCAGCGACTTGGCCATCGGCTTCGTCGTATCGATTGCGCTGATTGGCTCTGCTATCGGGGCATGGTTTGCAGGCACGCTCGCTGACCGATTCGGCCGACGGCGGGTGATGTTGGTCGCGGCCAGCCTCTTCCTCATCGCCGCCATCGGCCAGGCATTCCCCGTCGGAATCGTGGATCTCATGTTCTGGCGATTCATCGGCGGCGCCGGAATCGGCATGGCTAGCGTCATGGCACCTATGTACATCGCCGAAATCGCACCGGCAGACATCCGCGGTCGCATGGGCGCGCTGCAGCAACTGGCGATTGTCGTCGGCATCTTCGCGACGGGCCTGGTCAACTATGTCGTTCTGCTATCCGCTGGTGGCGATGCGCGCAACGTATGGCTGCTAGGGCTGGAAGCCTGGCAATGGATGTTCCTCAGCATGGTGATCCCGGCCGTGGTCTACGGGCTCCTCGTCCTGCGCATCCCTGAATCACCGCGCTATCTCGTGGCGATCGGAGAGCCTGTTCGAGCAGCTGAGGTACTCCGCACTATCTACACCGGTGATGTCAATCCGATGGTGGCCGACATCGAAACGTCACTCGCCGGAGATCACAAGCCTCGGTTCTCCGATATCCGCGGACGCACATTGGGCCTGATGCCGATCGTTTGGATTGCCATAGGGCTCAGCGCCTTCCAGCAGTTCGTCGGCATCAACGCGGTGTTCTACTACTCCAACACGATTTGGGAATCGGTCGGGTTCTCTGAGTCACAGGCCTTCCAAACATCACTCATCACCACCGGCGTCAACGTCGCATTCACGATCGTAGCCATTGCCCTGGTAGACCGGATCGGCCGCAAACCGCTGCTACTCATCGGTTCCACGGGCATGGTCGTCACGCTCGCCACGTTGACCTGGATCTTCGGGACAGCGGCTGTCAATGCACAGGGCCAGCCGATTCTCACCGATGGCCCGGACATCGTCGCGCTCATCGCGTTCAACGCCTACGTGGCCTTCTTTGCCGCGACCTGGGGACCGGTCGTCTGGGTGCTGCTGGGTGAGATGTTCCCCAATCGCATCCGCGCGACGGGCCTCGCCGTGGCAGCTTCCGCGCAGTGGATGGCAAACTTCCTCGTCTCGACGAGCTTCCCGGAACTCGCGGGTATCTCGCTGGGGCTCGCCTACGGCATCTTCACCGTCTTCGCGATCCTGTCCATCCCCTTCGTCATGAAATTCATTCGCGAGACCAAGGGGGTTCCGCTGGAGGACATGGGCGAGTTCACAGGTGCTCGAACCGCGTAGCCCGTCCGCCAGGGCGGCCACATTCACCACTATGAGCAGCGTCCAGCAGTTGAGGATGGTCAGGCGTTCCTCGGTCATTTAACGTTCCGTGTAGGCCGGCCCCCCTGCAGCATGTCAGCTAATCGATCCGTTGCTGTTTTGGATGCATACGGGGTGCACACCAATCTCACCCAGACCCACCTTTTGCACCTATTCACCACCACATCGGATAGGACGGAACCCGCGTAGGCACTGCCATTAAGGTCCTGTGCGGATCACCTGGCGGTCAGAATCCCACCCGGGGCACCATGAGGAACTGGCTCACGAAGCCGTCGCGACCGACACGGCACCCAGAACACCGTTGATGAAACCCGCAGACTGCTCGGTGGACAACTCCTCGGCCATGCGAATTGCCTCAGAAATCGCTACCGCATTGGGAACATCGGTGCTGTGGGTCACCTCAAAAACGGAAATGCGCAAAATGGCCCGATCAACCCCTGGCATCCGCGCTAGATCCCAACCGGTCGCATGGGTACTGATCAAGGCATCAATTTCATCTTGGTGTTCAACCACTCCGTTCACCAAAAAAACGGTGTAGTCGTTGAGACTTGGTTCGCTTTCAGACTCCCGGCGCCTTTGGTGTTCAGCGAGAACCTGTTGAACCGGGACAGCTTTTGCATCAGCCTCGAAGATGACGTCGAGCGCCCTCTTGCGTGCCTTTCCTCGAGCAGACACGCCTAGTCGTTCACTCGGCCGAGGTAGGAACCGTCGCGGGTATCCACCTTGACCTTGGTATCGGACTCGATGAAGAGTGGAACAGCGATCTCTGCACCAGTTTCCAAAGTGGCAGGCTTTGTGCCACCCGTAGACCGATCTCCCTGGAGGCCAGGCTCCGTGTACGTGATCATCAGTTCTACAGAGGCAGGCAACTCGACGATGATCGGGACGCCCTCGTTCATCGAAATGTTTGCCACCTGATTTTCCAGAAGAAACTTGGCGCTATCGCCCACAATCGCACTCGGAACAGGGATTTGATCGAAGGAGACCGTGTCCATGAAAACCCAGTCCTCACCATCGCGGTAGAGATACTGCATATCCCGTCGATCGACAGTGGCCGTTTCGACTTTGACTCCGGCGTTGAAGGTGCGATCAACAACCTTCCCGGTCAGCACATTCTTGAGCTTGGTGCGAACAAACGCCCCGCCCTTGCCGGGCTTGACGTGCTGAAACTCCACGACGGCCCACAGATTGCCGTCGATCTTCAGCACCATGCCGTTTTTCAGATCGTTCGAGGTCGCCACCGGGTTCTCTTTCGCTCGCAGTTCAGCCGACCCGTGCAAGTGCACGGTCCGATTCGGTCAGGATGCGTGGAAGCCCTTCTGTGACCACCACGGTGTCTTCAACACGCACACCGCCTCTACCCGCCAGATACACTCCTGGCTCAATAGTCAACGTCATGCCGGCACTGATGGTACCCGCGCCACCTGGAACCAAAAGCGGCCACTCATGGATATCCAAACCAACTCCGTGACCGGTCCCATGGGCGAATTCGGGTCCATACCCTCCTTTACTCACTTGAGCGCGGACCAAGTGGTCGATTTCTCCAGCACTTCGCCCGGGGATGAGTGATTCGATGCCTACGGAGTGGGCGCTCAGAACTACCGAGTGAATCTCCTTGTGCCACTCATCTGGTTGCGCCCCAACCACGAAGGTGCGGGTCATGTCTGCTCGATATCCCTCAACGCTGGCCCCACAATCAATAACCAATAGATCCCCGACGCGCAATCGGTAATCAGTGGGCCGATGGTGCGGGATGGCCGAATTGGCACCTGCCGCAACGATGGTGTCGAAAGCAACGCCTTCAGCGCCCTCGATAAAGAATCTAGACTCGAGGGCCACGGCAATCTCGCGCTCACTCATCCCGATTTCGATAGCCGAGGCTGTGGCAGACAGGGCTAATGCGGTGACCCGCCCAGCCTCTTGGATCGCGTGAAGTTCGTACTGTGATTTGTGGGACCTCAGGCCGGTTAACGGTTGGGAATCCACCATGACGCTGTCAAATAGATCGACAGCCTTCACATAGTGAACCGCGGCGAGGCTCTCCTCTACCCACAATTCGTTGACGCCCTGGCTGAGGAGAACTTGAGAACACCTGGTGAAGGAATTCCGGTCCAGAATGATCAGCATGTCAGGGCATTGCGCAGCCGCCTGTGTTTCGTAGCGGGAATCAGTAACCAGGGTCCACCCATGCACGGTCCCGCACAATGTTGCATGGCTTCCCGTGAAACCCGTGAGGTAGCGCACCGACGAATGCCCGCTCAGAATGATGCCTTGATCCGCCTGAAATTTTAAAGACTCGAGTAATCGACCTCGACGCCACGCACCCTCATCGTTCACGTGGCTAAGGCAGCAATCCGACCAAGGCGCGTAGAGCCAGTTCATAACTATTCGCACCGAAGCCCGAGATCGTTCCGGTGGCCACCCCGGAAACCACCGAAGTGTGACGGAATTCCTCTCGAGCAACCGGGTTACTCAAATGCACCTCAATCAGAGGGGCTGTGAGTATCGCGCACGCATCCCTGATCGCGTAGGAGTAGTGGGTGAAGGCTGCCGGGTTCATGATCACCGGAACAGTGAGGTCGGCTGCCTCGTGCAGCCAGCCAATCAACTCAGCTTCATCGTTGGTTTGCCGGATATCGGCGTTGAGTCCGAGGCCTTGCGCCCAATCGTCAATCCTGGCCACAAGTTCTTCATACGAAAGGCTGCCGTACACCTCCGGTTCCCGGGTTCCGAGCCGATTGAGGTTTGGCCCGTTCAGCACCCACACATCAGTCATAACTGCTGAGCCTACGCGCTGATGTCGGCGTAGGCGGCAACTAACAGGGTCGGATCTGGACCCTCCCACATTGCCGGAGCTCCCAATCCGTCTAGGACCACAAATCGCAGCAGTGAACCTCTAGCCTTTTTATCCACCTGCATCGCTGAGTACAACTGGTCCCATCGACCAGCGGGATAGGTCACGGGCAAACCAAGAGCTCCAAGCGCTTTCACATGCATTTTGTAACCATCCTCATCGAGGCGGCCACCGAGACGGGCCAGTTCGGCGACGTACATGAGACCAACACTCACAGCCGCGCCATGCCGCCAGCGATAGTTCTCCAAACGCTCCACCGCATGACCGAAAGTGTGCCCATAATTCAACACTTCGCGACCGATCCGACCGTCTTTGCCGCCCGTCTCAAGAAAATCCTCCGACACTACGTCGGCCTTGACTTGAACGGCTCGTCTAATCAAATCCGGAAGAAGATCACCCTGAGGATTCAAACAATCTGCTGTTCGATCAATGATGTCTGTCAAAATGGAAGCATCACTCGTGAGTCCCACCTTCACGACTTCGGCCAACCCTGCGCGAAGATCGTTTTCCGGCAAGGTTTCCAGAGCGGTTACATCACAAAGAACTGCCCACGGACTATAAAAGGCTCCCACCAGATTTTTGCCAGCCTCGGTGTTGATCCCGGTCTTGCCACCCACCGCTGCATCGACCATCCCGAGAACTGTGGTGGGGATCTGAATGAGTCGAACGCCACGGAGCCACGTAGCTGCAACGAATCCTGCAAGGTCAGTTGTAGCCCCGCCACCCATCCCTACAATGGAATCCGAGCGCGTGAATCCAGATGCGCCAAGTGCGTTCCAACAGAAGGCCGCAACATCAGAGGTTTTCGCATCTTCTGCTTCCGGGATTTCTAGCAGAACTACTTCAAATCCCGCTTCGGTGAGATCGGATTGGATGGCATCGGCCGATGCGCGCAAAGCACCTGGGTGAATCACTGCTACGCGTTGAGAACCAACGAGCCGCTCTGCCAAGTCACCCAGCAGACCTCGACCAATGACCACCTCGTAGGTCCGTTCGGCGCGAACAGATACAACGAATGTTTCGGTCATGCCTCATTCTCCAACCATGAAATGACCTCGTCGGCGATCACCCGGGCAGTACGTCCCGACGTGTCAAGGACTAGATCAGCCACCTCAGCGTAAAGAGGTGCGCGCTCTTCGAGAAGTTTCATCATGGTCCCGCGAACGTTACCGAGTAATAGCGGCCTCGATCCTGTCATGCCCACTCGATTGGCGGCGTCGCTCGCTGAAACCTGCAGCCAAATCACCGGGTAGGCGTGAAGCGATTTTCTCGTTGTTGGGGAGAGCAACGCACCACCTCCGAGCGAAACAATGCCGACTGAATTCACAATCGCATCGGCCACCACAGTTTCTTCAAGTGCCCGAAATTCGGGTTCGCCTTGATTGATAAAAATGTCGCTGACACTCATGCCTGCGCGCTCTTCAATCGCCTGATCCGTGTCAAGAAAGGGCAGTTTGAGGCGTTCGGCTACCCGTCTGCCGACCGTCGACTTTCCAGCACCGGGTGCTCCGACGAATATCGCACGCGGGGCCATCAGCGAATCGACAGATTGCTGAGGTACCCATCAACATTTCGAGAAGTCTCAGCGACGCTGTCGCCGCCGAACTTCTCTTGCATGGCATCTGCAAGCACCAGGGCAACCATTGCTTCGGCAACCACACCGGCGGCCGGTACCGCGCACACATCTGAGCGTTGATTGATTGCTGAGGCGGCCTCCCCAGTGCTGACGTCAACGGTTCGCAGCGCCCGAGGAACTGTGGAAATCGGCTTCATAGCTGCCCGCACGCGCAAAACCTCACCGGTGCTCATTCCACCTTCTGTACCACCTGATCGCCCGGATGCCCGTTCAAGGCCATCTCCACCAATCACGATTTCATCATGGGCTGCAGAGCCACGTGCGGCAGCAAGGTCGAAACCGTCGCCAACCTCAACGCCCTTGATCGCTTGAATCCCCATGAGCGCCGCAGCGAGACGCGCATCGAGGCGTCGATCCCAATGCACATGCGAGCCAAGGCCAGGGGGTAGTCCATAAACGAGTACCTCGATAACTCCGCCTAGCGTGTCGCCTTCTTTTTGTGCCGCGCTTACTTCGGACTCCATGGCCTTGGCGGCATTTTCATCAAAGCACCGGACCGGGCTCGCATCGACTGAGGCTAAATCAGTGGGCAGAGGAAGAATCTGGGAGTCGGATGTGGCCGTGCCGATTTGTACGATGTGACTCAACACCTGGGCTCCGCAGACCTGCTGCAAGTAAGCCTTCGCAATGGCCCCCAACGCCACTCTGGCTGCAGTTTCACGGGCGCTAGCGCGCTCCAGAATCGGTCGGGCATCATCAAACCCGTACTTCTGCATGCCGACCAGATCTGCATGGCCCGGCCGTGGTCTGGTCAGGGGCGCATTGCGGGCCAACCCCTCCAACTGCTCTGCACTCACAGGATCAGGCGCCATGACCACATCCCACTTTGGCCATTCGGTATTGGCGACCTCAATAGCGATGGGACCACCCATGCTCACTCCGTGGCGAATGCCGCCGACGATGGAAACCTCATCGCGTTCAAATTTCATTCGGGCGCCGCGACCGACTCCGAGGCGTCGACGGGCAAGGTCGTCCCCGATATCTGTGCTGTTCACTTCAATGCCCGCGGGGAGGCCTTCAACTATGGCAACGAGTGCCGGACCATGAGACTCCCCTGCCGTCAACCATCGCACCATGACCACATCCTTTCATGGGGGCAGCCTGCCTGCGACGGGCGCTCGCGGAAGGAGCTATCCATCTCTGCTGCTGATCAACGCACCAGCCAATGCGCCCACCACCATTGCTGGCCCGAACGCCATAACTCGATCGCTCCGCCTTTGGCCAATCGATGCCTTCCAGACCGACGCTGACGCCGCCAGCAAAAATGCCACGAGCGTTCCCCACCACAGGGCACTCCAGGAAAGTGATCCCAAATACAGGCCCACTACCCCCGCATATTTGACATCGCCCATACCAATTCCACCGAGAAGATGAAGAACGCCGTAAGCCAGTACCAATGTGACAGCACCAAGTGCGGCAGAAGTGAATTGAGAGTGCGAGTGGATTAACAATCCATGCACAAAGAGCAAGAGCGAACCAATAACGAAGGTGAGCCCTACTAGAACATTTGGCAGCCGATGGATACGCACATCGATTACCGCAAGAAGGACTCCAGTGAGGACGAACCACAACCAGAAAAGGAACATCAAGGCTGAAATAAGGTTCACCGCTGGCGCTGCCTCAGTCATATTCGAACGCTAGGTCGACTCCTCACAAAAGGGTTCAACCAATGTGCGGAGTGTGGATCATTCATTAGCGCATTACGCGGCATTCACAGCCGCGGCCATTACCTCAACGGGTGCTGCCATCCCGGTCATGAGTTGCACCTGCTCAACTGCTTGCCAGAGCAGGAGATCTCGCCCACTTGCAACCGGCCCGCGCCAAGCAGCCGATAACACAGTCGGCCATGGGTGATACGAAACATCCAAGAGTGCACCCTCCCCTGCCACTTCGGCCCACGAATCTGCAGCAGGAAAGGGCACCGTGGCGATCAGCACTTCAACGTCGGCTAGAGCACTCACTGGCTCTAGGGAGGCCACCTCAACTTCGACACTCCACTGACTGGCCCACCGAACAAATTCCTCCCCCGCAATGGGTCGTCGGACGCAGACGGTCACAGAATCAACACCTAATTCAGCGAGTGCGGCAAATGCACTGCGGGCGGTAGCTCCCCCGCCCAGAATTGTTGCTTTCTCGCAGGAGTTCACCCCGATGGCGCGAAGGGAATTGCACATTCCCAGTACATCGGTGTTGTCGGCACGCCAGCGCCCATTGGTGTGAATGAGCGTGTTGGCTGCCCCAACTTTGGTGGCCAGGTCACTGGCTTCATCGGCGTTAGCCAATGCAACCACTTTTAACGGCATAGTCACCGAGAGTCCACGCCAGGACAAGTCCAGACCTGCGAAAAAGGCTGGAAAGGAGTCCACGGTCTGCTCAATCGCTTCGTAGGTCCAGTCCAGCCCTAATGCCAGATACGCCGCTCTGTGCAGCACCGGCGACATAGAATGGGCAATGGGTGATCCCACTACTGCCGCATGCGAGACCGTCATGAGCCTTGCTGCAAGTTCTCTCGGAACTGCTGCTTCAACTTCAGGAAACGATCGTACGTCTTGGCAAACCTTGTTTCGGTAGAATTGGGACCCACTGCGACAAAGTAGAGCCACTCACCCTTGGCTGGATTTAAAGCTGCCTCAATCGCGGCATCACCGGGTGAATTGATTGGAGTCGGCGGCAGACCCTTATTCGCATATGTGTTGTAGAGAGAGTCGGTTTCGATCTGCTCTGCAGTTAACTGAAGTTCATTGACACCTAACGCATAGGACACTGTTGAATCAAACTGCAGGGGCATATCGAGTTCAAGCCGGTTATAGACCACCGCAGCGGCTTTCGCGAAATCCTCAGGGGCGACTTCGGCCTCGACGAGTGATGCCACGATCAAGACGTCATACGGTGACCGGCCAACAGCATCTGCTCGGGTCTCCAGGTCCAGGTTTACCGAAGATACGCTGAAGCGTTTCACCAGGGCTGCTAGCAAACTCTCGGCCGTTTCAGCACCGGTGAGTTCATAGGTCGCGGGAAACATAAATCCTTCTGGACGCTCCTCTGCCCACCTCGGAAGTCCTAACTCTTGCGGCGCCTGCAGAACCTGATCAAAGTCCGCACGCGGCAATCCCGATGATTCCGTCAAGATGTCGACGGTCTGATCGAGTCGCAGACCCTCGGGCAGCACCATGCGAGAATTAGCCCGAGATGCTGGGTCGAGCATCAGTTCGAGAGCCAACGCGCCGCTCATTTCCCCGCGAAGTTCATAACTGCCTGGTCCTATTCGCACGGACCGCTCGTCCATTTCGGCGGCTTCAATAAAGGCACCTGCGGTGAGCACCACACCAGCGTCAACAAGCCTTTGTCCGATTGCGGTCAGGCTGTCTCCCGACTCGACAATAACCACGACGGAGCCAGTCCCGCCTCCCTCGTAATCCGTGGGACCTGAATCTGCCGTCACGGCACGAAACACCAAGAAGCCAAGAACCAAGAAAAAAAGTACAACGACGACGCCCACCACCCGTCGGAGGATGCTGTTCTTGTTCTTTGAGGGCCTAACTTCCTCGCTCGTGAAGAAAGCGTCCAACTGGCTCATTGACCGCTTCCCTTCTTGTAGCTATCAACATAGGACTGCAAGATGACAACGGCTGATGCACTATCGATGACTGCCCGGGATGACTTGGTAGTCCGGCCAGCAGCTCGCAGACCCCTTTGTGCCTGAACCGTACTGAGTCGCTCGTCGACGAAGACAACCGGAATTTCGGTGCATTGAGCCAGATTGCGCGCCCAGTCTCGGGCGATGTTGGCAGCCTGGCCCTCGACACCATTGAGTCCGATAGGAAGTCCCACGACGATCTCTACCGCATCGCATTCTCGCGCAATGTCGGCAACGCGGGCAACCGCTCCATCACCAGCAAGCACAGCCTCTAATGGGGTGGCAAGAATTCCGTGGGGGTCACTACGGGCAAGCCCAATGCGCACTGATCCCACATCAACGGCTAGTCGAACTCCGGGAATCACCACTTCATTCACGATACGGGGAGGTCGCCCATCTGGGTCAGGACCGCAGCCAGCGCGTCGTCCATTTTGCTGACATCAGTGCCACCACCTTGGGCCATGTCATCCTTCCCACCGCCTCGACCGCCGAGCGGCCCGAGCATCGCCTTCATGACCACATTTGCAGTTGCCCCCTGCACAATCGCGGAATCGTTGGCTGCTGAGATTGCCGCGACTTTGCCGTCAACGTGTGAAACACCCGCGATGACGCTGGGAATATCGGGCTTAATTCTCCCTTTTGCCCGGGTTACTAACTCGCGCAAATCCGACCCGGACGTGCCGGCTGGCGCTGTGAAGGTCCACACTCGGATGCCATTGACATCTCGGCCCTCGCCCAGGATTCCATCCATGCTCGCGGTGAGTTGTGCACTACGAACTTTCGCCATGTCGCGCTCAGCATCTTTCAACGAAATCAGAGTTCGTTCCACCCGATCCACCAATTGATCAGAGGGCACCTTGAGCAACTCAGTGAGTCGAGACACCAAAATATGCTCACGGGCTAGAAAGTCATACGCATCAACGCCTACGAGGGCCTCTACTCGCCGCACCCCTGCACCGATCGAGCCCTCAGACAGAAAAGTGACCACACCTAGCTGGCCGGAACGCTGGGCATGGGTACCTCCGCACAACTCATGTGCCCAGTCACCGACAGACACGACACGAACTTCGGGACCGTACTTTTCACCGAACAGCGCCATTGCACCCATCGCTTTGGCCTGTTCCTGAGACATCAGGTGCGCTGAGACATCAAGGTCCTCAATGAGAACCGAATTGACCCGCTGCTCAACATCTTGCAGAACCCTCTGGCTCACCGGCTCAGGGCTCGGAAAATCAAAACGCAAACGGCCTGGTGCATTCTCAGATCCCATCTGGGTAGCGGTTTCGCCCAACTGTTCGCGGAATGCGCGATGGATCATGTGCGTTGCGGTATGCGCCCGAGAAATTGCTTTGCGGCGCGCAGTATCCACTCGAGCCATAACGCTCTGGCCCGTAGTGATCTCTCCATCGACGACCCGAGCACGATGGATGAATAAACCTGGCACCGGAGTTTGAACGTCGTAGACCTCGATAGTGCAGCCTGCAGAAACGAGAGCGCCATGATCACCCAGCTGACCGCCTGCCTCAGCGTAAAAGGGTGAGCGATTCAGCACTATCTCCACCAGATCACCTGGATGGGCAACGGGGACTGCAATCCCATCACGAACAATCCCGATGACCGTGGACTCCGCATCAATGAGGTCATAGCCAACAAAAGTTGTCAGCCCGCCCTTTTCCAGGATCTCCCGGTATGCGGTGGTGGCGGCAAAACCACTCTTGCGAGCAACCGCATCAGCTTTTGCCCGTTCCCGCTGCTGGCCCATGAGGTTTCGGAATCCGGCTTCATCGACATCGAGTCCTGCTTCAGCTGCCATCTCGAGCGTGAGATCAATCGGAAATCCGTGCGTATCGTGGAGAGCGAAAGCCTTCTCCCCCGTCAAAACTGCGCCACCTGTTGAGCGGAGTTCCGATACGGCGGTATCAAAAAGGGTCGTCCCGGCTCGCAAAGTCTGCAGAAAAGATGCTTCCTCAGCGACGGATACGGTCCGAATGCGGCTCGCTTCGTCGTTCAACTCTGGATACTGCGGGGCCATCGACAAAATCGTCGAATCGACCAGCTCACCCATCGTGGCCTCGTGGGCGCCGAGCAGCCTCATATTGCGAATCACCCTGCGCATCAGGCGCCGCAGAACATATCCGCGACCTTCATTTCCGGGAACCACGCCGTCGCCAATGAGAAATGCGGTAGTACGGGAATGATCAGCGATCACCCTGAGCAGAATGTCGTCGCGCTCGGACTTACCGTATGAAGTGCCGGTAAGTTCACAAGCGCGATCGAGGATTCCGCGCGTTGTGTCGATCTCATAGATGTTGTCGACACCTTGCAGCAGCGCGGCCATTCTTTCCAGACCCATGCCGGTGTCGATGTTCTTCGCGGGCAGTTCCCCAAGAATTGGATAACCCTCTTTGCCTGGACCCTCGCCACGCTCATACTGCATGACCACGAGGTTCCACACCTCGA
>JANQZS010000003.1 GCA_030728405.1 Candidatus Nanopelagicales bacterium | reverse complement strand
CTGGTCACTGAGTCAAAGAAGCGGGGACTCATGCCGTTCATCAACTTCAATCGCTTGCACGTTGTTCCGCCGTGCATTGTGACCGAGGCTGAGGCAAAAGAGGGTCTTGCAATTCTCGATGAGGTGCTGACTCTGACTGATAAGCACTACACCGGCTGAAACTGTGCGGGTTCTCGTCATTGGTTCAGGTGCTCGCGAGCACGCCCTCGTCACGTCTTTGCTCAACGATCCGAGCGTCACCTTCGTTGCCTGTGCACCAGGCAACGCGGGGATGGCCGAGCAGGTTGATTGTTCACCGATTGATGTGACTGATCCGGGCGCAATAGCTCAGCGTGCAGTTGATGTGTCAGCCGATCTGGTGGTGATTGGTCCCGAGGTGCCACTCGTTGCCGGCGCTGCTGATGCTGTTCGGGGCGCAGGGATCGCATGCTTTGGCCCATCGGCGTTGGCTGCACAACTCGAGGGCAGCAAGGCATTCGCAAAACAAATAATGATCGATGCTGGAGTGCCAACAGCACAGGCGCGCGTGTGCCTTTCGATCAATGACGTATCTGCTGCCATGTCTGAGTTCGGTGCACCATTTGTGATCAAGGACGACGGACTTGCCGCGGGTAAAGGTGTGATCGTCACGTCCGATCGTGATGCGGCCATCGCGCACGCAGCAGAGTGCTTTGCAAAACCTGATGGCGCAGTTGTGGTGGAGGAGTTCCTCGACGGCCCGGAAGTGTCACTCTTTGCGATCACGGATGGAACCCACGTTCTTGCGTTGCAACCAGCCCAAGATTTCAAACGCGTAGGTGATGGCGATGCCGGTCCGAACACCGGTGGCATGGGTGCCTACTCACCGTTGCCGTGGGCGCCAGTTGATCTGATCGAAGAAGTAACGCGCACCGTCTTGCAACCCACCGTCGATGCGATGCGTGATCGGGGCACACCTTTCTCCGGGCTCCTGTACGCCGGACTTGCGCTGACCTCGCGCGGGATTCGGGTCATCGAATTCAATGCCCGCTTCGGTGATCCAGAGACCCAGGTGGTCCTCGCTCGACTGCGCACCCCCTTGGCCGGGGTTCTTTACGCAGCTGCCACGGGCACTTTGGCCGAGGTGGGCCCACTTGAGTGGAGCCCAGATGCCGCGGTGACGGTGGTACTCGCTTCTCACGGCTACCCCGAATCCCCTCGCACAGGCGATCCGATTCACGGTTTGGCGGCTGCCGGCAACGTCGAGGGAGTCGAGGTATTCCACGCCGGTACCAAAGTTGGCCCAGATGGGCAGATCTGCTCGGCCGGCGGCCGGGTGCTTTCGGTCACCGCCCATGGGGTGAATCTGCACGAAGCACGAGATCGGGCGTATGCGGCGCTTGACCTACTCGACCTCGAGGGCGCGCATTTCCGCAGCGATATTGCTGAGCTCGCCTCCCGCACCAGCTAACTGGCTGGCGAGCTGGCCAAAGCTGGCCGGCATCCGTGGAAGGATAGGCATGTGAATTCCGGCCCGCAGATGCCCAATGTCCTCGCTGGCAGGTACGCATCCGATGCCATGGTGGCGATTTGGTCGCCCACGGCCAAGATCATTTCCGAGCGCCGGCTCTGGCTCGCCGTGATGCGGGCCCAGGCCGAGCTCGGTCTAGACATCCCCGCCTCGGCTGTTGCTGATTACTCAGGGGTGCTGGAGCAGGTTGATCTTGACTCGATCGATGCCCGGGAGCGGGTCACCAAGCACGATGTCAAGGCGCGGATCGAAGAGTTCAACGCCCTCGCCGGGCACGAGTTGGTGCACCTGGGCATGACCTCGCGTGATCTCACCGAGAACGTCGAGCAGATGCAAATCCGCGAGTCGCTCGAACTCGTGCGCGCCAAGTCGGTAGCCGCTCTTGACCGGTTGGCCGGGCTCGCGGTTGCGTACTCGGAAACGGCAGTGGCCGGTCGCTCGCACAACGTTGCAGCACAAATGACCACCATCGGGAAACGGTGCGCCACGATCGCTGATGAGATGCTCGTTGGTTTCGATCGGATCGATGATCTGCTCAGCCGTTATCCGCTGCGCGGGATTAAGGGCCCGGTCGGAACAGCACAAGACATGCTCGATCTACTCGGTGGCGATTCAGACAAACTCGAAGCACTCGAGCAGCGCGTTGCTCAACACCTTGGATTTGATGATGTGTTGACCAGCGTGGGCCAGGTGTATCCGCGCTCGCTCGACTTTGATGTTGTCAGTGCGCT
>JANQZS010000002.1:37699-52713 GCA_030728405.1 Candidatus Nanopelagicales bacterium | reverse complement strand
CCGCCGCCGGTACCGCCGCCGCCACCCCCTGGTCCACTACGGCCTGCAAAGCCTCCCGTGCGCGGACCACCAGGACCTGCTGGCCGAGCACCTGGAGGTCCTGGGCGAGCACCCGCTGGCCGAGCACTAGGGCCGCCGGGCCCAGCCGGACGAGCCTGGCGCTGCTGCGGCATCGATCCTGGATTCGGCCTAGGGGCACCAGGTACCGACGGAGCTCTGCCCATACCTGACGAAGAGCCAAAGGGGTTATTGCCCGGGCGCGGTCCACCGGGACGGGGAGCACCTGGGACAGCGGGTGGGGTCTTGCCCATGCCAGTAGATCCACCGAAGGGGTTATTGCCCGGACGCGGTCCACCGGGACGGGGAGCACCTGGAGCCAGTTCTCCCCCAACAGCGGGCGCCTCAGTTACCGGCGCTTCAATGACTGGTGGTGCTTCTGCAATAGCTACGGGTTCGGGGCTGCCCGAGGCGGCAACCGCCACCTCGGTAGCGACAACAGCTGACTCAGGCGTTGACGACACTTCTGCAACCGGGGCTTCAGCGGCCGGAGCAGCCTTGGTTGCCTTCTTCGCGGCCGCCTTCTTGGCCGGTTTCGCGGGCGCCGCAGGCATCGCTTCTCTCAAGCGGCGGGCAACGGGTGCCTCAATAGTGGATGAAGCGGAGCGGACGAATTCTCCCTGCTCCTGCAATTTGGCGAGGACGGTCTTGCTGTCGACGCCGAGTTCTTTCGCGAGTTCATAAACCCGGACCTTGGACACTGCTCTCCTGTCTTGGTCCGGGCGCGTTGCGCCGGACCGTCAATACGTACGTTGCATGTTCATGCTCGTGCGTTCATCGGGTGTACATCTCCGACTCATTCCCGCTCGGTGTCAAGGTGCTCATCGCACCTTGGCAACTCCCTTTCCCGTGGGCGATCACCCACGGGCCTTCATTACTCACCGGAACGCTCCGCAAGGAACTTCCGAACCATCTCGACGTCAAGTGCGCCTTGCGCACGAAACGCCCGAGCAAAAGCCCGATTCCGTACAGCACGCTCGAAGCAGTTAAGGTTCTGATGCACATACGCACCACGACCAGCTGCCGACCCTGTCGGATCTGGAACGGCAGTCGTGCCGACCAGTGCGATCCGAAAAAGATCCGCCTTGCTCGTGGCCTGACGGCATCCAACGCAGGTGCGTATGGGTCCCGACAAGCCACCAACCCCAGAGTCTAACCCTTCGGGGGCACCGTTCCCACTCACGGCACCGCAGGGGCGGTATCGGAGCGGATATCGATTCGCCAGCCGGTGAGGCGCGCAGCCAACCGTGCGTTCTGTCCTTCCCGGCCGATCGCGAGGGAAAGCTGGTAATCCGGCACCACCACGCGTGCGGCCCTAGCGACTGGATCTACGACTGTGACAGATGTCACCCGAGCAGGGGACAATGCGTGCGCAATCATCTCCGCCGGATCGTCGCTGTAATCGACAATGTCGATCTTCTCTCCCGCGAGTTCGGCCATGACCTGACGAACTCGTTGCCCCAAGGGACCAATGCAGGCACCCTTTGCATTGACTCCTGGAATGGTAGAGCGAACAGCAATTTTTGTGCGATGCCCTGCCTCGCGGGCAACCGACATGATCTCGACAGTCCCGTCTGCAATCTCGGGGACTTCGAGGGCGAAAAGGGCTTTCACTAGCTGCGGATGCGTGCGAGAGATTGTTACCTGGGGTCCCTTGAAGCCTTTGCGCACGCCCACAACGATGGCCTTGATTCGGATCCCATGGGTGTAAGACTCACCAGGCACCTGCTCTTCCGGTGGCAGATTCGCTTCTACTTTCCCAATGTCGACGCGAGCCATTCGAGGGTTATTTGACTGCTGGATCACACCAGAAACCAAGTCTCCTTCACGACCGGTGAATTCGGCCATGGTGACGTCGCTCTCTGCCTCACGCAGCCGGCTTAACAGCACGTGACGAGCGGTTGTAGCTGCGATCCGACCGAATCCTGCGGGAGTGTCCTCGAATTCAGGTCCAGACTCGCCCTCTTCGCTTTCTTCGGTGGCCCAGACGGTCACGTGACCAGATTTTCGATCAAGGGTGACCCGAGCCTTTTCGTGGGATCCCTCGGTCCGGTGATAGGCAACCAGCAACGCTTGCTCAATGCTCTCTACAACTAGTTCAAGTGAAAAATCGCGTTCCCGCACAAGCGCCTTCAAAGCACTGATATCGATGTCCATGACGAACCTCTACTCCTCTTCTGCCCGGGCTGCAAACTCCACCTGAACAGCCGCATGGCGGACGTCTCCAAGAGCTACAGACTCAACGGTTCCGTCGTCGTGCGTGATGGTGGCACTGTCACCATCGCTGTCTGTTATTCGACCAACAACAACGTCCCCACTGGTGAGTGAAATGTTGACAAGTCTGGTATGCGCACGCCGCCAATGTTGAGGCAAAGTGAGAGGTCGGTCAACGCCTGGTGATGTCACTTCCAGAACAAAAGCCCCCGTCAGAAGTTCAGGATCAGCATCGAGCACATCTGAAATGCTGCGGCTGATTTCAGCTACGCGATCAAGGTCAACTCCACCGTCTGCATCGACGATCACGGTGACAACCGTGCGCCGGCCCGCGGCCTTCAGAGTCACGCCTTCTAAATCCACATCGTGACCGAGAACCACCGGTTCAATGGCCTTGGCTACCGCTGTCTCATCGAGAGCACCCGTGGACATAACGCCTCCGTACTGGCCGTGAATCGGCATCCTGTTGTGGTCAAACTGTTGTGGTGTAGAGCGACAGTCTATCTCTCTTTCTATCTATCCACGGCACCCGCTAAATCTGGAAAACATCGAGACTGAGACGAATTATCAGCAGTGCTACGACCACGAGGAAAACCGTGCGCACAAATCCGCTTCCTCGGGTGAGAGCCGTTCGGGCACCCACGATGGCACCGGACACATTGCACAAAGCCATCAGAAGACCCAGGGTCCACAGAATTGAGCCGGTTAGGCCGAAAACAGCAATCGCCGCGATGTTGGTTCCCAGGTTCACGATTTTCGCCGTGACCGACGCGGACAAAAATGAATAACCCAGCCCCGCTACCAACACGATGAGCAGGAAAGAGCCGGTTCCAGGCCCGAGGATCCCATCGTAAAAACCGATGACCCCCCCGGCCACGATCGCGATCGCGTAGTGCTTCCGGGTTCCCTTCCAACGAATGTTGTCTTCGGCACCCATCCGTGGGCTCAGGAGAGTCCAAAACCACACCGCGATGAGGAGCACCACGATGATGGGTCTAAAGACTTCTGCGGGCAACAGCCGAGCGGTCGATGCACCGATGAGTGCGCCAACAAAAGCAACAATCGCCATCGGCATGGCAGTTCGAAGATCGAGTTTCACTTTGCGCGCGTATGTAATCGCGGCGGCACCTGTGCCGAAGACGCCAGAAATCTTGTTGGTGCCCAGTGCCTGTGCTGCACCTGCTTGCGGAACACCGACCAAAATTGCTGGAAGTTGCAAGAGCCCTCCGCCGCCTGTTACGGCATCTACCCATCCCGCCATCAATGCCGCCACACAAAGCAGCAGGATTGTGCCGAGATCAGGAAGCGCCTGCGGATCCACGTTACGTGCTTTCAGAGTGTGTGAACGAATTCCATTCGTCAACTATCCGGACAACGTCAAGAAGTTGCTCGGCCACTGCATCCGGGACCACCTCAAAAGCAGGCAGTTGGGCAGTAGGCAGCTGAGAGTGTGGAATCCACACCCCTCGCATGCCGATACTTTGCGCGCCGTGCACGTCGTCCCATAGTCGATCACCTACGAAGACACATGTGTGAGGGGAAACGCCGAGAAGCTGCGCAATCGATGAGAATGCGTCAGCGTGCGGCTTTGCCACAGGCAGTTCGCTTGAATACACGCAAGCATCAATCAACGAACTCAATCCATCTCGGTCAAATACTTCTTGATGGTGCTCAGCCGGCCACAGAGTGTTACTCAACACCCCTGTCTTAATTCCTCTAGCACGCAGGTCCTGAAGGGTCTGAAGCGCTTGTTCATCTGCGTATGTATGTGGTGCCCAAAAATCCAGGTAGGAAGCGAGTGCATTGAGATGCCTAGCGCTGAATATGTCGATGCCTTCGTCAAGGAATATCTGGTCCAAAGCGCCGGTACTCTTCGCCCCAGCAGATTCGCGCTGAACTCGCCACCTATCCAATTCAGCAGCACACAAGCGTTTTGCCAACGAACGCGCATTTACCGGATCCCAATTTTCTGCATACGCATACCACTGAGCTTCGAGGTCGATGTCGTGCCATGGAGTGAGGGTTCCTCCCCAATCGAAGATGACCGCATCGACACGAATTTTCGACACGCTCACCCGAATGTCACCCCTGCACTAAATCAACAAGATAGTCAGTGATCGACGCAACCGGAATGTCCACGCGCTCTCCCGTTGCCCGATCCTTGACCTCGATCAATCCATCAACCAGGCCACGTCCGACTATCACGATTGTTGGCACACCGATGAGTTCACTGTCGTTGAACTTCACGCCGGGTGAAACCCCACGTCGATCATCAAGAATGACGCGAACTCCCCGGCTATCTAGTTCCTCGCAAAGCGTCTCGGCAAACTCAAAGGGCTCATCAGCTTTGCCAGTGGCAACTATGTGTACATCTGCCGGTGCTACCTCGCGCGGCCAGACAAGTCCCTTGTCATCTACATGCTGTTCCGCAATCGCAGCGACTGCCCGTGAAACGCCGATCCCATAGGAGCCCATTGTCACGGTGACCAATTCACCATTTTCGGCTTGAACTTTAAGACCAAGCGCCTCTGCGTATTTGCGGCCGAGTTGGAAGATGTGACCAATTTCGATGCCTCGAGCCAACGTGACCGGAGCACCGCATAAGCCACATGCATCGCCCTCGCGCACCTCAGCTACATCAATGACACCGTCGGCCGAAAAGTCTCTGCCTGCGACGAGGTCATAAACATGTTGCCCAGCCGTATTAGCGCCGGTAATCCAGCGCGTGCCAGCAACAACTCGCGGATCGAGTAGATACTTAATCCCAGAAGTGCCTGTCTCGCCGAGAGCACCCGGACCGATGTAACCCTTGACAAGTTCACGGTGACGAGTGAAATCTGACTCCTCAAAAGGCTCAACCGTGGCGGGTTGAACGGCAGCCTCGAGACGCTTTATATCAACGTCGCGATCACCCGGTAGCCCAATTGCAAGCGGGCGCCGACCACCGTCAACGTCGGTCAGCATGAAGACAACATTTTTTAGGGTGTCTTCAGCAGACCAATCTCGGTCAGGGCGGCGGAGATCAGCTCGCGCATTGGAAACTTCAACGAGCGAGGCAATCGTGGGAGTGTCGGGTGTTTGTTCAACATGGGCAGCTGGCACCCCAGATGCATCACTTACGGGGGGCACGGGTGTGACCATCGCCTCCACATTCGCAGCAAAATCACACGCCGTACAACGAACGTAGGTGTCTTCGCCAGATTCAGTAGGAGCTAGAAATTCCTCGCTCGCAGAGCCACCCATTGCTCCTGAAGTGGCCGACACGATCACGTATTCGAGGCCAAGTCGATCAAAGGTCGACACATAAGCATCGCGGTGCCTGAGGTAAGAGGCACGCAAACCAGCATCATCCACATCGAATGAGTAGGAGTCCTTCATGACAAATTCGCGGCCGCGCAAGATGCCAGCCCTCGGCCTGGCTTCGTCGCGGAATTTGGTTTGGATCTGATAAATCACCAACGGCAAATCCTTGTGCGAAGAGTATTCGCCCTTCACCATCAAGGTGAACATCTCTTCATGGGTAGGGCCAAGTAGGTAGTCACCACCCTTGCGATCTTGAAGGCGAAAGAGGTTATCTCCGTACTCCGTCCAACGGCCTGTCGACTCATACGGTTCCCGAGGCAAGAGCGCAGGAAAATGCACCTCTTGGAATCCGGCCTTGTCCATTTCGGCACGGACGATTCGCTCCACATTACGATAGACCATGTACCCCAGTGGCAACCAGGAAAAGACACCCGGTGCAATGCGGCGAACGTAACCCGCCCGCACGAGCAGACGATGACTGGGCACCTCTGCATCGGCCGGGGCATCTCGAAGAGTACGAACGAAAAGACTCGACATCCGGGTGATCACGCAGGGCACCTCATCAATAGTTGTGGATGAACCTTCCTCAGGTGCAGGATAGCGAGCACGCTAGAACAGCACCGTGGCAAAGGTTGCTTTCTCCTCAAAGCCCACAGCGGCATAGGTTTTTCGAGCGGGAGTGTTGAACTCGTTTACGTACAAACTGACCACCGGGGCGATCTTGGCCCTGACGAGGGCAACGGTGGCGGACATCCCCGGTTCGGCTAGACCGGTTCCGCGCAAACTCGGAGCCACCCACACCCCCTGCAACTGACACGCTGTAGAAGTTGCTGCCCCCACTTCTGCTTTGAATTCCACCTGACCACCCACTATTCGAACAAATGCTCGACCAGTTTCGATCAGCTGCTCGACCCGAGCCCGGTAGGCATAGTGACTCCCCGAAGCTATGGGTGAGATGCCAACTTCTTCTGTGAACATGTCGATACAGGCAGGCAGGAGTAGGTCGAGATCGGATGATCTCGCGGCGCGCACCTGCGGATCTTGCGGCAGGTGCGAGTCTGTGCCGATTGTCAGGAATGGCTGCACATTCCTGACCTCTCGCGCAGGTCCCCACGCCGGTTCCAACAGCCGCCACAGGTCGAGCACTTCATGGGACGGGCCAACAAAGGAAGAACAGCGCCGCGGTCCTGGCCTTAATCTGTCGGCAAATGCCGCACGCGACTCCGGAGTGGTCGAGATCGGTACCAGATTCGCTCCGAGGTACACGGCAGACGTGACGCGGCCATCTTCAAGGTAGCCCCACATGTCTCCGCCAAGGCGCCAAGGGTCAACGCCAGCGACTGCAACTCTGCCTGCAACAAAACAGTTCGTGACCGGGTTTTCCTCGATCAGCGCAAGGAGGCTGGGCAGATCACTCGGCACCAGCGGACGGACTACTCCCATGTTGTGGCATCCATATTTTTACTTACGTGACGACGGATTAGGAAGTTGTCACGACGGGCTCGCCCGTCTGGCCAGCCATAGATTCTGCAAGCTTCATGGCTTCTTCGATGAGGGTTTCCACGATTTGGGATTCCGGCACCGTCTTGATGACCTCACCCTTGACAAAAATCTGACCTTTACCATTGCCGGAAGCCACACCGAGATCAGCCTCACGCGCCTCGCCTGGCCCGTTGACCACGCAACCCATCACCGCGACTCGAAGTGGCACCTCAAGACCTTCAAGGCCCGCAGTTACCTGCTCAGCAAGTGTGTATACATCCACCTGAGCCCGACCACATGAGGGACATGACACGATTTCTAGGCCGCGCTGCCGAAGATTGAGCGATTCAAGAATTTGCATGCCGACTTTCACTTCTTCGACGGGCGGTGCCGACAGCGAAACACGGATGGTGTCGCCAATTCCTCGGGACAGAAGGCCACCGAAGGCAACAGCGGACTTGATGGTTCCTTGGAACGTGGGACCGGCCTCGGTTACACCCAAGTGGAGTGGGTAGTCACATTGTTCAGATAAAAGCATGTAGGCCTGCATCATGATGACTGGATCGTGATGCTTGACGGAGATCTTGATGTCGCGGAAATCATGCTCTTCAAAAAGCGACGCCTCCCAGAGCGCTGACTCAACGAGCGCTTCTGGCGTGGCCTTGCCGTACTTAGCGAGCAGTCTCTTATCGAGTGAACCCGCGTTTACTCCGATCCGAATCGGGGTGCCGGTGTCTTTGGCAGCTCGCGCGATTTCACCGACCTTGTCATCAAATGCTTTGATGTTTCCGGGGTTAACTCGCACTGCAGCGCAACCGGCTTCCATGGCAGCGAACACGTACTTAGGCTGGAAGTGGATATCTGCGATTACGGGAATCCCAGACTTGCGAGCGATCGAGGGGAGAGCATCTGCATCATCTTGGGACGGCACAGCAACCCGCACTATCTGGCAACCGGCTGCAGTGAGCTCGGCGATTTGCTGGAGGGTTGAGTTGATGTCGGATGTGAGGGTCGTGCACATGGATTGGACGCTGATGGGTGCGCCACCGCCGACCAGCACGGGGTGGGTGGGGTGCTTAAGGAGCAACTGCCTCGTTTGCCTACGCGGGGCGACGGTAGGAGGCGGACTTGCCGGCATTCCCAGATCGATACTCACTACCCCATTATGAAGGCTTAAGTCGGCTTCAGCCTCATGGCGCCCTGAGATTCAGCCCAAAGAGATCGGCTTAATCAGATCGGCCCAAATAACAATCACACCTGCGATCAACAAAATGCCAGCAACGACGTAGGCCACCGGGAGCAATCGAGCGACATCGACCGGTCCTGGATCGGGTTTACGGCGGACTTTGGCAACCTGTCGGCGACTGCCTTCATAGAGTGCTCCGGCTACGTGCCCGCCATCAAGAGGCAGGATCGGAAGTAGATTGAATAAGAAGAGGAAAAGATTCAACGACGCGATGAGACCCAAGAAGGTTGCAAATTTTCCTGCAATTGGCTCATCCATGGCGACAATTTCTCCGCCCAGCCGGCTTGCCCCCACGACACTCACGGGCCCGTCGATATCGCGCTCCTGCCCACCGATCAGGGTTTCTGTGACAAGTTCATAGAGGCGGACAGGCAGGGTGACAAGGGCCGCTGCCGATCGCACCGTGATGTCCCACATGTAACCGGGCACCGCAGTGGCGGGGAGTCCAACATATTCAAACGCCGGCCGCATTCCCAAGAAGCCAACGGATTCAACCTCTCCAGTTGGTTGACCTTCTGCATCAACAACCGGACGATCCGCCGTAGCAATCGTGATCGGCAATTGAAAAATCTGACCATCGCGATCCACCGTGACCGTGGTTTGGACCCCACCTTGGGATCTGATCCAAGAACTTACGTCTTCCCATGTTGATGCTTGGACTGATCCCACAGACACGATGGAGTCTGAGGGCAAGAGGCCTGCCTTGGCGGCTGGAGTAGGTGCACTGCCTGATGGGCAACTACCGGAGGGGAGGGTTTCACCGCTTGGCTGGGCGATAGAGGGCGTGCACGGGACAACGGCGTCAACCTGCAAAGTCGGTTGAGGAAGCCCGATGCCTACGAGAACAATTGCAAAAAGCACAAACGCCAGTGCGAGGTTCATCAGCGGGCCACCGAGCATGATGATCACCCGCTTGTGGACGGGCAGTTGGTAGAAGAGCCTGCCCGCATCGCCGGGGCCCACTTCTTCAAGAGAGGTGCGTCGAGCATCTGCAATGAGCATTGCAAATCGACCCGTGCTCATGGAGCGCGCTGTACCAGCAGGATCATCTTTCGCTGGCGGAATCATTCCGATCATCCGGATGTAACCGCCCACGGGGAATCCCTTGATCCCGTATCGAGTTTCGCCACGGGTCTTGGACCAGATGGTGGGACCGAAACCAACCATGTAATCGGTAACCCGCACGCCAAACTTCTTTGCAGGGACCAAATGACCTATTTCATGGAGCGCGATTGATGCGCCGATCAAGAGGATGAAGAGCACTATGCCGAGTACGTCGAGCATGTTCACTCCCCAGAAACCATCATGTGGGCACGCTCTCGGGCCCAGCTATCAGCAGCTAGGACGTCGGCGAGGCTGACATTGTTCCCGTCTAGGTGTTCATCGTCGAGATGCTCATCGAGAACCCGTCTGATGATCTCCACGATTGCGGTGAAGGGAATTTGGCCTCCCAGAAAAGCAGCAACGCACTTCTCATCAGCTCCATTGAAGACCGCCGGCGCGGTGCCACCCGCCGCCCCGGCCCGCTGGGCAAGGCCCACCGCAGGAAAGGCGTCTTGATCGAGAGGGAAGAAATCCCACGACACGGGAGTTGTCCAGTCACACGGAGGTGCAGCTTGGGGTACTCGATCAGGCCACCCCAGGCCCAGCGCAATCGGGATACGCATGTCTGGTGGGCTTGCCTGCACCATGGTGGATCCGTCAACAAATTGCACCATCGAGTGCACCACCGATTGCGGGTGCACAACTACGTCGATTCGATCCAAGGGAATATCAAAAAGTAGGTGCGCTTCAATGAGCTCGAGGCCTTTATTCACCATCGTGGCAGAATTTATGGTGACAAGTGGACCCATAGACCACGTGGGATGGGCAAGTGCCTGCTGCGGAGTGACACTTGCAAGTTGCTCCCGAGTCCACCCCCGAAATGGTCCACCGCTTGCAGTGAGAATGAGTCGATCAATATCTTTCGCTGACTCCCCTCGAAGGGCTTGTGCAAGAGCTGAGTGTTCGGAATCAACGGGGACTATTTGGCCGGGAGAAGAAAGGGCCCGCACTAAAGGTCCGCCGATGATTAAAGATTCTTTGTTGGCTAAGGCCACACGGTTGCCAGCGACAAGTGCTGCAAGGGTCGGCTCAAGTCCGGCAGCACCGGCCATTCCGTTGAGCACCACATCGCACTCCATGCTCGCAACCCGGCTCGCTGCATCAGGCCCAGCAAGAAGTTCAGGAAGATCACCCGAACCGGTAGCGAAGCCATGTGCTTGGGCATGTGCGTAGAGGAGCAGTTGCAAATCCGATGCCGCGCTTGCTGCCGCGATTCCCACCGCCCGCGGACCAAATGCAATGACCTGCTCTGCAAGTAGATTTATGTTGGCACCGCCGGCAGCTAGCCCCACCAGTTCAAAGCGATCGGGATTGCGGGAAATGATGTCAAGGGCTTGCGTGCCGATCGAACCCGTGCTACCCAGAATCGCCACTTTGATTGGCTTACCGACGCCGGCCACGCGTCCTCCCGACTGCACCACTACCTAGTTATTCGCTACGGTAATTGTCACCGTTATCGCGTACCGGTGCCATGTCGAAAAATCGCTGACCTAACCGAAGAACCTGAGCATTCGTCAGATCATCGATGTCGCATCGTACATCTCCGACGATTTTGGCCGCCAGATCACTTTCATGCTTCTCGACGTATGCGATGAAATGATGGCTCGCATTGGACTTACCGGTGCCATGGCCGAGAAGGAGAATCGAAGACGCCTTGTGCAGCGCCCGGGCGATGGCCTTCCAGTACTCATCACTGTCTGCGAGGAAGAAACCTTCAGGAGTGCCGGCTTTGGTATGCAATTTGTGAAAATAGCCCATGGGGTCCTCGGCAACTACCTTGACCGGGCGACCAGAGTCGTCGGTTTCCAACTCGAAGGCTCGAGTTTGGTGGAAATCAATCGCCACCACTGCTAGTACACCTTCGGCAACCTCTTGATGGCTCATGTGCTCGCTCTCTGAGTTTGGGAAATGATGGTAAGTGGCTAAATGGAGGCGTGCTGTGTAGTTAGGCAGCTGACGGGTCGAACCCGGAGACCTTAAGCATCCGGCGCAGGTCAACTACCTGTTCGGTGGTCAGATCCTTGCCATGATTGGGATCAAACATCTCAGCGCTCTCGCCCACTGAAATGCGGATGTGTCCGTTGTGCTCCTCGGTGACGCCTCCAACCGCCTCGAAAAGGTGTCGCACCTCAGCCCAGCGCAGGTTATGGGGCGTGGGGTGTGAGAAAAGCGACTCAAGGGTGCGGTGCTGCCGGTGATTGAGGTGAGCTCCATTGATGTCAATTGATCCAGATGCAGAAGTCATACTCATAGTCTATCGAGACAGGGCTTACAGATCGATTCCTGTAAGGACAAGCACCTTGTCATAGGTCAGATCCTGCATGGCGAAGCGCAAACCCTCACGCCCAACGCCCGAGGATTTGATACCTCCATATGGCATTTGATCCGCTCGGAACGTCGGTGCATCGCCGATGATTACTCCCCCGACCTCGAGTTCGCGGTGAGCGCGGAAAATAGAAGTGAGGTCATGGGTAAAGACTCCTGTTTGCAACCCGAACCGCGAATCATTGACGAGCGCGATTCCTTCCTCCAAGCCACTGATCCGCTGGATAGACATCACGGGACCAAATACCTCTTCGCAGGCAACTCGAACCCGCGGATCCACATCGACAAGCAGCGTGGCATCCACGAAAGTGCCTGTGCGCTTTCCACCTGCCAAAACCGAGGCTCCGGCCTCCACCGCCTCAGAGATCCATTCCTCAACCCGGATCGCTGCGGGTTCGTGGATCATGGGACCCACGACGGTCGCCGGATCCCATGGCGAACCACTTGGCAGGTTGGCTATCTCATTGACGAGTAAAGACGTGAATTCGTCAGCAATCTCATCAGCAACAAAAACTCGCTGCACGGATACACATGTTTGTCCGGCTTGCGAGTTGCCGAACATGGCAATGCGCTGCACGGCCCACTCGAGATCCTTGGGTGAGTTGTAGTCCGCGAGGACGATAGCCGCAGCGTTGCCACCCAATTCAAGGATTACATGTTTCGTGGGAACGTCACGTTTGATAGCAAAGCCCACGGACTCTGACCCAGTGAAGGAAATAACCGGAAGACGCGGGTCGGCAACAAGCGCAGGAGCTACTTCATTTCCGACAGGCAAAACGGAGAACATGCCAGCGGGCAAATCAGTCTCGGCTAGCAATTCACCCAACAGTAGAGATCCCAACGGCGTGGCAGGTGCTGGCTTAACAATTATTGGTGCACCCACGGCTAAGGCAGGCGCAATTTTGTGGGCAACCAGGTTTACGGGAAAGTTGAATGGCGAGATTCCAAGAACCGGGCCGTATGGAAACCTGCGGATGATTGCGGCTCGGCCTGCGGTATTGGCCTCCGTGTCTAACCGTTGAAATTCACCGTTGAATCGTCGCGCCTCTTCAGCCGCCCAGCGAAAAGTTGATGCTGCCCGCGTGGCTTCAGCGCGAGCCCATGTAATGGGTTTGCCATTTTCTGCGGTGATCAGAGCCGCCACTTCATCGACGCGTTCTTCCAGCCGCCTAGATACATGGGTCAGGGCTGCAGCTCGTTGGGCGGCGCTCGTTGCTTGAGCAGTCCGGCGCACCTGCCACGCAGCCTCAAGCGCGCGCTCAACAGCTGCTGCATCGGGCACACTCACCGTTCCCACTAGCGAGTTATCGCCCGGGTGGCGGACTTCCATGGGGGTGCCACCCGTCCATGCGGACCCGGCTATCCACGCTGGCCACTCGCGGACAAAAGAAGGATCAAATTGGCTCGTGTTGGAAGCGCTCATGAACCCAAACGTACAAACCCGGGTGGGTGTACTCTGCACCCACCCACTGCACTGACGAGGAGCGAGCATGACCATCACCCCTGAGCGCACAGATAACGACGTGACGCAAGAACTCCGGTTAGTTACCGACGTTCCCGGCCCCCGGTCTCAAGCGCTGCTTGCTCGCAAAACGAATGCCGTTTCTGCCGGTGTTGGGGTAACTTTGCCCGTATTCATTACCCGCGCCGGCGGCGGCATCTTGGTAGATGTCGATGACAATCACCTGATCGACTTCGGCTCGGGCATTGCTGTCACCACCGTTGGCAACGGGAATCCCGAAGTTGTTGCCGGGGTCACCAAGCAGATTTCCGAGTTCACTCACACCTGCTTTATGGTCACGCCTTACGAGGGTTACGTGCAGGTGTGCGAGGCATTGAACCGTCTCACCCCGGGCGATCACGAAAAGCGCTCGGCGCTGTTTAACTCAGGTGCAGAAGCCATAGAAAATGCGGTCAAAATCGCCCGATGCTATACCGGTCGACAGGCAGTCGTGGTCCTCGAACACGGCTACCACGGACGCACAAATCTGACTATGGGCATGACGGCAAAGTCCATGCCCTACAAGCACAACTTCGGTCCATTTGCTCCTGAGATCTATCGCGTGCCTACTTCCTACCCCTTCAGAGACGGACCGCACGGCGGAGCCGAGGTTGCTCAGTGGGCCACCACAAGGATTGAAAAGGAAATCGGGGCAAGGAACGTTGCGGCGATCGTCATCGAGCCCGTGCAAGGTGAGGGCGGCTTCATCGTCCCTGCACCTGGATACCTCTCCGCTATGTCCGAATTTGCGACTGCGAACGGCATCGTTTTCATCGCCGATGAGATCCAGTCAGGTTTTTGCCGTACTGGCCAGTGGTTCGCTTGCGAGCACGATGGCGTCGTTCCTGATCTCATCACCACTGCAAAAGGAATAGCCGGTGGAATGCCACTGGCTGCAGTCACCGGTCGCGCGGAAATGATGGATTCAGTGCACGCGGGTGGTCTCGGCGGAACATACGGCGGAAACCCGGTCGCATGTGCAGCTGCGCTCGGCGCAATTTCTTGGATGGAACAGAACGACGCCCCTGCTCTGGCCCTCGAGGTCGAAGCCGTGATGATGCCCCGCCTCAAGGCAATAGCCGAGAATCATCCCACCATCGGGGACATTCGCGGTCGTGGCGCGATGATCGCTATTGAACTGGTGAAACCCGGAACAATGGAGCCCGATCCTGATCGAGCAGCCGCATTGAACAAGTACTGCCACTCGCATGGCGTTGTGACGTTGACAACGGGCACCTACGGAAACGTATTCCGATTCTTGCCACCGCTGACCATGCCCAAGCACCTGCTCGAGGCTGGTCTCACAATCTTGGAGAACGCTTTCGAAGCAACCGCCTAGTCACATCCGAGCAGTCTCTTCCCGGAGGCCAAATTTTTGGCCATAGCCCTGCTCCATGAGATCTAAGTACGGCACCGCGTCAAAGGCCTCTGGCCCCAGTACGCCCACGCCTTGCCAAGAACCAGTTGCTAGGAGTTCGAGGGCAATGACGGGGTTCATTGCCGTTTGCCAAGTCACCGCTTGAGTTCCGTACTCTGACATGGACCACTCGTTATCGGTCACGTGATAGAGGTACACCTGCCTTGGGTGGCCATCCAAACCCTTTCCCGTGACCCAAGTGCCAGCGCAGGTCTTCCCGGTCATTTTTTCGCCCAGCGTCAACGGATCAGGCAGAGCAGCTGCCACTACGTCCCGCGGACTTACTTGATGCCCCTTCACGTTAATGGGAACGGTGGAGTCCAAATTGAGTTTGTGCAGGGTCTTGAGTACGTCAATGAACTCCT
>JANQZS010000002.1:0-37599 GCA_030728405.1 Candidatus Nanopelagicales bacterium | reverse complement strand
GCCAAGAGGCCCTTGTCACGCCATGCATCCTCTAAAGCGAATTGTTCATCGCCCAGTTTTACCCCGGTGAGGTGGTGAGGGTCGGTTGGATGCGGTGCGCTCAGACTCATCGCAGTGTCGAGATAGTTCGCACCCGCCGCAAGCGCTCCGGTGAACACCGGCATCACATACTGTGGATCAAGGAGATTCACTACGTGGGTAATTCCAAACGCTCTACACATCTCGGTTACTTGACTCGCCTGAGAAGCATCTATCTGTGCACCTGAGAATCGCGGATCAGCAGTGCGCTGCGCGAGTTTCTTCGCGCGGTCTACGTTGTAGTCAGCGCATATCCAACTCTCAAAAAATCCTCGTCGACAGGCGATCAGAGCGGCAGAAGTGCCCACTCCACCTGCACCAAGCGCAAGAACTTTCATGTATTCCCCTTCGCAGGCTGCTGTTGAGTGATGCAGTGGATCCCGCCGCCTCGCGCAAATATTTCACGCGCATCGACCATGACCACTTGGCGTTCAGGATAAGCATCTTCCAGGATGGTCTTGGCCAATGCGTCGTTGTGATCATCGAATGAACACATAATCACGGCACCATTGATGACGTAATGGTTAATGTAGCTGTAATCAACAAAACCTTCATCGTCTGTCAGGGCTACCGGGGCCAGAACGCCAACCGCGCGGAATCCCGAGGCTTTAATTTTTTGCTGGATTTCCTTGCTCACCTCAAAATCAGGGTGCCGGGGATTCTGCTGGTCATGAAAGAGAATCGTTGATTCATCGATGAAGGTCGCCATGATGTCGACATGACCCCGCGTGCCATAGACGTCGTAATCTCGCGTGAGCCCACGGTCAAACCAAATGAATTGATCCACCCCTAATGTACGCGTTAATTCGGCCTCGACCTGATCTTGCTCCCACGAAGAGTTTCGACCAACGCCCAACTGCACTGTTTTTGTCAGAAGAATGGCACCCGAACCATTGACGTGAATCCCGCCGCCTTCATTGATCAGCGACGAACGGAGCGCTTCACTGCCGGCTTGATCGCAGACGAAGGAGGCAATCTTTTGATCTTTTTCCCACGAGGTCCACTCTTGTGCGCCCCACCCGTTGAAAACCCAGTCGACGCCCATAATCGATCCATTACCTGCATGCACAAAAGTCGGGCCGATATCACGCATCCATGCATCGTCAAGTGGCCCTGACACGATCGTGACCTGATCGTTTAGCCACTTCTTAGCGATGCCGATGTCGGTGGCATCAGCCACCATCGTTACGGGCTCGAACTCGACGATCGAATTCGCAACCTCCGCCCAGGATCGGTACGCGGCATCGGTTGCGTCCTCGGTCAGGTAACCAACCGGTGGCCACGCCATCCAGGTCCGCTCATGTAATTCCCACTCGGCTGGCATCCGCATGTGGCTACCCAAAGGCGTGACGGCAGGTTCCATAACCGCATCATCTCCAACATTAGGAGTCAAAACCAAGACCGAATCTATCCAAGGTTTTGAGCCAGAGATTCCGAGACCCCGTGCGGTCCGCCCGACGTAACGAGCGGGTGGTTAACGCGATTCCTATACTGCGCAGCGGTTCGGGTGGAAAGGGAAGAGGTTTGGTGCGAACCATCTGAAGTCGAGTGCGCTCGGTGTCCCGGTGCGCCAAGAGGTCGAGCATCGTGAGAGCACCGAACCGAGATGCCCCAACACCCAGGCCGGTGAATCCGGCCACATACGCGGTCTTCCCTCCGAAGGCCGTCCCCCAATAGGCACTGAAGCGAGTGCATGTATCAATGGCCCCACCCCATGCGTGGGTGAACTGCAACCCCTCCAACTGGGGGAAGGTCTGGAAGAAATGCTCGGCTAGGCGCTCATAGGCGGCTTCATCGTTGTCATACTGCGGACCAAATCCATTTCCTCTGTGGTAGACCGCGTCATAGCCTCCCCACAAAATTCGGCCATCTTCTGTTGTTCGGTAGTAGTGAAATTGATTACCCGAATCACTCAGCCCCTCCCTACCCTCCCAGCCAATCAAGGATCGCTGTTCCGATGTGAGAGGTTCAGTCATGAGTACGTAGTCATAAACTGGAACGACGTAGTTGCGCACTCGACGCAACAATGACGGGTATGCATTTGTGGCGAGGACAACATTCTGGGCATGCACCACCCCGTCCCGTGTGGTCGCCACCATAAAACTTCCAGACTCCGTCAGAGATAGCACGGGTGACTGCTCAAATATCTGGACACCTGCGGTAACGCAGGCCGATCGCAATCCCCAAACGAGTCGAGCCGGATCAATGAGTGCTGAACCCTTCCGATCAAGAACTGCACCCAGGTAGGTCGGTGAATTCACTCGGCCGCGAGCTTGTGCAGCATTGAGATACTCAACATCCTCACCAAATGAATTGATCAGACCAACAGATTCGATCAACGCCTGCAACTGATGGTCAGTGACAGCAACGTCCATCTCACCAGACCGAACAAAATCGCAATCAATTCCAAGATCTGCAATGGTCTTCTCAATGGCGTCGAGATTGGCATGACCTAATGCCAAGAGCTGTGGAAGTTCCTGCGGCCAGCGTTCATAACCGTTGGCGAAACCGTGAGTCAGTGAACTCGAAACAAATCCACCGTTTCGACCAGATGCGCCATCTCCAAGCCGCCCACCATCTACGAGGATTACTGAGCGCCCCGGATCCTCCTGCTGGGCCAGAATCGCCGTCCACAAGCCGGTGAAACCGCCTCCCACGATGAGTAGATCGGCACGATGCTCACCAATCAGTTTCGCTGAAGCAGTCGGTCGCTCGGAGCGATCAAGCCAAAAGACCGATCGCGATACGTTCTTAAGCGACTCTCGGGATCTTGCTGAGGTGCCATTACGAAATTGCATGGGAAACTCCATACGTTGAATGCCGACGTATAGGACGAGACCGAGTGCCTCGCCGTCCCACCAATCCCTCCGAGCGCCTAAGTCGTTTTGTGGGCAAACTCTCCTCAACGTTACCTAAGACCTCGGTAAAACATCAATCGTCGCAGGGTTTGCCGGAGCCGCTGTGAGGGACTTACGCTTCATTTGGCCCCGGATCTGCACGAAGAGCACAATGGCAAGGGCACTGATGAAGACAATCGTGGCAAGCGCGTTGACCTGCACTGGGATTCCTCGCTGAGCGGCGCCCCAGATGTAAATGGGGAAAGTCACCAATGTGCCAGCGTTAAAGAAGCTAATAATGAAATCATCGAATGACAGGGCAAAGCCCAGCAGTGCCGCACCCAGAATTCCAGGAAGAACTAGCGGAAAAGTGACGTATCGGAAGGTTTGACCTGGACTCGCATATAGATCGCGAGCGGCTTCTTCCAGCCTAGGATCCATACCCTGCAAACGAGCCTTCACTGTTACAACAACGAAGGAGATGATGAACATGATGTGCGCGATGATGACTGTCGTCTGCCCCAGCGGAAACTGCAGATTCAAGAACAACGCCAGTAGGCTCGCTCCCATGACAACTTCTGGGGTTGCCATCGGAAGGAAGATCAACAGGTTTGTGGTGCTCCTACCGCGAAAGCGATAGCGCACAAGAGCAAAGGCGATCAGGGTGCCCAGAACCGTTGCAGCTAATGCCGAAATGAGGCCAATTTGAATGCTGGTCAGGAAAGATTCGCAGACCCCTGGCACTCCGCAGATATTCGTCCAACCATCCAGAGAAAATTCATTCCACCTAATGTTGAATTTTCCCGCTGGCTTATTGAAACTCAAGACAATGATGACTGAAATTGGGATAAACAAGTAGACGAGGGCAAGGACTGCAAACATTCCCACGAGGTGAGATCGAAGCCATTTCATTAGACCAGATCCTCCGTCCCAGCTCGACGAATATAGGCGAACACCAGAACCAAGATTGCTGCCATCAACATGAAGGACAGCGCGCTGGCGATCGGATAATCACGGAAATCAATGAAATTAGTTTGGATGGCATTACCGATCATTCGATCTTGAGTTGACCCCAGCAACTCGGCATTGATGTAATCACCTGCCGCCGGAATGAATGTCAGCAGCGTTCCCGCAACCACACCGGGCAAAGACAAAGGCCACGTTACTTTGCGAAAGGTTGTGATGGGATTGGCATACAAATCGTTGGATGCTTCGATGAGGCGAGGGTCAAGCCTCTCTAGAGCTGCATAGAGCGGCAACACCATGAACGGAAGAAAGTTGTAGGTCAAACCCGCGATTACCGCGATGCTGGTGTTCAGAATCCGATCATCGGGGAGAACATGCAAGGCATTGAGAAACGTTGTAACGGGACTTTCATCCGCCAGAATGGTTCTCCATGCGTACGTCCGGAGCAAGAATGATGCAAACGATGGTGCGATGACCAAGACCAGCATCAACGTTCGCCATCGACCAGCCTTCACGGCAATGAAGTACGCGAGTGGATAAGCAATTACCAGTGCGAGAAGCGTCGCGATACCGGCATAGAGAAATGACCTGAGAAATTGCGGCCAGTATTCGATGATCGCATCCGCGTAGTTACTCACCTGAAACGCAGGAGCGTATTGCCCTGAAGCTCCTTCAACCGGAGCTTGCAGACTCGTCATGAACAGCGTTGCAATGGGAATTGCGAAGAAGATCCCGAGCCATGCCATGCCTGGCAACAGCAGGAAGTATCCGGTGCGAGAGCGTCGTTGGGCCCCAGGCGCGATCGATGTGCCACCCTTGGCGGCGACACCTACCACCATGTCAGGATCCCAGACCAAATGTGTGCTCAGGAGCCCAGTGCACCAGCACGGGATCGCCAACCTCGCAACGATCACCAACGATCACGTTCTGCTCGAATACGTTCAGAACCTGACCCCACGGTGCTTCGACGAGGTACTGGGTCGAGACACCCGTATATGAGACGTCTGTGACTAATCCAGTAACCAGATTGCTTCCGGTGGGGATTTTTCCTGCATCTACCTCATCAAGAATTGTCATTTTTTCAGGCCGAACACCCACCAACAATTCAGTTCCCGTAGCGGAGTTGCGCTGCGCTGGGAGCCGCATCGAAAGACCGTTTGTGGCTACCACCAGATCCTCCCCATCGCGGCCAGTGACCGATCCACTGAAGAGATTCGCCTGGCCAAGAAAATTCGCCACAAAAGCGGTTTTGGGGAGTTCGTAGACATCGGCTGGGTGGCCCATTTGCTCGATCCGGCCCGCGTTCATAACGGCAACCGTGTCGGCCATGGTCATGGCCTCTTCCTGATCATGCGTGACATGAACGAAGGTGGTGCCCACCTCGGTTTGAATTCGCTTCAGTTCAATCTGCATCTGCCTGCGCAATTTCAGGTCAAGCGCGCCTAACGGCTCATCTAGCAAAAGTACGTCGGGTTGATTGATCAGGGCGCGCGCAACCGCAACTCGCTGCTGTTGGCCACCAGAGAGTTGCGCTGGTTTGCGCCTCGCCATGGGAGCGAGTTCTACTAGCTCCAGCATGGCTTCAACTGCTGGCGTTACATCCTTGATGCCGCGTCGTCGAAGACCAAATGCGACATTTTCGAAAATATCCAGATGCGGAAAAAGTGCGTATGACTGGAAGACCGTATTGACTGGCCGCTGAAAGGCGCGCAAACCCGTGATGTCTGTGTTGCCCACCTTGATCGTCCCAGAGGTTGGATCTTCTAACCCCGCGATCATCCGTAACGTGGTTGTTTTCCCGCATCCTGATGCACCCAGCAACGCGAAGAAGGATCCCGCCGGTATCGTCAACGTGATGTCGTCGACGGCTAGAAAATCTCCGAAGGACTTGACCAGATTTTCGAGGCGCAGATCCTCGATATTTCGCGAACTTGTTATCGTGGACACCGCGACCTTTCCAGTGGAAGTACGGGTTATTTTTTTTTCTGCGTTTAGTTGCCGATCGCTTTCTGGAAAGCCCGTTGGTATTCAACGTCTTGTGCGTCAGTGAGCGGCATGAAAACGTAGGAATTTGCCAGAGTTGCAGAATCGGGGAAAATCCACTGGTTGTCCACTAATGCGGGATCGATGTCTGCCATGGCCTCTTGGGCACCTTGCACCGGCGAAATGTATTGAACGTAGGCGGCAACTTCAGCTGCAACCGCCGGGTCGTAGTAATAGTTCATGATCAATTCAGCGTTCTTCTTGTGGGAAGCCAATGCCGGAATCATCATGTTGTCGGTCCATAGGGTGCCACCGGATTCAGGCAGTGCAACCCCGAAAGCATCTCCGAGCTGGAACATGTCGCCAGACCAGCCAATGACTGCGGTGACGTCGCCCGACTCCATGGCTGCCACGTAATCATTGCCCGCGACCTGGCGGATTTGGCCGTTATCAACTTGAAGGGTGAGCGCCTCGATCGCCTCGCTGAATTGATCATCGGTGAAGTTCGAGGGGTCATAGCCGAGCCACGCCAACAAGATTCCCATCGTGTCGCGCATTTCGGAGAGGACCGAAATCTTTCCCTTGAGCTTGGGATCAAAAAGCTGATCGACCGATACGAGTGCGTCCGTGCCGATCGCATCGGATAATTGCGACTTGTTCCAGCCAAATGCGCCAAAGCCCGACTGCCATGGCATGGAGTATTCGCGGCCTGGATCAAAAGCAACATCGAGGTAGCTACTGATCATGTTGGAGAAATTCGGGATATTGGCCTTATCCAGTTTCTGCACGAAACCGTTTTGGATCCACAGGCCGGCCATCCAGTCGGTCAGCGTTACAATGTCGCGGCCGATCTCTTGGCCTTGCTCTAACTGGGTGCGGACCTTCGCGTAGAACTCGGAATTGTCGTTGACGTCTTCGTTATAGGTGACCGTGATGCCGGTATCGGCCATGAACCGATCCAGGGATGGACGCTCTCCGGAGTCATCATCGATGTCGATGTACAAGGGCCAGTTAGACCAGAACAACGCTTTGTCTGTGTCTGAGAGGTCCTCAGCCGCAGCCGCAGAAGGTGCACCGGATGCGTCACCTGATGCATCGCTGCCACCCGTGCCACCGCAAGCTGCAACCGCCATGGCAGCTCCGCCGATGCCGGCTGCCTGAAGAAGCCTGCGACGCGAGACCGTCGAGCGCATTGTTCCGGCAATCGCAGCAATCATCTCTGGTTGGTTCGAGATCATGAACGGTCCTCTCCTCGACTTCAAGAAATTCTTTCTACCCCACACCCTAGCCCGCAAGGTGTCATTAACAGGAGTTCCAGCCTATCGTTTTTCTGAGAAAATTGTCCGGTGCCACGGCTTCCGTGATTCCCCCGTTATATCCATCGAAACATGCTTGATTTGGGTGTATTCATCAAATGAATAGGTGGACATGTCCTTCCCAAATCCCGATTGGCCAAAGCCGCCATGTGGCATTTCGCTCACGATCGGGATGTGGTCGTTGATCCACACGCAACCGGCCTTGATCTCACGCTGCGCCCGAAGCCCTCTAAAAATATCTCTGGTCCAGGCTGAGGCGGCAAGACCAAAAACGGAGTCATTGGCAAGCGCTATCCCTTCATCATCAGAATCAAAGGGCAGGACTACCAAAACTGGCCCAAAGAGCTCCTGCTGAACAATCTCCCAATCCTGCTCGACTCCAGTCACGATGGTTGGTAGGTAGTAGGCACCACCTGCGAGGTCACCCGTGCCGATCGAGCCACCGGTCAATATCTGGGCTCCCTGCGCTCTCGCCCGCTCCACAAACCCAGACACCCGCTCTTGCTGCCGCCTCGAAATAAGCGGGCCGATATCAGTGGAATCATCGAGCGGGTTCCCCACTGTGATGGCCGCAAAAAGGTCAGCCACTCCGTCGCAGAACCCCTGATAAAACGGACGCTGCACATATGCCCTCGTTGCTGCGGTGCAGTCCTGTCCGGAGTTGATCAAGGCCCCAGCGGCAGCGCCTTGAATGGCCGCCTCGAGGTCTGCATCATCAAAGACAACGAATGGCGCTTTACCGCCGAGTTCAAGATGAACCCGCTTGATGCCCGCTGTTGCCAGTTCCATAACTCGGCGACCAACTGGGGTGGATCCGGTAAACGAGACCATATCCACCTGTGGATGTGACACCAGCGCTTCGCCGGCAACAGGACCTGTTCCGCACACAACGTTGACAACGCCGGGAGGAATCCCTGCAGCCATGCAGTCTTCAGCGACCATGATCGAGGTGAGCGGGGTTATTTCGGCAGGCTTAAGGACAATCGTGTTTCCGGCAGCCACCGCAGGCAGCATTTTCCACATCGCCATTTGCAGGGGGTAGTTCCACGGAGCAATCGAACCGACAACTCCCACCGGCTCACGACGAATGAGCGATGTGTGGACACCGTCCCATTCAGCTGATGCTTTACCGTCAAGGTTGCGGGAGGCACCGGCAAAGAATGAGACGTTGTCGATAGAACCCGGCACGTCGAACTCGCGTGATAACCGCAGAGGTTTTCCGGTCTGCGAAGTTTCCACGGCCACGTACTCCTCCGAGCGGGCCGCCATCCTCGACGCGAGCGCGTTGAGTGCACTCGCTCGCTCACCTGGAGCCGCACGAGACCAGTCCGCGAATGCTGCCCTAGCAACATGGACTGCGTGGTCCACATCCGATGCGGATGCGAGTGCACAGGTTGCAACGACAGTGGAAGTTGCCGGGTCAATGATGTCAAGGGTTTCCCCAGATGTACCGGCGTAAGAAGCACCGCCAACAAAAGAACCATCTGACATGGGAGTCTCCAAATCCTGATCGGTGTGGCAACGAACCTATCGCGGGATACTTGATAGTCATTATCAGACGCTACGGAGCACCGACTGAGCACCGACTGCCCGGGCCACAGACTCAGCCGCTTGTGCGAGTAGCAGGTCATCGTCAGGAAGTAACCCGCACGTAATCCGGACTGCCCCCGGCGAGGCGCTTTCAATGACAAATGGTCCACCAGGTGCCACGCGTACTCCAGCAGCAGCCAGACTTACCAAAGCAGAACGCTCATCTTCCACCGGTACCCACACATTGATGCCATCGCCAGGACTGCAGTTCACGCCAAGGTCCTTGAGCGCTTCACGGAATTTAGCGCTGCGCTCTGAATAGGTGCGTCGAGCTGTTTGTACCTGATCGATTGCCGCAGCATCACTCAATAATTCAACGAGGACGGCTTGGAGTAAACGACTTGTCCAACCTGGTCCCAACATGCGCCGAGCGGTCAGCGGATCAATAACGTCGGCTGATCCACCTATCGCAGCAATACGCAGATCGGGGCCATGCGATTTTGAATAGCTCCTAATGTGAACAGTTCTGAGCGGGAGAAATTGACCGATGCTGACATCGTCGGCCATCGCGATTTCACCGGAATGGTCGTCTTCAATAATGAGAGCCCGACTGGAAGCCAGAACGTGCGCCAATTCAGATGCTCGGTACTTGGTCATACTGGTACCTGTTGGGTTATGGGCCCGGGTCTGTAAAAAAAATGCAACCGGAGCTAGTGCAAGTGCCGCGCTCAGACTGGCTGGGATCACACCCTGCTCATCTAGCTCTACCGCGACTATTTCAGCCCCACTTCGCTCCAGAAGATCGATCAGGGGAGGGAATCCTGGAGATTCCATAACTACCCGATCGCCAAGCCTGACTACTTGGTCGACGATCCTGGACAACGCATCCAAGGCCCCATCAACAACCGTGATGCGCGCCGGCTGAAATGGCCAGGTGCGCAAAAGCACCTCCTCAAGAGAGGGAATGACGGGGTCGTCTAGGTAACTCGTAGTCCAAGACGAAGATCTCGTTGTCACCCTCTCCAGCGCTTCTTTTAGAGATGGCAATAACTGCGCATCCGGGGTGCCGGTAGATAAATCAAGGCCATCAGAACTCGGAGCACCTCCGATGCCCAGATAACGAACAGGACGACTCGGTTCCACGATGTCTTTCACAAAACTGCCCGCACGGCCCCGCGCCACGATGGCCCCCACGGCCCCGAGAGCCTGCCACGCCTCGCTCACAGTTGCTGGGCTCACGTGCAGGGCAGCGGCGAGCTCACGCACTGTCGGGAGCCGCTCCCCAGAACTCAATTCCCCTGCCCGGATGAGGCGGTGCACAGCGGCGGCAATCCCTCGTGGATTAGCGTCTTCAACAGCTCCTGCCACCAGGTCTATGACCGATTTTGAGGGGCTCTCTGAGCTCGGCGATGTAGTCACAGCCACCCCCACCTTTCAGACGACTATTAATTTCGTTATTCGGATGTTTAACACAATAGAATCTGGCCACGGTGCACAATCACAAAAGAAATTACCCCGCAGGAGGTACCCATGTCCGTGGTGCGAGCTGCACTAGTCCAAACCGACTGGACCGGTGACAAGGAATCCATGATCGTCAAGCATGAGAACTACGCGCGCGAGGCTGCGGCCCAAGGCGCGAAAGTGATCTGCTTTCAGGAACTCTTCTACGGTCCCTACTTTTGCCAAGTACAAGACGCCAAATTCTACGAATACGCCGAGGCAATCCCCGGACCTATCGTGGAGCGCTTTCAGGCCCTCGCGCGCGAGCTCGAGATGGTCATGGTGCTGCCGATGTACGAGGACGCAGGGCCCGGCTTCCTCTACAACACAGCGGCCGTGCTTGATGCCGATGGCAGTTACCTCGGGAAGTACCGCAAGCAGCACATTCCGCATGTGGGTGGTTTCTGGGAGAAGTTCTACTTCCGTCCGGGCAACGGTGGCTACCCGGTATTCGATACGGCTGTGGGCAGAGTGGGCGTTTACATTTGTTACGACCGGCACTTCCCCGAGGGCTGGCGCGCCCTTGGCCTCAACGGAGCGCAAATAGTGTTCAATCCATCCGCCACCTCTCGCGGGCTTTCCCAGTACCTCTGGAGCATTGAGCAGCCAGCTGCCGCCGTGGCAAACGAGTATTACGTGGGCGCAATTAATCGAGTGGGCATCGAGGAGCTCGGTGACGACGATTTCTACGGGCAGTCCTACTTCGTCAATCCCGAAGGTAGCTACGTTGGCGAAAAGGGTGACCCCTACAAGCCCGAACTCATTGTTCGAGATCTTGATCTTGACCTGATCACGGCGGTTCGGAATCGTTGGCAGTTCTACCGGGATCGTCGTCCAGATGCATACGACGACCTCGTTCGTCCGTAGTTTTCAGCCACTACTCACCTGAGGGGACACTCCATGACGATCTTGATTAAGAACGGCTCGGTCGTGACACCGCAAGGCATACATGCGGCCGACGTGCTCCTTGATGGTGAGCAGATCGCTGCGGTTTTTGCACCCGGAAGCACAACTCTTGGTTCAAACATCGAAGCCAATGCCGATCGCGTTTTCGACGCAGCGGGCAAATACGTCATTCCGGGTGGAATCGATGCCCATACCCATATGGAGTTGCCCTTCGGCGGAACATTTGCCTCCGACACCTTCGACACGGGAACGCGAGCAGCCGCATGGGGTGGGACCACGACCATCATTGATTTCGCGGTGCAGACATTCGGACAGCGAGTGCAAGATGGGTTCAACGCGTGGCAAGAAAAGGCGCGCGGGAACTGCCATATCGATTACGCCTTCCACCAAATCATTGGCGGGGTCGATGATGACTCACTCAAAGCCATGGATGAACTCGTTAACGAGGGTGTCACGAGCTTCAAGCTCTTCATGGCTTATCCCGGCGTCTTTTACAGTGACGACGGTCAAATCCTGCGCGCGATGCAAACAGCCGTTAACAACAGCTCAATGATCATGATGCATGCGGAAAATGGTATGGCGATCGACGTTCTCGTCGCCCAGGCGCTCGCAGAAGGGAAGACAGATCCCAAGTACCACTCGCTGACTCGACCCTGGGAAACAGAGGCAGAGGCCACGAACAGGTCGATCATGCTGGCTCGGATGACAGGCGCACCCCTCTACATCGTGCACATGTCAGCCAAGCAAGCCGTGAAAGTACTTCAAGAAGCCAAGGACGAGGGCTGGAATGTCTTCGGTGAGACCTGCCCGCAGTACCTGTACCTCTCACTTGAAGATCACCTTTCCCAGCCTGGGTTCGAGGGTGCCAAATGGGTCTGTTCCACACCATTGCGATCAAAGGCCGAGGAGCACCACGACGAATTGTGGAAGTACCTCCGCACTGATGATCTCTCGATTGTGAGCACCGATCACTGCCCGTTCTGCTTCAAGGAACAAAAGGAACTCGGAGTTGGCAACTTCTCCAAGATTCCCAATGGAATTGGCTCCGTCGAGCACCGAATGGACCTGATTTACCAAGGCGTTGTCGATGGCAAGATTTCCCTTGAGCGTTGGGTTGAGATTTGTTCCACCACTCCTGCCCGAATGTTTGGGCTGTACCCGCAAAAAGGCGTTATTGCCCCCGGCTCAGATGCCGACATCGTGATTTACGATCCCGCCGGCCGGACAGAGATCGGGTATGAGAAAACCCATCACATGAACATGGATCACTCGGCGTGGGAGGGCTTTGTCATCGATGGTCACGTCGACACTGTTATCTCACGAGGCAGAGTCGTGATTGATGACAACACCTACCTCGGCGAGAAGGGCCACGGACGCTACCTCAAGCGCGGCCCATCCCAATACCTCATTTAGAACACTTACGAAAACGGAGAAATATCGTGCGCAGCATCGATCACTGGATCAACGGAACAACCGTCCCCTCAACATCTGGTAACACATCCCCCGTCTATAACCCTGCGACCGGGGAGGTCCAGGCACAGGTCGGCCTTGCCTCTGTTGCCGAAGTGGACAACGCTGTTGCTGTCGCAAAAACAGCATTTAAGACCTGGCGCTCATCGTCGCTGTCAAAGCGCGCCGAGGTCATGTTCAAGTTCCATGAGCTCGTTCTGTCCCACCGTGATGAGATAGCTGAGTTAGTCTCGATTGAGCATGGCAAGGTCCCCAGCGATGCAGCTGGCGAGCTCGCCCGAGGAATTGAGAACATCGAGTTCGCCTGCGGGATTCCTCAACTCATGAAGGGCTCGTACAGCGAGCAAGTTTCGACCGGCGTCGACGTGTATTCAATCAAGCAGCCACTCGGCGTTGTTGCCGGTATCACGCCGTTCAACTTCCCTGCGATGGTGCCGATGTGGATGTTCGCCAACGCAATCGCAACTGGCAACACGTTCATTCTCAAGCCCAGCGAGAAAGATCCCTCGGTATCCATGCTGATGGCTCAACTGCTCAAAGAAGCCGGCCTACCTGATGGTGTGTTCAACGTTGTCCAGGGCGACAAAGTGTCAGTCGACCGAATTCTGAGCCACCCGGACATTGCTGCGGTGAGCTTTGTTGGTTCGACCCCAATCGCCAAGTACATCTACTCCACCGGCACCGCAAACGGCAAGCGCGTTCAAGCCCTCGGTGGAGCCAAGAACCACATGGTGGTGCTCCCGGACGCCGACATAGACATGGCTGCAGATGCAGCGGTCAGCGCAGGGTACGGATCCGCAGGTGAGCGGTGCATGGCCATCTCCGTGGTCGTGGCGGTAGGTGACGTTGCTGACAAACTCGTTCCGGCGATCGCGGCTCGGCTTCCCAAACTCAAGGTAGGACCGGGCACTGATCCCACTGCAGAGATGGGCCCGCTCATCACCCGAGAGCATCGTGACAAAGTCGCTTCGTACATCACCAATGCACCTGGTGAGGGAGCAACCATCGTTGTCGATGGCCGCGAGAATGATCTTCCTAAAGAAGGCTTCTTCCTTGCGCCCTCATTGATCGACAACGTCAAGCCCGGCATGAAGGCATACGACGAAGAAATCTTCGGACCGGTGCTCACCGTCACACGAGTAGCGACATACGAAGATGCCGTCCAGCTCGTCAATGACCATCAATACGGAAACGGCACAGCAATCTTTACCCGCGATGGTGGCGCCGCCCGGCAATTCCAATTCGACATTCAGGTGGGCATGGTCGGAATCAACGTTCCGATCCCCGTTCCTGTTGCCTATTACAGCTTTGGTGGCTGGAAGGCATCAATTTTCGGTGATTCCAACATGTATGGACCCGCCGGAATCGAGTTTTTCACTCGCACCAAAACCATCACATCACGTTGGCCCGATCCGTCAACCTCTTCGGTTGACCTCGGATTCCCCCGTACCCGATAAGTCACCTCGAAAGGTTTCCCATGGATGTTGGCGTCGTTCTTCAGTGCACTCCCCCGGCCTCCCGGGTAGTCGATCTTGCTCGTCGGGCTGAGACCCTTGGATTCTCATATGTCTGGACCTTCGATTCCCACATTTTGTGGGAGGAGCCCTACGTCATTTACAGCAAGATTCTCGATGAGACCCGAAATGTGATCGTCGGTCCGATGGTCACAAACCCCGCGACTCGGGATATCACGGTGACCGCGTCAGTGTTCGCAACGCTCAATGAGATGTACGGAAACCGCACCGTTATCGGTATCGGTCGTGGTGATTCGGCCGTTCGCGTGACCAACGGTAAGCCGGTCTCCGTTGCCGAACTACGCCAGTCAGTTCTTGACATCAAGGGCTTGGTGAATGGTGAGTCGATCGAATACAACGGCAACAACATTCGTTTGCCCTGGGCATCGAAGAGTCGGACAGATGTCTGGGTTGCCGCCTACGGGCCGAAGGTTCTAGCTCTGACCGGCGAGGTGGGCGACGGTTTCATTCTCCAACTCGCTGACCCCTCCATTGCCGAGTGGACGATCAAGGCTGTGAGAGATGCTGCCGCTGCGGCAGGCCGGAATCCTGATGATGTGTACATCTGCGTTGCAGCACCCGCGTATGTCACCGACGATATCGCCCACGGCCGCGATCAATTGCGCTGGTTCGGCGGAATGGTTGGTAACCACGTTGCAGACATTGTGGCGCGCTACGGTGAAGATGGGGCCGCCGTACCTGCTGCCTTGACCGAGTACATCAAGAACCGGCAGGGATACGACTACAACGAACATGGCAAGGCAGGAAACACGCACACCGATTTTGTGCCCGACGAAATCATTGATCGGTTCTGCATTATTGGCCCGGTCGAGGAGCACATTCGGCGTCTCGAGGAGCTCAAGGCCCTCGGCGTGAATCAGTTTGCGCTCTACCTGCAGCACGATGACAAGGACAACACCATGGCGCAGTATGGCGAGAAAATCATTCCCGCCATTCAAGAGACGGTGCTGGCTCGCGATTAGTCAATTGAACGCGACACGTCCTCGATACATCATGGTGATTGGAGCGCCACCGGCCCAACTCTTTACATCTGGTCGACCGTTTTCAGTTAACCAGCGAGGGCAAGCTGCCTTTGAATCACACGGGTGATATCGACGGTATTTCGAGCAACAAGTGCGAGTGCGCGTTCTTTCACCACAGTGGGCAGATGCTCCTCGCGGCACATTGCAACGAGGCCGCTCGGAGCGCCCTGAACTACAGCGCGCTCGAGGTAACCGTCGATGTCGCTTTCATTTGCGATCCAGCCGCGATCAGTGATGGCAACGGCAATGGCGTCGTATTCAGCCGAAAGTATGTTTTTCATCGTGCCTTCCTCTTCTCGCAACCCTGGCGGTTGTGCAACTGATTCAAGGGTAAAGAGAAGTTAATATAATTAAAAACTAATGAAATCGATGTTTTTGATCATATAATTCAATATATGTCATTGAGTCAAGCATCCTTTCGACACCTTGCAGCACTGGTGGCTGTTGCCCATGAGGGATCTTTTGGCGCTGCAGCTGACGAGCTTGGCTTTAGCCAAGCCACTATCAGTCAGCAGATCGCCGCCCTCGAAAAGATGATGGGAGCCACTCTCTTTGATCGCCCTGGAGGTCCCAAACCGGTCACGCTCACTTCGGTAGGCCGGGCTCTGGTCCAACACGCCGAACACATATTGGGGCATGTCACCAAGGCAGACGACGATATCCGTGACCATCTCACCGGCATGGCCGGCACCATCACCATCGGAACCTTTCAGAGCGTCTCGGTTCATTTACTACCAGCAGCGGTGAGTCGTCTCCGCCACACTTCTCCGCAACTCTCCATCGGACTCTTCGAAGGCAGAAGTTCTGAGGAATTGATCTCCCAGTTGCTGGCCCACGAAATCGACGTTACTTTCATCGAAGGACCCGTCGACGACAGTCGGGTACACGTAGTTGAACTTGGTCGTGACCCGTATCTACTACTCGTCTCACCCTCCAGCCCGCTCTGTGAACTCGCTGTTTCCAACCGCTTCCCTCTGAGTGCGCTTGCCGGTCACCCACTCATTGGACAGCCCGCACTTACCTATCAAGATGACGTCGACGCGATTTTGCGAACCCACGGAATTTCTCCCAGGTATCTTTTTCGCACAGTCGATAACGGTGCAGTTCAGGCGATGGTGCGTAGTGGAATTGGTGCCGCCGTCATGCCACGGCTGGCGATCGACCTCGACGACCCCGAAACAGTCACATTTGAGTTCAGCCCGGCATTGAGCCCACGGCAGGTGAATGTGGCCGTGCGAGCTTCAGAAAAAGACATTCCGTCTATTGCACACTTCACCGATGCTGCAGCCAAGGCGGCCCGCCTGGTACTGGACAAACCCTAGAAATAGACAGCCAATTGCTAATCGAGTGAAGTCATCACATGCTTAATGCGCGTGTAATCCTCAAATCCGTACATCGAAAGATCCTTGCCGTATCCGGAATGCTTGAAACCACCGTGAGGCATCTCGGCGACGAGCGGGATGTGGGTGTTGATCCAGACAGTGCCAAAATCAAGATTCTTGGCCATCCGCATCGCGCGACCGATATCTCGGGTCCAGACAGAGGATGCCAATCCGTAATTGACCCCGTTTGCCCAGCGAAGAGCTTCTGCCTCATCACTGAACTTCTGGATGGTGATGACGGGCCCGAACATCTCATTTTGGATCATTTCATCGTCTTGGTTCAGCCCAGCAATAACAGTTGGCTCGATGAAGTAGCCACGGTTACCTTGACGAGATCCTCCTGCTGTTACCCGTGCATGCTTCGGCGCCCGTTCAATGAATCCAAGCACGCGCTCAAGTTGGCTCGCATTGTTGACCGGCGGCACCATCGCATCGCCACCCGGGCCATCTGCAAACGTGGTGCCAGTGTTCTTGGCCTGCTCACTCAAAGCGGCAACAAAATCATCGTAAATTCGAGGTGCAACGAGCATTCGGGTAGCAGCGGTGCAGTCTTGTCCCGCATTGAAGTAGCCAGCAATCGCAAGCCATTCTGCAGCAGCTGCAACGTCAGCGTCGTCAAAAATCACGACGGGCGCCTTGCCACCCAATTCAAGGTGCACCCTCTTCACGTCTTTGGCTGCAGACTCAGCAACTTGCATACCAGCTCGAACCGAACCGGTAATTGCAACCATCTGCGGAATCGCATTTTCCACCAATGCTCGACCGGTATCACGATCTCCACACACCACATTGAATACACCCGGTGGCAACGCCTCGGATTCAGCAATGATTTCCGCCATGCGCACCGTTGAAGCGGGGGTGGTATCACTTGGCTTGAGCACCACAGTGTTTCCGGCAGCGATGGCCGGAGCAAATTTCCAAACCGCCATCATCATGGGGTAGTTCCACGGGGTTACCTGCCCGATCACGCCAATCGGTTCACGCCTGATGGAGGAGGTGAATCCACGCATGTACTCAGCGCTTGCTCGGCCATCGAGTACGCGCGCTGCACCAGCAAAGAATCGAATCTGATCGATCATCGGCGGGATTTCCTCTGACGCCGTCACGGCAATCGGTTTGCCCGTGTTTTCACTCTCCAGAGCAATCAATTCCTCCGCATGACTCTCGAAAGCATCAGCGATTTTGAGCATGGCCAACTGCCGCTCAGCCGGGGTGGAATCGCGCCATCCAGCAAAGGCCGCCTGAGCCACTTGGTACGCCTGATCCACATCAACGGCGGAAGAAACTGGCGCCGTGGCAAAAACTTCTCCGGTTGTGGGGTTGAAGAGTTCCGAGGTCACCCCATCACGGGTCTCCACACTGGTTCCGCCAACAAAGTTCTTTATCTGCTTGTGTGCGCTCACTGGGTGCTCCCGAATGTGCCTGAAGGTGAATGGGTGTGGCCAAGCGTAGTCATATTCGATGCTTTCCATAGTAATTACCCAAAGATTGTACGTATTTCGCAGATAAATTTGAATTTTGCTGCGGATTCGCTTGCTTTGTCAGTATCCCTAGTACAGAGTGTAGGTATGACCGTCAAGGAGAAGAACGGCTCAGCGGGCACCGCTTCGCCCGTCATTGACGACGTCTCCAAAGCAATTATCGAGCAATTGCAACAAGACGGCCGGCGCCCGTACGCATCGATCGGCAAGGCTGTTGGCCTATCCGAGGCAGCCGTTCGTCAGCGCGTTCAGCGACTCACAGATGCAGGTGTCATGCAAATAGTCGCCGTCACTGATCCATTGCAGGTTGGCTTCACCAGATCGGCCATGCTCGCCGTGCACGTCGATGGAGACGTTGAAGCGGTTGCTGAGCACATGGAGCAGCTTCCCGAGGTCGACTATCTGGTGATTTGCGCTGGCTCTTTTGACATCTTGGCTGAGGTCGTGGCTGAGGATGACGAACACCTACTCGAGCTCGTAAACCGTCGAATCCGTTCAATTCCGGGCGTTCGTTCAACCGAAACCTTCGTTTATCTCAAACTCCGCAAACAAACCTACACATGGGGAACACGATGACAACCACTCCGCAATTCGTATCCGAGCCAGGAAATGACTCCTTGGCAGACAAGGCACGTGATCACCTGTGGATGCATTTCACCCGCCACTCCACCTATTACGACGGCGGACATGTTCCCATCATCGTTAAGGGCGAAGGCGCCTACATTTGGGATGACCAGGGCAAACGGTATTTCGATGGGTTATCGGGTTTGTTCGTTGTGCAGGCCGGTCACGGCCGTAAAGAGCTTGCCGAGGCTGCCGCAAAGCAAGCCGAGAAGTTGGCATTTTTCCCGATTTGGTCTTACGCCCACCCTGCTGCCATCGAACTGGCTGAGCGCTTGGCGCACTATGCACCCGGCGATCTCAATCGGGTCTTCTTCACCTCTGGTGGTGGCGAAGCCGTTGAAACCGCCTGGAAATTGGCCAAGCAGTTCTTCAAGATGACGGGCAAACCCACCAAATACAAGGTGATTAGCCGATCCATCGCCTACCACGGGACCCCGCAGGGCGCGCTGAGCATCACCGGCATCCCACCAGCAAAGATTCCGTTTGAACCGCTGGTACCAGGCGGTGTGAAGGTCCCCAACACGAATTTTTATCGTGCGCCTGAGGAATACCGAACCGATGAAAAGGCTTTCGGCCTGTGGGCTGCTAATCGCATCGCCGAGGCCATTGAGTTCGAAGGGCCAGATAGCGTCGCCGCCGTCTTCCTCGAACCCGTGCAAAACTCCGGAGGTTGTTTCCCGCCACCCCCCGGTTACCTCGAGCGCGTGCGCGAAATTTGCGACGAGTACGACGTACTCATGGTTGCCGACGAGACGATCACATCTTTCGGCCGCATTGGCGACATGTTTGCCATGAACCGCTATGGCGTGACACCTGACATCATCACCTGCGCAAAGGGCATGACCTCGGGTTACTCGCCTTTGGGTGCCATGATCGCCAGTGAGCGCCTGTTCGAGCCATTCAAGCATGGCAATAACGCATTCCTGCATGGATATACGTGGGGTGGCCACCCGGTCTCAGCTGCTGTGGCTATGGCAAACCTCGACATTTTTGAGCGCGAAGGCCTCAACCAAAATGTCATAAACAACGAAGGCGCTTTTCGTCGTACTTTGGAAAAGCTGAGAGACTTGCCGATCGTTGGTGATGTGCGCGGTGCTGGGTACTTCTACGGCATCGAATTGGTCAAAGACAAAGTCACTCGCGAGACGTTCAACGAGGAGGAATCCGAACGTTTGTTGCGAGGCTTCCTTTCCAAGGCGCTATTCGACAACGGTTTGTACTGTCGCGCTGATGATCGAGGCGATCCCGTTGTGCAACTCGCGCCTCCTTTGATCATCGGGCAGCCGGAGTTTGATGAAATTGAGCAGATTTTGCGAGGGGTGTTGACCGAGGCATGGTCGATTCTGTAGTCCCGGACCTACCAGTTCCTGGGTCGAGTGATCGGACCAGGCTTCGTCGGATACCAGATAAGGCAGTGCCAGAGCGGCTTACTGCCTACGAGATTCTTGATGCAGGGCTCGTTGCGCATATGGCCGTGCTCCAGGAGGGGCAACCTTTTGTGCTACCAGTGGGGTACGCGCGATTTGGCGATGAAGTCCTCATCCATGGGTCATCTGGTTCGCGCCTTTTTCGAGCGCTCGCCGAAGGTGTACCGACCTGTCTTACGGTGACCCTTCTTGACGGCATGGTGTTAGCTCGTAGTGCGTTCGAATCGAGCATGCACTACCGCAGTGTGATGGCGCTCGGGTCAGCGAGACGTTTGAGTGGCAGCGAGGAATTAGAAGCGCTCACGGTACTCACTGAGCATCTGTTGCCGGGCCGTTCGCGCGATGCTCGGCCTCCCAGTAAGAAGGAACTAGCAGCGACCCTCACCCTTGCCCTGCCTCTGGATGAAATCTCAGTCAAAGTGAGTGCTGGATTCCCCGATGATGACCCGGCCGACCTGATCGATCCGATCTACTCGAAAATCTGGGCTGGCATTGTTCCCATGTTCACCCAGTTCGGCACTCCGATTCCAGATCAGTTCACGCCCAAGGACTCCCCCGTTCCCGATTACATTTCCACATGGAGATGCGAATGAACCCGGGTCGGATTTCTCTCTGGTGGGACACCCTTCCTGCAGAACTGACTGCCCCGTTGGGTGTGCCTCTTCAATCAAACATCACAGTTGACGTTGCGATTGTGGGCGCCGGTTACACCGGGCTGTGGACCGCCTACTACTTACACAAAGCCGATCCGACTTTGCGCATCGCCATCATTGAATCCGAGGTTGCTGGATTCGGAGCGAGTGGCCGCAATGGCGGGTGGGCGTCGGCTCTATTTCCGGTAGGCCTCGATGCCATGGCAAGGTCCAAGGGCCGCGAGGCTGCGATTGCCATGAAGCGAGCGATGTTCAAGACCGTCGACGACATCGGTGCTGTTGCCGCACACGAAGGGTGGGATATCGATTGGGCCAAAGGCGGAACAATTGTGGCCGCCCGGACGCCATTGCAATGGGAGAACGCTCAACGTGAAGTCGCCGATTCAGCAGCCTGGGGTTTCGGGCCCGACTTAGTGTTACTTGATGCCGAGCAGACCAGCCAGCGAGTCAATGCGACAGATACTTTAGGAGCGACTTTCACCCCGCACTGTGCAGCGATAAATCCCGCAAAGTTAGTACGGTCACTCGCTTACACGGTGCGTGATCGCGGCGCGCACATCTATGAAGGCACCCGTGCGCTCGCGATTGATCCAGGGCAGGTGCATACCTCCGGTGGAACTGTGAGCGCCCAATTTGTGGTTCGTGCCACCGAGGGTTACACGAAAGATCTCGCCGGGCAGAAACGTGAGCTCGCACCGGTCTACTCGCTCATGCTCGCAACGGAGCCGTTGAGCGCTTCAATATGGGATGAGATTGGACTTTCCCGGCGCGAGACATTTTCTGATGGCCGCCATCTGATCATCTATGGTCAACGCACAGTTGATGATCGGATTGCATTCGGAGGGCGAGGTGCCCCGTACTTTTTTGGTTCCAAGATTTCAGCAAGACAGGATCGCAATCGCGCAGTTCATGCCGAACTCTGGCGCGTTCTCATCGATCTTTTCCCAATCCTTGGCCCGTCGCGAGTGACCCACACATGGGGCGGACCACTCGGAGTTCCTCGGGATTGGTGGGCTTCGTGCGGGTTGGACAGGCACACTGGATTGGCGTGGTCAGGTGGCTACGTCGGTGACGGTGTCGGAACTTCGCATCTAGGTGGTCAGACCTTGGCCGATCTGATTACCGAGCACGCTTCCCCGATCACAGAGCTGCCCTGGGTGGACCACCAATCCCCAAAATGGGAGCCCGAGCCGCTGCGCTGGTTGGGAACCAACGTGGGCCTGAGGGTCATGACGAGGGCAGATGCAGTGGAAGACCGGACCGGTCGACCTTCGAGGCTTGGCACGATTTTCTCCCGCCAGATTGGTGGCTAGCCGTTCAATGAGGAAATCCTGCGGAACAGGTCCCCTATCGTGTATATTGGATCCAATCGTTCCATTTGGATCCAATCTGTAGGAGTTCTGCCGTGACCAATCAGCCCATCGCTCCCTTAGCTCTCTTTGCGATTGACTCCCTGCTCAGCGAAGAAGAGCGGGCAATCCGTGACGTCGTCCGAGGCTTTGTCGATACCCAGATCCGCCCGTCGATCGCAGATTGGTTCGAGACCGGGACAATCCCGGCACGTGAACTAGCTCTCGAGCTCGGTGCCCTGGGCGTCTTGGGTATGCACCTCGAAGGCTATGGCTGCGCGGGTACATCCGCGGTGGCATATGGGCTTGCCTGCACCGAGTTAGAGGCAGGCGATTCAGGAATTCGCTCACTTGTGAGTGTTCAAGGCTCACTCGCCATGTACGCAATTCATGCGTTCGGATCCGAAGAGCACAAGGAAGCGTGGCTCCCCCGCATGGCGAAGGGTGAGGCCATCGGTTGCTTTGGACTCACCGAAGCCGACTTCGGCTCGAACCCGTCAGGCATGCGAACCACTGCAAGCAAGGACGGTGCCGATTGGTTGCTCAATGGTTCAAAGATGTGGATCACCAACGGCAATGTGGCTGACGTAGCAGTTGTGTGGGCGCAAACCGAGGATGGCATCCGAGGCTTCGTGGTTCCTACAGACACTCCCGGATTCCAGGCAAATGAGATCAAACGAAAAATGTCACTCCGCGCATCGGTCACTAGCGAACTCGTCTTCACCGACATGCGACTGCCGCACTCTGCAATGTTGCCTGGGGTGCGTGGGCTTAAGGGTCCACTCTCCTGCCTCAATGAGGCACGATTTGGCATCGTTTTCGGCACCATGGGGGCTGCGCGAGATTGCCTTGAAACAGCAATCTCCTATGCGATTGATCGCGAACAATTCGATAAGCCGATTGCCGCCTACCAATTGACGCAGAAGAAATTCGCCGACATGGAGTTAGAGCTGGGGAAGGGGATGCTGCTTGCGCTCCACCTGGGCCGGCTCAAAGATCAACACGCTTTGTCTCCGGAACAAATCAGCCTCGGAAAACTCAACAACGCACGAGAAGCTCTCGACATTGCACGTGAATGCCGAAGCATCCTCGGCGGCAATGGAATCACCCTTGAATACCCCGTCATCCGGCATATGAACAACCTTGAATCCGTTTTCACCTATGAAGGCACAAATGAGATGCACACATTGGTGATTGGGCAGGCTCTCACAGGGATTGCGGCCTACCGCTGATGGGTGGAGCTTTAGACGGGATACTGGTCGCTGATTTCTCTCGGGTTCTTGCTGGCCCTTACGCCACAATGCTCTTGGGGGATCTTGGCGCAACAGTGGTGAAGGTCGAGCGACCATCAGGTGGAGATGACACGCGTGGCTGGGGACCGCCCTGGGGACCAGATGGGCAATCAACATATTTCACAGGGGTCAATCGGAACAAGAAATCACTGGCTTTAGATCTCACAACTTCGCAAGACAACGCTCGAGCCCGAGCGCTAGCCCGGCAAGCAGACATCGTGATCTCCAATTTTGCACCCGGAACCATGGAGCACTTCGGTCTCGGTTATGCAGAGGTCTGCGCATCCAACCCAGATGTCATCTACTGCTCCATCAGCGGGTTCGGCAATGGCCCCGGAGCCCAAATGCCCGGCTATGACTTAATGGTGCAGGCCATGGGTGGCTTGATGAGCATCACCGGAACCGCTGAGCCAACCAAAGCCGGGGTGGCAGTTGTTGACGTCATCACCGGTTTACACGCCGGGATGGCCATTCTGGCGGCTCTGCATCACCGGGACGTGACTGGAGTGGGGCAGAACATTGACGTTTCGTTGCTCTCTGCACTGCTCTCTGGCCTCGTCAATCAATCAGCGGCGTTTGCCGGAGGCGGGGTGGTGGCCGCTCACTTGGGCAACGCGCATCCCTCAATTGCTCCCTACGAGGTCTACAACGCTCATGATCGAGGGTTTGTGCTGGCGGTCGGCAATGATGCGCAGTTCGCATCTTTGTCAGAGGCAATCGGACACCCGGAGCTCGCGAGCGATGAGAGGTTCGCAACCAACTCTCAGCGAGTAGTACACCGTGAGGACCTCAACGCACTCTTGGTGCCAATTTTTGCTGAGCGTTCTGTTGAGGAATGGCATTCGTTACTACTTGAACGCGGAATTCCCAACGGACCCATCAATGACATCGCCGGAGCAGTAACGCTTGCCGCCAAATTGGGTCTGGATCCGCTGGTCGCTATTCCCACTAGTGCCGATCCTCAACAACACATCACCAACCCGGTCCGCTACTCACAGACCGAGGTCTCCTACCCGCTTCCAGCGCCAGCGCTCGGTGAGCACACAGCTGCCCTCATCGAGGAATTTGATTTGGACGGAGCAGGGTCATGAACACGCCTCTCGCCACGCAGGTGAGTGAGCGACTCCGCGAGGACCTACTCACCCGTTCGTTGCTTCCAGGCCAGCAAATCGTCCAAGAGGCACTTGCAGAGCGTTATGGGGTCAGTCGAGTGCCGTTACGCGAGGCGCTCAAAGAACTAGAAGCCGAGGGCTTGGTCATTCATGAGCCGCACCGTGGCTATTTTGTCACCGAATTGAATGCTGCCGAGATGGCCGAGGTATACAGCATTCGGGCGCTCCTAGAAGCTGATGCGATTCGACGAGCCTGCAAGCGACTCAGCGATGCAGATCTTGCACATATTGATGAACTTCGTAGGGCATTTGAAGGTGCCCTTTTACATGCAGATCTGGAAACCATCGCATCTGCGAATCGGGCATTTCACTTTGCGATCTTTGACGCATGTGGATTACCAAGGTTAGTCCGCTTGTTGCGCACCTTGTGGGATGCAACCGATGCTTACCGCAGTCTCTACTTTCAGGACTCTGGCACACACGAGCACATCTGCGCCGAACACCTGGCCCATATGGAAGCGCTGACCCGCCGAGATGCTGAAGGAGCGGTAGAGACCCAGCGCCTTCACCGGGAAAGGTCAGTTCTGATCGTCAGCTCATCACTCTGAAGCTGAAGGGGAAACTCCCTCTTGTGCCTTGCGCTTACTCTCAGTTGCTGTCCTACGGTTTTCTATTGTCGATTTAGCCGTGCTTGATACGACCCTGACCGCGACACCGATGAAAGCCAGATCCAGACCCATCTGAATCATCGAGATGACGCGAGCGAGCGGTGTTACAGGCGAGATATCCCCAAAACCCACCGTTGCAAGAACAGTCATTGCATAGTAATAGGCATTGAAATGGTCGAGTGGTTCAGAGAAGGAACCGGGGAATCGAATCGATATCTGAGTGTAAATTGCGGCGAACACCGCGATGAACATAATCGAGACCATAATGAGCGCCTCGATGGAACGGATCTGTGGATATCGCGCTTTCTTAATCTTCTTCAATTGAAAAGAGAAGAAGAACGTGAAAACCAAAACGGCTACGATGATAAAAAGGACCGGTGCCCAATCAACGGCCTCCGGGTCAGAGGGTATGAGAGAAAGCCCGACCCAGATGATTACCGCGCCAAGGACCGTACGTGCAGCAGCCCCACCGACGAGTAGAACCTTCTCTTTGCGAGACAGCGTCTTTGCGGATTCGAGGAGTTCTGGAGAAACCTGATCTTGGGTGCTCATAGCGGTCAAGTCTGCCAGTTGGTTCAGGCAAAGCAGAAGACCGCCTATTCCAGCCCGGTAACTGCAGCGAGCTGCCCACAGGCGCCATCAATTTCCCTGCCCCGGGTATCTCGTACCGTCACCGCCACCCCGTGGGACTGCAACGTGCGCACAAATGCGGCTTCATCCTGTGGACGAGAGGCAGTCCACTGAGAGCCAGGAGTCGGATTCAGTGGGATGAGGTTGACATGCACAAGATGCCCGGAGAGTAATTCTCCCAGCAGATTTGCCCGCCAGACCTGATCATTAATGTCTTTAATCAGGGCATATTCAATGCTCACGCGACGACCTGTTTTCTTGGTGAAATACCAAGCGGCATCGAGAACTTCGGCAATTGGCCAGCGGGTATTCACCGGAACCAACGTGTCGCGCAATTCATCATCTGGCGTGTGCAGCGAGATGGCGAGGGTCACGGAAATGCCCTCATCGGCGAGTTGCCGAATTCGCGGAACGAGCCCGACAGTTGACACCGTGACACTTCTCGCGCTCATGCCAAGACCCTCGGGCGGATCATCGACGAGGCGGTGAACAGCACCCACCACTGCGTTGTAGTTGGCCAGCGGCTCCCCCATACCCATGAACACCACGTTTGAGACCCGGCCTGGGCCACCAGCGATTTCACCGCGCTGCAGTGCTCGGCCACCAGCAATGACCTGCTCAACGATCTCAGCAGTGGAAAGGTTGCGGGTAAGACCAGCCTGACCAGTTGCGCAGAACGGACAATTCATTCCGCAGCCAGCCTGAGAGGAAACACAGATGGTTACGCGTTCGGGGTAACGCATCAGAACACTTTCAACTAAAGCCCCATCGAAAAGCTTCCAGACAGTTTTGACCGTGGTTCCCTCATCGCAATCGATAGAGCGAACCGGGATGAGCAGCTGCGGAAGCAAAGCCTGTGAAATCAGATCAGCATGTGCCGCCGACACATCAGACCACGTAGATGGATCATCTTCCAACCGGACCAACCAGTGCCGAGAAACCTGATCGGCCCGAAACCCAGGTAGACCCAACTCAGCCACAGCTTGTTTGCGCGCAGCTAGATCAAGATCAAGTAGATGCTTAGGTGGCTTGCCTCGACGAGGTGATTCAAAAATGAGTTCTCCGGGTGCTGGCATCAGGTGGCCGCGATTCCCGTACCCAAAAACAATGTGAAAAGCGCCCACGAAGCGAATGCATTCGGCACTAGCGAGTCAAGACGATCCATCATGCCGCCATGCCCTGGGAGTAGTGACCCCATGTCTTTGACACCCAGATCGCGCTTGATCGCACTTTCGGCGAAATCGCCAGCTGTTGCGGTCACTGCGAGAACCGCGCCAGCGATTAACCCTTGCCACCAGAGCGCGTCGAGCAGGTACACGAAGGACAAAGCGCCAACCGTGCACTGAAGAATCAGCGATCCAGCAAAGCCCTCCCAGGATTTCTTGGGGCTAATTTCCGCTGCGATCGGGTGCTTACCAAAAAGCACTCCGGCTGCATACCCTCCGATGTCGTTAGACACGGTGAGCAAAATGAACACGACAACTCTCGCGGGTCCATTGTCAGCAGCCAGTGTGATCATGAGGAAGCCGGCCATGAAAGGCAGATAAGCGATGATGAAGCCCGATGCAGTGACGTCGGCTACATAGCCACTAGTGCCCCGCCGAACCCGCCACACCATGGCAAGCAAAATGATCACACCGAAACCGGTTGCTAATAAGGACAAGCCGCCTACGTAGGCCAGCGCCGGCAAAATCACAGCCGCGGCATACACCGGGGTACGAGCAATCCGGATACCACGACCGGCCAAAGCATCTACAAATTCGCGGACAGCGATAAGCAATGCGATGATGACAACGATCGCAAAGAGCCACTTGACCGTGAACAAACTCACGATCACGATAAGTGCAAGCACCACAGCAGAGGCGATTGCGGCAGGTAAGTTTCTGCCAGCCCTAGAAGGTGACTCGTTTGCGGGTTGACCCATGCGATCAGACCTCAAGCAGTTCTGTCTCTTTGTGCTTGAGAATCTCATCGACATGTTCAACATGCTTGTGGGTGAGTTCATCTAACTGCTTCTCACCACGGCGCACGTCATCCTCGCCAGCGTCGCCATCTTTCATCAACTTGTCGAGTTGGTCCTTGGCATTGCGACGAATGCTCCGAATGGAGATGCGCGAATCTTCAGCTTTGCTCTTGGCTACTTTGATGAACTCGCGACGGCGCTCTTCGGTGAGCTGGGGTAATCCAACCCGGATCACATTGCCATCGCTGGTCGGATTGATGCCCAGATCACTTTCACGCAGTGCTTTCTCGATTGCATTCATCGCGCTCTTGTCATATGGGGTGATGATGATCAAGCGTGCTTCTGGAATCTGGAAAGATGCCATCTGCTGAATTGGCGTGTAGGTGTCATAAAACTCAACATTAACTTTGTTGAACATGGCTGTCGTGGCACGTCCGGTGCGAATCGTGGCAAAGTCATCACGGGTAACCCCGATCGCTTTATCCATCTTCTCCTCTGCTTCGAGGAGGATCATGTCGATATCTTCACTCACCGCTGCTCCCATTCACGTGCATTTGACGTCGTCTATACCGACACTAACGTTCCGATGGTCTCACCACGCACTGCTCGAGCGATGTTGCCTTCGATGAGCAGGTTGAAAACGACAATAGGCAGATTGTTGTCCTGGCACAGGGAAATAGCGGTCGCGTCGGCAACCTTCAGACCCCGATTGAGTACCTCGGCTGGGGTCAGAACGTCAAACTTCTGTGCGTTCGGGTTTGTTCGTGGGTCGCTGTCATAGACCCCGTCTACACCCTTGGCCATGAGAACAACCTCTGCACCGACCTCGAGGGCACGCTGGGCCGCGGTGGTGTCTGTGGAGAAGTAAGGCTGACCGAGCCCTGCTCCAAAAATGACCACGCGACCTTTGTCGAGGTGTCGCATTGCCTTGCGCGGGATGTAGGGCTCAGCGACCTGGCCCATCGTGATCGCCGTTTGCACTCTGGTTTCGATACCCGCTTTTTCACAGAAATCCTGGAGCGCAAGACAGTTCATGACTGTGCCAAGCATTCCCATGTAGTCAGCTCGAGCCCGCTCCATGCCACGTTCCGACAGCTGAGCCCCGCGAAAGTAATTTCCGCCGCCGATAACCACGGCTACCTCAGTGCCCGAACGCACCACGTCGGCGATCTGCCGAGCGATGGAGGACACGACGTCAGGATCAACACCGAGTCCGCCACCGCCAGCAAAAGCTTCTCCGCTGAGTTTCAAAAGAACGCGCTTCCAGCCGCCCTCAGGAACTGAAGGCCAGGTGTCAAGGGTGCCCTCAAGGGTTGGTTGAACAGAGGCAGGTACCGATGCGGATTCCATGGTCGGAGCCTCCATTACACCTAGTGGGTATTACACCTTTAGGGTTTTACACCTTGTGGGTTTAGGACTGGCCGGGCTCGAATCTAGCGAAAGCTGTGACCTGAGTCCCAGCCTCCTTCAAAACGTCGGCCACAGTTTTCTTCGAGTCAAGCACGCTGGGCTGCTCGACGAGGACGGTGTCCTTGAAGTAGCTGTTCACCCGACCCTCAATAATCTTCGGCAGGGCTGCCTCCGGCTTGCCGTCTTCGCGAGCGGCAGCCTCAGCGATGCGCTGTTCGTTTTCGACGGTTTCAGCGGTTACCTGATCGCGCGTGACATACATGGGGCGCATGGCCGCGATCTGCATGGCGATTCCGCGAGCGGTCTCTTCGTTGCCCTCATAGGCCAAGATGACGCCGACCTGCGGGGGCAAATCCGATGCCCGACGGTGCATGTACACAGCGACGGGCTCGGGCAGGACCGCAACGCGGCCGAGCTCGAGCTTCTCACCAATTACTCCGGCCAAATCGGCAATGGCCTGCGCCACGGTCGATCCATCAGCGATCGTGGCACCGAGCAGTACTTCAGCATCTGCACTCTGAGCCGCAAAAGCAGCCGCAGCAACTTTGCCGGCAAGAGCGGTGAAATCTTCGCTCTTGGCTACAAAGTCGGTCTCACACAGCAGCTCGACGAGCGCGTTGCCTTCATTGGCCACCAGCCCGTTTGAAGCGGTGCGCTCGGCGCCACGCTTAGCCGCCTTTGCCGCACCCGAGATCCGCAGGATCTCGACAGCGGCATCCATATCACCGCCACTCTCTTCGAGGGCCTTCTTGCATTCCATCATCCCTGCAGATGTGAGGTCCCGCAGACGCTTTACATCAGCTGCGCTGATCGTTGCCATGTGTGCTGTTTCCCTTGCATAGTCGGTTGAGCGAACCCGTGTTCGCTCGTTGGAAGTGTGGATTTAGGCAGTGGCTTCTGGAGTGGAAACCTCAACGGTCTCGATAACAACGCCACTTTCTGCGGCCACGGCCTCTGCCACAGCCTTATCTGCTTCGACCTGCTCGGTGAGCAGTTCGCGCTCCCACTCGGCCAATGGCTCGGCCACTACACCGGCTGCACCGGATGCACGCGCCATGAGTCCCTCTGCCACTGCATCAGCAATCACTCTGGTCAGCAGGGCTACCGAACGGATAGCGTCGTCGTTGCCTGGAATCGGGAAATCAACCTCGTCGGGATCACAGTTGGTGTCAAGCACCGCGATAACCGGGATATTGAGTTTGCGGGCTTCCCCAACAGCGATGTGCTCTTTCTTAGTGTCAACGATCCAGACCGCGCTAGGGGTCTTGGTCATCTCGCGGATACCGCCGAGCGTGCGTTCCAACTTCTCCTTCTCACGGCGCATCATTAAGAGCTCTTTCTTCGTGAAGCCGGACCCGGCAACCACGTTGAGATCCATCTGCTCCAGCTCCTTCAGACGCTGGATGCGCTTTGCGACAGTGTTGAAGTTGGTGAGCATTCCACCGAGCCAACGCTCGTTGACGAAGGGCATGCCTACACGTCTTGCCTGCTCAGCGATCGCCTCTTGGCCCTGCTTCTTGGTGCCGATGAACATCACTGATCCGCCGCGAGCGACGGTTTCTTTCACGAACTCGTAAGCGCGGTCGATGTATGACAGCGACTGCTGCAAGTCAATGATGTAAATGCCATTGCGCTCAGTGATGATGAAGCGCTTCATCTTGGGGTTCCAGCGACGGGTCTGATGCCCGAAGTGGACACCGCTCTCGAGTAGTTGACGCATTGTTACGACGGCCATGGTGGTACTCCTTGAGGGCACACTGCCCATCACGCGCTGCAGACCGCGGCCAAGCGATCGAGCAACGCTCATCGGTTGTCGGCACATGCCGGGTGGCTGTGCCCCTGGTGACCTCCGTCATCTGCACCCACCGAGGTGGGACCGACAGATGACCGGTCCGGCTTAGCCGGCAAAGGTCACGCGAGATGTCATCTGGTGAACCAGATGCTGCTTTCAGGAATGTCCCTAGGGCGAACTCCTATCGAGCCCCTTGAGTCTAGGGCAGCCCAGTGTCCACAACCCAGCGGGCCTCTGGGCAACCCTCCTCAGCTGAATGCTGGCAATTCGCACCACGTGTGCCCGTTCATGCAGCCTGCGCACATGCTCGAATTTTTGGCCCCATCGGGTGTTCCGGCAATCGTGGCTCTCGCGGCAGTCCTTGGTGCCCCAGCGGAGGGCTCCCGAGGGACTTGGGCGTGGCCCGTCGGCGGTACTCGAGTGATTCTTCAGGTTTTCGAGCCACATTCCACCTATGGACCAGGGCACCGAGGCATTGACCTGGCGGCAGCCTCTGGTGGGGTGATTCGGGCAATGGCCGATGGCACCGTCACTTTTGCCGGCATGGTGGCCGGTCGCCCGGTTATTTCTCTTTCCCATGAGCGCCTGGGCATCACCTCCTCGATGGAGCCGGTGACAGCGATAGTGCGGGTCGGAGAACGAGTGATTCGAGGCCAAGCCATTGGCTTGCTCGTGGATGGAGATCACTGCCCGGTGAGTTGCCTACACGTGGGCATGCGCCAAGGTGAGCGATACCTCAATCCCCTAACTCTCCTACGAGGCTTCCCGACTCTCAAGCCGGCAGTGGCACAACCTTCCCTGCATCGTCGACCCTCCTAAGCCCTGGGGTGAGCCTGGTCGAACGCTTTTCGTAAGCGCTCTACGGAGATGTGGGTATACCTCTGCGTTGTCGCAAGATCAGCGTGGCCGAGCAATTCCTGGACGGCACGTAGGTCTGCGCCACCTTCAAGCACGTGGGTTGCCGCGCTGTGGCGCACGCCGTGCGGCGCGATCTCAGGTACGCCTGCCGACGCGGTCAGGTCGTGGACGATTGTGCGAACGAGTCGAGCATCAATCCGGCGTCCGCGCACACCCACAAAAAGTGCAGCCTGGTCAATTACTGTCGCAAAATGTGGACGTTCCTGTAGCCACTCCACAAGCACACGAGCCGCCGGGACTCCAAACGGGACCGTGCGCTCTTTATTTCCCTTACCTGTAACCCGAACCGTTCGGCGTTCAAAATCAAGGTCGGCGAGATCGATAGCGCAGAGCTCGGCTACGCGCATACCGGTCGCGTAGAGCAATTCGATGATGGCGAGATCGCGGAGTTCAACCGCACCCCCTTCAGCACTGCGGGTTGCGGCACTCGCCATGACCGTGCCCGCTTGGTCCTGATCGAGGATGGTCGGCAGTCGCTTAGGGATTTTGGGCGACGTGAGTCGCTCACCAGGATCTTTCGTGATGAGTCCTCGTTGCCGACACCACCGTGTGAACGCGCGGATAGATGCGGCTTTCCGCGCGAGGGTTGACTTTGCTGCCCCACGCTCCCCAGCATTGGCCAACCACGAACGGATCATGGGCAGGGTTATGTCCGCGGGCTCAACGGCGCCGGCTCCTCGGGCGAAAAACAGCAGTTCATACACATCAACTCGATAAGCGCGCACGGTGTTTGGGGATCGACGCTTCTCATCGCGCAGGTGAACTACGAAACTATCTAGTGCCGCAGTGAGATCTGGAGATAGCTCTCCAGAGGTTGTCGCTGCCGCCTTCATAGCCACATAGTTCCAACTACTTGCGCACTCCGCTGGCAGGCGCGACCGAAATGCGCCAGCCTGATCCATCTGTGCGTACTCGACCCGCAACCTCAAGTGATCCAAGTGCTTCGAGAATGTGCCGTGGAGACAGTGCTGTTGCTAACACCAACTCATCGAGGTTCATGGCCTCACGGTGAGGCAAAGCATCAAGAACCGCTCGCTCCGTGTCCCCCAAGCCTTCAAACCAGAGGTCACCTTGCACGGCAGTGGGAGCGCTCGTGACAGTCGGTGAGATCAACTCACCCACCTCTGCTGCTGAAGTGACCAAGACCGCCCGGCTTTCGCGAATGAGTTGATGGGTGCCTCGAGACATCTCAGATGTGATGGGTCCGGGCAATGCGCCCACCACCCGATTGATCGCTTCAGCTTCGTGTGCAGTGGAGAGCGATCCTGATCGGGTGGCTGCCTCAATCACGATTGTGGCCCGCGTCAGTGCGGCGATGATTCGGTTTCTCGACAGGAATCGTTGACGACGCACGCCTGAGCCGAGCGGTGATTCACTCACCAAAGCACCCTGCTGCGCAATCTGCAACAAGAGTGCATCGTGAGATCGTGGATAGGGAACATCGACGCCACAGGCGAGTACACACAAGGTGATTCCGCCAGCTCCTAATGCACCACGGTGCGCAGCAGCATCTATTCCGAAAGCGCCACCAGACATAACCCGGACACCGTCAGTAGTCAATCGACTTGCGATTTCATAGGCCGCTTCAGCGCCGTATCGCGTACAAGCTCGAGCTCCCACAATTGCTACCGATGTGGCCGCCGCCAACCGCACATTCGCGCTTCCATCAATCCATAAGGCTCGTGGTACTCGCTCACCCAAGTCCTCGAGCTGTGTTGGCCACTCGGCATCACCCCGCGTAACTATGCGCATATTGCGCTTTTCCACCTGGGATAGTTCAGCATCGAGGTCAAGCGCGTGAAGTCGAGCCTGCATCCCCTGCCTATGAGAGACCCGGGAGGTTCCCGAACGAATTAATTCGATGGTGTGCACAGCTCCACTGCTCACGAACATTTTCCCGACCCAAGGGTCAAGTGGTTCAGAGATACATGCCAAAGCAATTGAGGCAAGTCGCTCATCGTCATGCCAATCCGAAGTTCTCATGATGCCAAATCCTGCGCATCGTCTCGAAAACACAAGGCGGCAGCGACGTCTTCTCGATTGGGCCGAACATGACCGGCTAAGTCAGCAAGGGTCCACGCCATCCGGATAACTCGGTCCGCGCCCCGCATACTTCCGGTTCGATTCTCAAGGTTGTGAATCAATCGCAAACCGTCATCGTCGGGTGGCCAGTCACGACGCAATGTTCCTGATGGAACGCGAGCATTCACTTTCCAAGAACATTCCCGCCAGCGAAAACCTGCCCGATTGCGGGCCGCCTCAACCCGAGCCCGCACTGCTGCAGTGGTTTCTCCGGCGGCATCATTTCCCAGAAGCGGGGCCAGGCGAATTCGCACATCCATGCGATCTCGGACGGGACCTGAAATCTTGGCCCCGTAGGTCCGGCGCGCTAGTGAATTGCACGTGCACTTGCCCGTTCCCAACCAACCGCACGGGCACGGGTTCGCAGCGATGACAAGTTGGAACTGGGCGGGCAATCGACCGGCCCAATCGGCACGATCTATTCGAACCGTGCCAGATTCAAGGGGTTGGCGAAGCCCTTCTAGAGCCGGCCGACTGAACTCAGGCGCTTCATCGAGAAAGAGCACCCCCAAATGGGCAAGGGTCACCGAACCGGGCAAAACCCGCTGACCAGATACTCGCCCCAAAAGCGAGGCCGCACTCGCTGCATGATGCGGTGCCTGAAAAGGCGGTCTGGTGATCACACCGCCTGCCGCATCAAGTGCCCCGGCAACTGATGCGATAGCGGTAACGGCGAGTTGCTCCTGCGGATCCAGATCGGGAAGTAGATCAACCAGCCTCTCCGACAGCATGGATTTGCCGATCCCGGGTGGACCGACCATAAGTACGTGGTGCCCACCGGCTGCGGCCAACTCCAAACCTTGCCGCGCCATGACGTGGCCGTGAACGTCGGCTAGGTCTCGCGGGTTCTCCAAAGGGAGAACGGATTGCCCCACTATTTCGGCGCTACAGCGCTCTTCTCTGGGCATGCGTAGTTGCCGGATGATCGAGGCCAAATTTACCCCAGACAGCACCATGAGACCAGGCACCAGCGATGCTTCCCGCGCATTTTCCGGTGCTACTGCAATCGCAGTTGCACCCGCCCGGGCAGCAGCTATGGCTGCTGGAACCACTCCGCGAACCGGTCGAAGGGAGCCATCAAGGCCCAATTCAGCACACAAGGCAAGGCCTACGACGGACTCTTGTGAGAGTTGTCCCGAGGCGCACAGAATTCCGGCTGCGATGGGCAGGTCGAGGCCTGACCCGTGCTTTCGGGTCTCGGCCGGTGCCAAACTCACCGTGATTCGCTGCCCCGGCCAATCGAATCCCGAGTTGGTAAGCGCACTTCGGGTTCGCCAACGCGCCTCCTGCACCGAAGCATCCGGCAGTCCCACCACTCCGATACCAGGTAGCCCTGCAGTCACATCCACTTCAACAACCACGATTTGACCCTCAACACCCACGGTTGTGGCACCCCAGACTTGAGCCAGTGCCACGTCACGCACCCCGCACATGTTCGATGGTGGGTTGGCCAGTGACCGGTGCCAAGATGCCGACGACATCAAATCGAATGATCTCCGCGTGAATCGTGCGCTCCTCAAGCCATCTGATCGCAAGACGGCGCATACGCCTGATCTTTCTCGGCGACACCGCCTCTAAAGGCGTGCCATAACGAAGGCTCCTCCGCGTCTTGACCTCACACACCACAAGATCTGCATTCTCGCGAGCAATGATGTCTAGCTCGCCAAGTTCACACCGCCAATTCCGTTCGATTATCACTAAACCCGAACGCTCGAGATATTCAGCTGCTAAATCCTCGCCATACTTACCCAGGACATCCTTGGGATTCATGCGCGCACCTCCGCACCCACCATCAGCCAACTGAAGTCATCCACACAACACAGTGATAGACCGATGTGGATCGTCGATGGCGGTTCGTGACTTGTGGACGATGAGACAACCCTTGACTAACTAGGCAAAAGGCGCCAACTTCTTCGGTGCCAATGGGTACTGCCGTGCTGCGCTATCGCCGTGCGGTGAGCGGCCGCTCCGTAACCTTTGTTTCTTCTCCACCCGTACATGGGCGCTTCATCGTGCGCATTGATCATGAGGTCATCCCGTGCCACTTTTGCTAGGACCGAAGCTGCGGACACTGAAGCGCACAACGCATCCGCTTTCACTTGAGTTACAACGTGCCATTGCGATGACCTCGTGAAATCGAGGTTGGGTGAGATGAAGTCTCGATCTCCGTCGAGAAGAATCCATCCTGCTTCAGCACCCATAAGGTTGTGAGACACCTCGCGGGCTCCTAGGGCAAGTGCACTCATGATTCCGATGCGATCGATAACAACGGCTGGTATGTGCACTATCGACCAGGCCTCAACCCAATCGCCGATCTGTGGAACGAGTTCGATTCTTCGACGTGAACTCAGGCGCTTTGAGTCATCAACTCCACGTGGTACCTCGCCACAAGATTGACTGATTCGAACGCCGCCTACGGTGACGGGCCCCGCAAGCGCGCCACGACCCACTTCATCAATGGCGATGAGGGCGCGATGTGTTGAATTCATCAACATGTGTTCTAAAGCTAGGTCTGGCATGGAGATCAAGATCCTGAGTCGATTGCCCGATTCGCAAAAATATTCGGGATAGAAAGTACCCCGAAGTTCTCAAACGGCCAGACCACGAGCACTGCCCGGCCCACTGCAGAACTTGTTGGTACTGATCCACCGGCCACATCAAGGTGATAGCGCGAATCTCGCGAATCGCCGCGGTTATCCCCCATCACGAACATTGAATCCGGTGGAACTACGACATCGAACCTGACCTGATCGGTTGGTCCCTGCACGTAGGACTCATCCAACGGAACCCCATTAAGGACAATGCGACCCTCGACATCGCAACACGCGATGGTGTCTCCACCGATACCGATAACTCGCTTTACCAAGTCTGACCCGCTATCACTTGGCAGCAAGCCGATAAAAGTGAGAACTGAATTTACCGCCCCTCGCACACCACCTGGGGCAGATGCTGGTTCTGGCAACCAACCACCAGGGTCACGGAAGACAAGAACTTCGCCACGGTCGACACCGGCGATGCGGGTGGTGATGCGTGAAGCAACAATCCGATCATTGGGCACCAACGTCATTTCCATGGATGACGAAGGAACATAAAAAGCTTGGACGAGGAAAGCTCGGACAAACGCAGAGATGATGAGAGCGATAACAATGATGACAACGAATTCACGAATCCCGCGCCACGTGCCGTTACCCGCGCGCTCACGTGCGTGCCTCCCCCGGCCGTCGTCACTATTTTCTGACCCACTGGGAGTGCCACCTTCGGGCTCATTCGCATCGTCGCGGGCAGAGATTGCCATTACCGAACCGCCACTGCCTCAAATATTGATGGCGTTTCCAGAATCGATAAGCGATCGAGGGGCCACAGCACATTCATCGCTCGCCCAATGACCTTCGACTCCGGCACGAAGCCGCCACCAGGATCACCCAAATGTGATCGAGAGTCTGCCGAGTTGGAACGGTGGTCGCCCATGACCCACAGTTTCCCTTCGGGAACCTGCACGTCAAATGCCGAAAGGCTGGGAACATCACCTGGGAACAAATAAGACGACTCATCAAGAACAACGTCGTTCACCGTAATGCGCCCGTCGGCATCACAACAGATCACTCGGTCACCGCCAACCCCGATTACTCGCTTAATGAAGTCCGTGTTATCCGATGGCACCAAGCCGAAAGAC
>JANQZS010000001.1 GCA_030728405.1 Candidatus Nanopelagicales bacterium | reverse complement strand
CGTTCATAAGTGTGATCCATACCCCTAGGTGAGCGCAACACCGGGGTCCGTGGACCCGGGGCATGGGTTCCAGAAGGGGGGTCCGACACATTGGTCAGTCTGAGCGCCCGTTCCCCTTGTCTCTCCAGAAGGGTCATCCACCTCTATATGACAAGATGACGATCATTCCAAGTTCCGTCTCTCACGTGAGGAGTTCCCATGCCGTTGGTACACATCGAATGGTTTCCAGGACGCACAGTTGAGCAGAAGCGTGAAGTCCTCGAGGTGCTCACACGCGAACTGAGCCGCATCGGGGAGTGCCGGCCGGAGACGATAACCGTCTTGTTCACGGACGTCTCTCGCGACAACTGGGGACGTAATGGATACCTGTTCAGTGACAAGTACGAGTATGACGACCAGCCCTAGAGGGGCAGCCGACATGGTGGCAATTCGCGCTACCTTCAGGCCTGATTACATCAGTAGCGGTCTTTCGCATGACTGAACTGTTGGTAGCAGTGGTGGCAGGGTTCGGTGCTGGGCTGATGAATTCGGTAGTGGGTGCCGGCACTCTGATCAGTTTTCCCGCGATGCTTGCGATAGGACTGCCACCGCTTTCGGCGAACGTTACTAGTGCCGTGGGCATCTTCCCGGGGAATGTCTCGGCGGCGTGGACTTATCGCGCTGTGCTGCGCAGGCCAGAGATGAGATCGATATCTCGACTGGCCACTTTCGCGATTGTGGCTGGGGCTTTCATGGGTGTTCCCCTCCTCCTGCTCATCCCTCCTGCTGTCTTCTCTGCAGTAGTGCCGTGGCTCATACTCACTGCAGGGCTACTTACCCTGGCTCAGCCTTGGATTGCGCGGGCATTCAACAAGCCGCAAGGGGGGTCTCAGCCGAGACGATTCGTCATAGTCCTGGGCCTCACGCTCGCGGGAATCTACCTCTCGTATTTCGGAGCTGCGACCGGCGTAGTGGTCATTAGCGCGCTCCTGTATGCAGGGATATCCGATCTGCAGGCCGTCAATGCGGTGAAGAACTTCGCCGTGGGAATTGCTAACACCGTCGTGGCCGTGGTCTTTATTTTCGTGGCGCCGGTGAATATCCCCATTGCCGCCATGCTGGCACTGGGTGCGCTCGCGGGTGGATACATCGGGGGGCGATCCGCACAGCGTCTCTCTCCAACACTCTTTCGAATAGTGATTGTGGCCGTTGCTCTCCTTGCGGCAGCCCTCTCCTTTGTCAACTGACTCAGCCAGAGCGGCCGTTTTGCGGTAGGAGTGGTGATCCGCACCTGAGTACCCGGCGTCTGTGCTTCCTGGAATTGAGCGTCACGATCTCGCACGGCTTGGTATCCAGTTTCGGAGGCACGCCGCTGCAGATTACCTGTACCTTGCTCCATCATGGACGAAAATGTGGGGCTTGCTCTCGCGGTGACTCTCATCGCAGGTCTTGCAACTGTCGTGGGCAGTTTCATTGCACTAGTCGCCACACACACCAACCGAGTATTCCTCTCGCTTGCACTGGGCTTCAGTGCTGGCTCAATGCTCTACATCTCATTCATGGAACTGCTACCTCAGGCATTGGATCAACTTGGCGGTGATCGAGAGGGGATACCGGGGGTACTCATTGCTTTCACGTGTGGAGCCGTTGTCATCGCGCTGATCGACCGCATCGTGCCGCACTTCGGCAATCCGCACGAGAATCTGTCTGTTGAGTCAATGTCGAGCAGCCCGAATAAGAGCCTCTATTTGAGTCAGTCGCGTCTGATGCGAACCGCTTCCTTCGTTGCAGTCACTGTCGCACTGCACAACTTTCCGGAGGGAATTGCAGCCTTCGTCGTGACTGTGGATGAACCCGCACTGGGCATTGCGCTTGGTCTGGCCATCGCTGTGCACAATATTCCGGAAGGAATCGCGGTGTCTGTTCCCGTGTACTTCGCGACGGGTAGCCGGGTCAAGGCCTTCTACTACTCCGCGCTGAGCGGATTGGCGGAGCCGCTGGGCGCCATTCTCGCATTGGTACTGCTGGCCCCGCTCATAACGCCATCCGTCATGGGCATCCTCCTGGCTGCAATTGCCGGCGTCATGGTCTTCATTGCGCTCGATCAGATGATGCCAGTGGCCAGGGACTACGGGCATCCGCATCTGGTGATTTATGGAGTGATCGGTGGCATGTTCGTCATGGGCATCTCCCTGTATGCCCTTTCCGTGAGTGCAGTGCGCTGACAATCGCCTGAAAAGTTTCCTTCTGGGCGTATCCAGTCCAGCATCGGAATGGGTGAGGGATTTATCTAGCTGAGTCGATCAATGCGAGTTGCGTTCAGTCGCGCTGGGGCTTCTCCCATCCCATCAAGTAGGGGTAGAGGTCTGCCATGTCAGCCAATCCAAATCCGTTGTCGATGGATTGGGTAACCTCGCCGAGGACACCGTGAAGAACAGGCAGCATCAGGTTGTTCAGGTCGGACATGGTGAGAATGAGTCGTAAATCTTTCTGCACGAGATCAAGACTCATTGTCACCGGAGACGCATCGGAGAGAAATGATGCTTGCTTGTTGATCAGGTAGGGCGCAGCTACGGAGCTGTTGGCGAGCACCTCGTAGGCTTTGTCCCGATCAATTCCAGCCGCTGTGGCCAATGCCATACCTTCGGCGATGGCAGAATTCAATGCATAGAGGACGAGGTTGACAGCAAGTTTCATCTTCTGGCCCTGCCCTGCAGGTCCCACGTAGATGACCATTTTTGCAAAGGATTCGAGAACCGGGCGGAGCCTATCTACGACGTCACTATCTCCACTCGCCATGACAAGAAGTTGCCGATTGAGGACTGATGACACGGAGCCTGATACGGGTCCATCGACGAAGGATGGGCGAACAGCGGCGAATTCCTGAGCGAGGCGCTGTGCCGTGTCTGGACCGCTGGTTCCCATGTCACAGACGATGGAGTTTTCGGTGAGGGCTTCTTGAAATTGTGGATCGAGCAGGATTGATTCGGTGGCGGCACCGTGAGCCAATGAGCAGATGACGACGTCAGCACCAGCGACAGCGTCGTGGGGCGAAGAAGCATGTCTGCATCCCCAGCGCTCAGCCAGGTCGGCGGCTGCTGATGGTGATCGGTTCCAGACTGATACCGAATGCCCATCTTGTGCAAGTCGCTCAACCATCGCTCTGCCCATGCGTCCGGTTCCCAGAACAGTAACGTCACCCATGTTGATCATCATCTCCGTTCTGCCACCATGAGGCAGCACGATCATGGACGAATTGGCGAGTCTGCTCTGTGGTCCGAGGGTGAAGTTCTCCGGTTCCCCAGTTCAGGATGACACCATATGTGCGCACGCAGTCTAGGGCGTCGATCTCACCGCTTCTAAACCTTCGGGCCACGACTTCGGGATCACTTGTCAGCCATTGAACTCGGTTGCTCCGAATGCTCGCACGGAGTTCCACTGTTGCGGCTTCGTCCACCTGGAGACTCTCGGGGTCGAGTTCATGACCGTGTTGCGTGATTACGACTCCATAGTCTTTGGCCGCACGATGGAGTGACACATATCCATCTCTCACGTCCTCGAGCACAGCCTGCGTATCTCGTCTTGTCGGGTCTCCCATCCCACCGCCACCCGAGCTCGGCCTGCTGAAGACGTCGCCGGATACCAAGGCCACATTGGAAAATGACGCACCCAGGTACTGGGCACCGGGGGTGCCCGGGTTGAGCCACAAACCTTGTGCAGTCGATCCGAGCCCACCGCGAATTCCCCAGGGGATGCTTCGTGCTCGATCGCAGCAGTACGACATGACGGTCGCTGCGCTGTCGGAGAGACGTCCTCCCTTCTCGACCCCACAGCCACCGCGAAACTCGCCAGGCCCACCCGAGTCGGTCACTATCTGATAGTGGGTTGTCACGACTGGATTCAGCCGCTCCTGTCCTTCAATCGGTTGGGACGCGAAGCCAGCGCCGAAGAGAGGTGACGCCGCGTTCGCTCCATCGGCACCAAAGCGCGCACCCCATCCGCCAACCATCCAGTCGTACCACATGAAGATGGGGTGACTGGGTTCTCGAATATCACGGCCTCCGACGAGCAGATACTCAAGGTTGAAGGAGCATGCTGTTGCTCGTTCTGGAAGGACATGAGACCACAGTTCAAAGATCGCGTTCAGCACTTTCTCGAACGCTCCAGAGACGAAACCACTCACCGCTGTGGGCCACGTGGCATTGACAACGGTTCCAGTTGGACCGTAGTTGACATCAATGGATTGGTAGAAGCCGGCATTTACGGGTATCTCGGGAACGAAGTGTTTCGTGCCAGCAAGAATTCCGGAGAGTGTCGAGCCAAAGGTCGCGTTCATAAACGATGAGACGGCAGGTGCAGAACCGGTGAGGTCATAGGAGAGGCGATCACCGGCAATTGTCATTGTCACCTGGATGGGAATGAGGCCCTCACCTTGTGATGGATCCGAATCCAGATAATCAGTAGCAGTCCATGTGCCATCCGGTAATTCCAGGATCCTGGACTGAAGTTGGGTGCGAACGTTGCGGATCATTTCGTCGAAGGCCTGGATCACTACTTCACGGCTGTATCGTCCAACAAGCCGAAGAATCTCACGCTCACACACTCGCGTTGCCTCCGCTTGAGCGTTGAGGTCACTGAGATTGTCCTGAGGGGCGCGAGTATTGCCAACGATGAGTCGCGCGACATCTGCGCGGAATCGCCCCTGCGACCAGACTTTTGCGGAAGAGATTCTCAGGCCTTCACCAAAGTGCTCGCGAGCATTGACATCGAATGATCCAGGGACAAGGCCTCCCACGTCGCTCCAATGTCCATTTGCCATCGCCCAGGCAATGAGGATGTTGTTGGCAAAGATGGGTCGAAGGACGCGAACATCGTTGAAGTGAGTCCCACCGGCATAGGGATCATTCGTGATGAAGACATCTCCTTCGTAAATGTCCCCGGCAAATTCCTGGAGTATGTGCTGGCAGACGAGGTGATGAGTGCCGATATGAACAGCAACATCCTCATCTCCCTGCACGATGGTGTCTCCTGCGGCATTGGCCAGACTGCAGGAGAAATCTTTTGAGTAGATGACAAATGAATGGCAGGTGGATCGGAACTGTTGAGCCATGAGTTCGACGGCGGTTCCGAAGGAATTCCGCAGAATCTCAAAAGTGACAGGGTCGAACAAGCCCTCTCCAGGAGATGTTCGCCGCGCCGCGCTGCGTGCTCGTGGGGACATCACACGTCCTTGAGGGATAGGTGCAGGTTGAGCCATGGATCGACACGTGCTTCGTATTCTGGCGGGATCACTGTCGTTGCGTCGGCCTGTTCAATGATGCAAGGACCTGAGACCGTCATGCCAGAGCTCAGACGACTGCGGTCATAGACATCCGTCTGCTGCGGGCCTTCCTCGACGTTGAAGGTAACGTTCCTAGATCCTCGTGGCGACGGCTTGCCCCCTCGGAGAGGATGGTGGGGGAATTCGATCGTGGGGAGTCGCCCGATGGCAGTGAGCCCCAATTGATAGATCTCGACCGGAGCCTCTCCATCGAGATATGAGAATTGTGCCTGGTACTCCGCCTGGAAGAGCTGCACTGCGGACTTGAGAGCTCCCTTTCCTCGACCGAAGGGTAGGTTCATGGATCGCCACTGTCCTCGGTACCTGAGGTCGACTGAACGCTCGAGGACCATGTCCGCCTCGCTGATGCCCTCCTTTCGTAGTCGGGCGCGGGCATCTGTCTCGAGGTCCAGGAATCGGCTCTCCAGCGAACTTGGCTCAAGATCGGATGCAATGCCGTGATACATCGCAGTGAAATCGTGTCTCACGTCGACGAGCAGGCACCCCAAGGCTGAGGTGATGCCTGGATTCGGCGGGATGATGACGAGCGGTATGTCGAGTTCCCGTGCCACGGCAGCTCCATGCATTGGTCCGGCGCCACCGAAGACAATCATCGGTGCACTGGGAGAAAGAGATCTCCGACTTTGCTTGAGAAGCCGTACTGCGCCACTCACCGCGGAGTCGGCAATCTCTAGTACCGCAAGAGCCGCTTCTGGGACAGAGAGTGAGAGGGGTTCACCGATTGACACTCTCATCGATTCCTGGGCCGCATCCACATCGAGACTGATCGCTCCATCGGCAAGTTCGGCACCTAGTCGACCAAGCAAGAGATTCGCGTCCGTGTTGGTCGGCTCGACGCCGCCGCGCCCGTACGAGACTGGACCGGGGGTGGATCCGGCGGAATGAGGACCGCTGCGAATGCCTCCGGTGCCATCAATCCAGGCAATAGTGCCGCCTCCGGCGCCGACGGCGGAGAGTTCTACTCCGGGGAATGAGATCGGATGTCCGTACTCAACCCACCACTGCTTGCTGACGCGGACCTGTCCGTTCTGGATGAGGGTGATGTCGGTGCTGGTTCCACCCATATCAAGAGAAATGGCATCTGTGAACCCACACTGCTGGGCAATGTGGCGGGCAGCCATCGCACCACCGGCGATGCTGGAGGCTGCAAGTCGTAAGGGATAGCGCTGGGCCAAGTCGGCAGTCATCGACCCTCCACCTGAATGCATCAGGAGGAGGTCGCCCTGATAGCCGTGCTCTCGCAAGTAGGCATCAAGCCTTCCGATGTATTCGGTGACGAGTGAACCGAGAAGACTGTTTGCGACCGTTGTTGAGAATCGTTCGTATTCATTCACCTCGGGGAGTGTCTCCGATGACAACGTGACGGACAGTGTTGCGTTCAAGGACAGGAGCACCTCTCGGACCTGCAGCTCGTGGATTGGATTTGCGTAGGAATTGAGCAGGCAGACCGCAACAGTCTTCACTCCGCGGCGGACAATCTCCTGTGCGACCGTTTCGGTCTGACTGACATCAAGGGGAGTCAGCACTCGCCCCGAGTAGTCGATCCTTTCGTCAACTTCAAAACGGTTCCGACGCTTGATGTAAGGAGGTGCGACCTCCTTGTATGCATCCCAGACGTCTTGCTGCGTTCCATCTCGTATCTCGATCACATCTCGAAATCCCTGTGTTGTGATCATTGCAGCGGGAGGAAAATCTCGTGTGACCAGTGCATTCGTGGTGATGGTCGTGCTGTGCGTCACGAGGCGCACGTCCTTCAGCGCAATTCCCGAAGCGGCAATTCCCAGGATGACTGAAGCGAGCGGGTCATCGATGGATGAGGGAATCTTCGAGGCGATAAGTTCAGACGTTCGTTCATTGATGGCGCAGATATCTGTGAAGGTTCCCCCGACGTCTACAGCCAAACGCCACTCGGCTGGATCCAGAGATTTTCCTCGATCAGAACTTCGGCGAACCATCATGCTGTCCAACGGGGTGCATGCGGTGACATGGCGCGCGACGCCACTGTGGTGTCCCTGATGCGCTCATTCAGTGATAAGTAGAGGACGGTAATCGTCTCGGGATCGGTGAGGACAAGCCCAATCGTCTCCTCCGCCTTACTCAACCGGTACCGGATCGAATTCGGATGCAGATGCATGGCCTGTGCAGTGGCTTGAATATCCATGCCATGCCTCAGATACTCGACAAGAGTGTCCAAGAGATTCGGCGCGCGGGACAATTCAGCCAGAACCTGTTGTCCTTTGGAATTGAGTTCCTCTCGCGGAATGTGCCCCAGGACGAAGTCAGCGAAGCCCACTCTGTGAAAAGGCGTGAACCTGCCTTGACGGATACTCGTCGCGAGTGAGGTTTCCGACTGTCGCAGGATCACATTGCTTTCCGTCAGATCAAGGAATGTGGAACTGCTCCCGTGGGAGTGCTCAGGAAGTGCATCGACCAGCGTTCTGCCGAAGTCCTCGCGTCCTGTATGAAGGATGACGAGCATTCCCCGATGCCTCCCGATGAGAATGTCGACCTGCTGTTTCCGGGAGAAGGCCATGGCCTGAAACACGAGTCGATCCACATCGTCTCTGCTTGACTCCTCGCCAAGCTCGAGCGCCTCCGCCTTGGGGATGGCGATGGCGTGTATTTGGTACACAGCGTCTCGGGGGAAGTGCAGCAGCACGAGACGATCGCGAAGCCTCTCCAACCTGTCCTCATCCACCCCATCGAGCAATTCGATCAGGACCTGTGCTCGCTGCAGGTGATCCTGCTCTTGCGCCAGGGCGACGGTTCGTGCATGTGCATGCAGTAGTTGCTCCATAGCCCGCCGAGACGAGCGCACCAACTCCCGGTTGGGTTCGTTGCCGATCCGCCAAGCAAGTCCGAGGTGATAGTCACCTACCGGGGTAGCGATCGAGCCATGGTCCAGGAGCCACCTGCCAACAAGTGTCACGGTGGCCTGCGAACGATGCTCTCGGATGTGCTCGGCGATGAGGTGGATCGGCGCATCACCTTGAATTGCGATGGGCCTGAACTCTGCGTCATAGAGCACGGTGGACACGTCGAGTGCTCCTGAGATTCTTCGCACCAGCTCGACCTCAACGTCGGGATAGGAAAGAGCTGCAAGGAGTTCCGTCTGAATGCTCAGAGCTTGCGTCAGAATTGCAAGGTCGTTGATGCTCGCTGCCTCATGCACGTATCTGAGGAAGGAACTGACCGGCGTCTCGCTGGGCATGATGAACACGGGCAGTTCAAGATGCTCAGCCTCATTCATGAGTGGACCGGGCACCTGGTCCCATCCGCGCCCCAACTTGATCACGAGACCTGGCGATGAGCGAATCTTGATCGCGCGGACGAAGGAGCGCAGGTCGGTCTCGCTTGCCCCGCCAAATCCGATCCCCTCGGAGACCACCAGCCAACCGGCCTCTAGCTCGTCGACCATGTCGGGGTGTTCGATGGGGCAGGCGCCGTGGACCACGCCATCGGGTCCGCTTACGGCAATCCGCAGGCCGGCCACTGCAGCGACGTTTGACATGGTGAGCTTGACGGGCGAATCCGGAGCCTCGGGTGGCGCAGTGAGTGACGAGATTGGTAACGTTTTTGTCACGTTGACGAATTCATCCCCTCGAAAAATCACACCGCGCCCGTACTCGCGGTAGTTACGCCTTGACCTTAGAGCAGTTGGATGCAAAGTTTTGGAAAATTTACAAAATTGTGCCATTCGAATTTCTTTCAGTCCATTGCCACGTGGGCGGTGCTGACGTACATTTGCAACCCCCAACGCAATTGATGCTGGGCTATATGGAGGTGTTCATGGCAACCCTGCGGGTCGCGGTCGACGTGGGCGGGACTTTCACGGATGTCATTGTGCTTGACGAGTCATCGGCACAGATCCGCGTTGGGAAGGTGCCCAGCACACCGGATGACCCCGGCCGGGCAGTCATGGAAGCCGCCCAGTCAGTGGGCGTGAACCTGGCCGATGTCATTTTGTTCAGCCACGGCACAACTGTGGCCACCAACGCCCTCATCACGAGGCGCTTCCCACCTGCGGCAATGGTCACCACGCGTGGTTTTCGCGATGTTATTGAGATTCGCAACGGCACGAAGGACGACCTCTGGGATGCCTACAAGGATGTAGCTGGCCCATACATTCGCCGACGAGATCGGTACGAGGTTACCGAACGCATTGATTTCGAGGGGAATGTCCTCGTTTCGGTGAATGAGACAGAGGCTCGTGAAGTTGCGGCGAAGTTGCGGAAGAAGAATATCCAGACTGTCGCGGTCTGCTTCGTAAACTCCTATGCGAGTGGCGCCAATGAACGCCGCATGAAGGAGATCCTCGAAGAAGAACTGCCCAACGTGCGCATCTCCACCTCCAGCGAGATCCTCCCGGAGATCTTCGAGCACGACCGATTCAACACGACGGTCGCCAATGCCGTTCTTGCACCGCTCGTTGGTGATTACGTCCAGCAGCTGAGCGAGAACCTGAAAGCAGAGGGATACGCGGGCGACCTCCTACTTCTTCACTCAGGTGGCGGATCGATGACCACGCGCATGGTTCAGAAGTACGCCGTGCGTCTTGCCGCATCGGGCATCGCAGCAGGAGCCATTGCCGCAAGGCACCTCGCGTCACAGGCGGGCTTCCCCAATGCCATCGGATTGGATATGGGTGGCACGAGCACCGACATTGCGCTGGTGTACGAAGGAGAAGTCCGAGTCACAAAGCAGTGGGCTGTGGAGTACGGATACCCAATCTGCTTCCCGAGCATCGAGGTTCTCACGATTGGTGCGGGGGGTGGCTCACTTGCGTGGATCGACTCGGCCGGTTCCCTGCGCAATGGCCCGCAGTCAGCCGGCGCCACACCTGGTCCAGCAGCGTATGGAATGGGTGGTGTCCAGCCGACCAATACGGATGCGAACGTCGTTCTCAACCGATTAGGAACCTCGCTTGCGGGTGGCAAGATGCACCTCAAGGCGGACCTCGCCCGCACGGCGATTGAGGTCGGGGTGGCAACGCCCTTCCAGATGAGCGTTGAGGATGCGGCCCTGTCGGTCATCAAGGTCGCCAACGCCAATATGGCCGATGCGGTGCGCTTGGTATCGATTCGTCGAGGCTATGACCCTCGCGAGTTTGCTTTGGTCGCCTTCGGAGGTGCGGGTGCGCTGCATGGCGCTGCACTCGCCCGAGAGCTCTCGATTCCCACCGTGTTGGTGCCACCGAACCCAGGAGTGACCTCAGCGCTTGGCTGTCTCCTCGTTGACATTCGCCATGACCTGGCGGTGATGTATCAAAAGTCCCTCTCCGAGGCTGAGCCTGCAGAGATGGAGTCCATGTACCAAACGATGGAACTTGAGGCCGCTGAACATCTGAAGCACGAGGGTGTCAGTGATGAGCAGGTCGTGCTTGAGCGCACCGCTGCGATGCGCTACCTGGGACAGTGGCGATCTCTCACCGTGACCGTAGGAACGGGAGCGGCGGCTCTTGCAGAAGCAGTCGAGCGGTTCCATCGCGAGCATGAACGCGAGTACTCCTTCAGCCAGATCGATGCACCTATCGAGATCTATCAACTCGGCGTCCGGGCCATCGGAGTGACCCCCAAGCCGGACATGGCAGCGACTGAGGTAATCGAGCAGTCTCCACCCGCTCCAAGTGCCTACCGTGATGTCTGGTTCGAGGACGTCGAGCGTATTGGTGTGAACGCGGTGTCCACTCCGATATATGAGCGCTCATCGCTCGTCCCGGGAATGGGAGCAGCAGGGCCGGCAGTCATCGACCAGTTGGACAGCACCACTCTCGTTCCTCCTCACACCAGGTGGGAAATCGACAGGAACTGGAACATCCTCATTCACATTCAGGAGATATCAGGATGACCGCGACAGTACAGAGCACCGCGAAAATGAGCACCCTTGATCCTGTTACCTTCGAGGTCCTCAAGAATGCGTTTTCAACCTCCGTCGATCTCATGAGCGAGCAAATTCTGCGCACCTGTCACTCATTCGTCATCTATGCCAGAGACTTCTCATGCGCACTCGTGGATGCGAAGGGCAACACGGTGATGCAGGGAAGCCAGGATGTTGCCGTGCATGTGGGTACCTTGCACTTCGGAGCGCAATCGATCATTGAGCGCTTTGCTGGAGACATCAACCCCGGTGACATCTTCGGAGTGAATGATCCGTACACGGGTGGAACGCACTTCAATGATGTCCGCATCATTCGACCGATCTTCGTAGATGGCGAGATCATCGCGTTCGCCATGTCGATGGGCCATTGGTCTGACATGGGAGGAACGGTTCCCGGCTCCTTCGACGTGAATGCAACGGAGCATTTCGGAGAGGGCTTCCGAATGGTGCCGGTCAAGCTATGGGACCGAGGCGTGTTCCGCCGCGACGTGGCTGAACTGATCGTCGCCAACACCCGCTCACCTGCGGCGAACATGGGTGACATGCGCGCGCAGGCCGAGGCAACAGGAGTCTGCGAACGAGAGATCCTGCGCCTCGTGGATAAGTACTCCAAAGACACAGTCGTTATTGCGTTCGAGGAAGTTCAGGACTACGTGGAGCGCCTCGCCAGAAAGCGCATCCTCGAACTGCCCGATGGCGAATGGGAAGCAACCGACTACATCGACTACGACCCAGCCCATGGCGAGGGCCTCGTGCCGATCAAGGTCAAGATGCGCATCTCTGGGGATCAGATCCACTATGACCTGTCCGAGTCCGCACCCGCGGTTGCGAGCTTCCTGAACTCAGGTTTCGGCGCATCATTCTCCGGTGTCGTGGCTGGTACTAAGACGTTCTTCCCGGACATCCCGCTGAACTCGGGGTTCTATCGGGCAATCACCTGCGATCTCGGGCCAGAAGGAACCGTGGTCAATGCAGGCTGGCCTGTGGCGGTCACGGGCTTTTGCTCCGGACCGTACGAAAAGATCATGAGCGCCATATTCGAACTCTGGTCGACGATCATGCCTGAGCGAGCCATCGCCTGCTCCTTCAATCTCGAATACCTCCTCGTGGGGGGCAGGGACGGTCGAAAAGGTGATGGGTCATTTTTCATGTGGTACGACTGGATGGTCGGGGGCTGGGGCGGTCGTAACGGCAAGGACGGCACCAACTGCAC